>JBASRJ010000241.1:0-20651 GCA_049273785.1 Gaiellaceae bacterium | reverse complement strand
GCAACGAGAAATGCGGGTTCAGCGCGAGCGCGCGGCGAAGCCAGGCACGCGCCGCCTCGCCGTGACCGAGGCAGCGCTCGATCGCGCCGCGGTGGAAGAACTTGAGCGCGTCCTGCGTCCCGAGTCGAAGCGCGTGACGGGACCAGGGCAGCGCCTCCGCGCAGCGGCCGTTGCGTGCAAGCGCCCAGCCGAGAACGTCGTCGCCGTCGATCGACGGCCTGTCGGCATGCCCGAGCCGTGCGAGCGCCAGCGCATGCCGCAGGCCGATGGCATGGTCGATGTCGAAGAGCGCGGTTTCGAGGTCGGTCTTGACGCCGTTCGCAACGAGCAGGCGCTGGATCACTCCGATCAGCGCGTACTGCCTTCGCGCCTGCCGCTCGTTCCCGGCAAGCCGGTACATGTCGCCGAGCGCGCTGACGAACTGCGGGAGCGGAATGGCGTCGACGGCACGTTGCTCGAGCGCGATCGCGCGGCCGAGGTAGCCGCGAGCCGCCTCGACCTGCGCGAGCGCGTCGAAGCCGTACACATAGCCAGGGAAGCGGGCGAGCGCCGCGCGGTACAACGCGCCGGCGGCGCCGAGTCTCCCCGTCGCCCAGAAGATCTTGCCGAGCTGCACGGAGGTCCACGCGGCGGCTTCGGGCTCACCGGCGGCAGCATCGAGCGCGAGTCTCATCGCCTGGATCGCGCCGGGGACGTCGCCGAGCAACTCGCGCGCGTGCCCGATCCGGGCGTACGAAGCGAGGCTCGGCTTCAGTGCCCCCATCCGGTCGAACGCCGCGAATGCCTCGCGGTAGCGGCCGAGCTCGACGAGCGCGTCGCCGATGACGCCGTAGTTGCGGGCTGTCGTAGGTGAGATCGCGTGCGCACGGCGTCCGAGGGCGAGCGCGTCGCGAAAACGGTGACGAGAGAGCGCCAGCGAGCCGAGCCCGCTCGTCGCAAGCAGGTCGTTCGGCTGGAGGGAAAGTGCGCGGCGCAGCACGCCGTCGGACTTCGTGTAGTACGCAGGATCGCCGGTCTCGCGAGCGCGTTGCTGATACGCGAGACCAAGGAGGTCGAGGGAACTCACGTCCTGCGGCGCCGCCCGCGCCGCGGTCTGCAGGCGTTCTACGAGCTGTGCCGTCGTTCCGCCCGGCGAGAAGCCGCTCGTCAGTGATTCCGGCGCGATCCGTGCGGGCGCGGCGTTCGAGTCCGCCGGAGCGGGCCCGCGCAGGACGCCGCCGAGGAGGAGGGCAGCGGCGGCAATGAGCGCCGCCGCCGATCCCAGTGCGATTCTTCGTCGCGTCATCGTTAGGGCACGTCGTAGCCCGCGGCCGGCGGGGCGACGTACGGGAAGTGGTCGAGGAAGTTCTTGTCGTTCGTGTCGACGCCGTCCCCGAGCAGGTCGTTCGGCGTCTTGTCGGGCAGTCCGAGCACGGCGTGGAGGAAGGGGCCGTAGCCCTCGGCGAACGCCCTCAGCTCGATGTCGACGACGTCGTCTTCGAGCCGCCTGCCGTTCGGGAAGCCGGCGAGGTCGCCTGCGAGGACGCCGAGCCGGTCCCCCTTGCCGACGGGAGCGGTCGGAGCGATCGACGTGTTCAACCGCAACAAGTCGGCTTTCCTCGGGCCGGTGAAGTTGAGGTTGAAGCTGGGGCTCACCTGCACTCCGGTCAGCAGAATCGCCACCAGATCGTCCCGGTTGGTCTCGGAGATCGGCATGAGCGCGCCGCCGACGTGACCTTGCGGCGGTGCCCCGTAGAGCGCGTTCTCGAGCCGCGAGACCTCGGGGCTCCGGTAGTGCTGCACGAACTGGCTGTCGTCCTCGGGGTCGACCCGGTTCCAGAAGTCCTTCTGGCCGAGCGGGATGACCGCCTCGTTGATCAGCGGCTCGCCCAGGCGCGAGACCTGCACGAACGGACCGTTGTGGTCACTCGTGCCGTCCTTTCGAAGCACCCGGACCATCCGGCGGCTCGCGCTCGCGTAGACGCCGATGATCTTGTTCGAGAACGTCGTGAGTTGGTCGATCGGGACCTGGATCGCGATCGTGTGCGTGCTGTAGTTGCGCAGTGCGTCACGTCCCGGCCCCGCTGTGAGCGGAATCGCGTGGAATGGGTTGAACGGACGCAGACCCGCCAGGTCGAAGACCGAGCCGAGGTCGACGTAGAACGGATCGTCCCGCTGACCGGCAAAGACCTTGATCCCGCCGGGCAGGTTCGTGACGGCTGCGTCGGCGAGCGCACCGTAGTCCGGCGTCGAGCGTGGGCCGACGTTGTCGGGCGGCGTCGGCACGTTCTCGCCGAGCACCTCCGACCTCGTGGAGTTGCCCGGCCCGTGCTTGATCAGCGTGACGCTGTAAGTCTGAGGCCTGCTCCAGTTTGGGTCGTCGAGCGACTTGATCGGCCCGACGTCGTAGAGGAACGTGTTCGGGTTCCGCGTCCGTGTCGTGAAGCGGAACCGGTACGTGAGGTCCGTCACGGAGTCGCCGTTGTTGTCGATGTTGATGTCGTAGGCGACGGTGTCGTCGAAGCTGTAGAAGTTCGGACCGCTGGCCGGCGCTTCGAGCGGGATGTAGTTGGCCACGAGCGTGACCGTGTCCGGCCGGTCCGGGCTGACGAACGCGTACAGGTCGGTGTTGTCAGCCCTCGGGTCCTGACTGATCAGCGGCGCCTCCGAGTGGCTCGAGGCCTTCGCTGCCTCCGGTGCCGCGCCGCGTAGGAGCACGAGCAGCAGCACCGCGGCGCCGACCGCCAGGGTCAGCGAGAGGAACGGCCACCTCGCGTTCAGAGTGAGTACCGGCATTTGCCTGCTCCCTTCTCCCCCCAAGGTCGAAACGTCGCCCTGATTCGGCGTCGGCCGCGGACCGGTTCGGTCCGGGAGAACGAGAGAGGCCCGCCGGTCGGCGGGCCTCTGCGTCCGATGATTCTTCGGCTGCGGACTAGCCGTGTGTCGGGTAGTCCTTGCCCTTCGTATCGGCATAGCCGCTGAACGGATCGGCCTCGTACGGGAACGACGTCGCGAACGGCACGTCGTTCGCGTCGACACCGTCTCCGAGCGGGAGGCTGTGCCCGATCAGGACGCCGCCGACGGCCCGCTCCGAGATGTCGATCACGTCGTCCTCGAGCCGGCGGCCGTTCGGATAGCCGGCCAGGTCGCCGCCGAGCACGCCGAGGCGATTTCCCTGTCCAACGGGCGCGGTCGGCGCGATCGACAGGTTGAGGCGGATCTCATCGGCCATCGTCGGCCCGGTGTAGTTCAGCTTCGGAGTCTGGAGACCCGTCAGCAGGATCGAGACGAGGTCCTGCCTATCGGTTTCCTTGAACGGCCCGAACGCGCCGTACAGCTGATTCAGCAGCTTCGCCAGGATCGGAGTCCGGTAGTACTGCGCGAACTGCTTGTCCTTGTCCGGCGTCGTTCCGTTCCACTTGTCCTTCAGCTGTGTCGGGATGAGCAGCTCGTTGATCAGCGGCTCGCCGAGGCGTGAGACCTGCTTCCAGACGCCCTTCTTCTGGAGGAAGGTGCGGCCACGCCACTTCGCGAGCTTCGTCGTCACGACCGGACGATCGGTCGCCGACCAGACGCCGACGACATGGTTTCCGCCGTTGTCGAGCTGCGAGAGCGGAATCTGCAGCGCGATCGAGTGCACGGCGTAGCCGGCCAGGAAGTCTTTCCCGCCGCCGGATGCGCCGGTGCCGTTGCGGATCGCCACGAGGTCGAACACTGCGCCGACGTCGCCGAAGAACGGGTCGTCACGCTGTCCGGCGAAGACCGTCGCTCCGTCGTCGAGCTGATGGATCTGCGCCATGGCGAGAGCGTGGTAGTTGGGCGTCGAACGCGGGCCGATGTTGTCGGGAGGTGTCAGCAAACCGCGACCGACGACGCGCGACTTCCCGTTCTCGACGCGCGTGACCGTGTAGGACTGCTGCGTGTTCCCCAGGAACGCGACGGGCGCTCCGGTCTTGAACCGGAAGCGCCAGGTGATGTCAGGCTTGCCGTCGCCGTTCTTGTCGGCGTAGACGTCGTAGCGCGCCGACGGTGAGAACGTGTACCAGTTCGGTCCGGCGGCGGGATCCTCACCCGGGATCCAGTTGGAGATGATCGTCACCGTGTCCGGCTTGTCCGGACTGCGGAACGCGTAGGTGTCGGTGTTGTCGGCGGTCGGATCCTCCGAGATCAGTGGGGCTTCGCGGTGGCTCGACGCGGTCGCCGCGGCGGGGCCCGAGCCCCGGGTCGCAAGACCGATGACGAGCGCCGCAGCGCCTGCGGCCGCCAGAAGAACGAACGCGAGCTTGCGCATCGTTCGTTTCGCTCCTTCCTCCGACGGCCGGTCGGGGTCTGCGGTCGATGTGGCCGTCGTGTGTCGGCGTGATTCGCGCGACGAGCCCGACCGGTTCGCCCGAACCGCCGGCGCCCGCTAGGCGAATCAGGAGCGATGGGCAAGACTGTCTCCGCGATGTCGCGTGCCTTCGCCCACCTGTCCGACGAGGCGGTAATCGCACTGATCGCGCGCTCCGACGAGCAGGCGCTCGCGGAGCTGTACGACCGCTTCGGGCGCGTCGCCTACGGGCTGGCCCTGCGCATCCTCCGCGACGACGCGCTCGCTGAGGACGCGGTGCAGGAGGCGTTTCTGAGTGCGTGGCGCCGGGCCGACACGTTCATGCCGGAGCGTGCGAAGGCCTCCACCTGGTTGCTGACCATCGTGCACCGGCGCGCGGTCGACCTCGTCCGGCGCGAAGAACGCCGCCGCGCGGAGCCGATCGAGGCTGCAGGCGATCCCGGCGACGGGCCGGCCGAAGATCTCGTCTGGCTGCGCTACGAGCGCGAGCGCGTGCAGGCGGCCCTGCGACAGCTTCCCGACCAGCAGCGCGAGGCGCTCGAGCTCGCGTACTACGGCGGCTTCACGCAGTCGGAGCTAGCCGAGAGGCTGGGACAGCCCATCGGTACGATCAAGTCCAGGATGTTCAGCGGCCTCGGCCGGTTACGCGACCTGCTCGCGGAGCCAGAGTCGGGAGAGAGGACATGGGAACCGCGGCCCTCCACGACCTGACTGCGGCCTACGCGCTCGACGCGCTCGACCCAGACGAGCGGCGCGAGTACGAGGCGCACCTCGCGCGCTGCGACCGCTGCCGCGACGAGCTCGCGTCGCTGTCCGAGACGGCGACGTCACTGGCGTACGCGGTCGATGCGTCCACGCCCCCGCCACAGCTGCGGGATCGGATCCTCGCGAGCGCCCGGGCGGAGCGGCCGAATGTCGTTCCGCTGCGACCGCGCTGGGCGATCCTGGCTGCGGCAGCGGCTGCCCTCGCGGTCGCGGCTGCGACCGTGCTCGCCGTCTGGGCGGCCTCCCTGTCGAGCAAGCTCGACAAGGAGCGAGCGCTAGCGTCCGACCAGGAGCGGGTGGCCGCCATCCTCGCCGCACCGGACGCGCATCCATACGGCGTCCCGAGCGGCGGGCTCCTCGCCGTGACGCCGAACGGGGAGGCCGCACTCGTGCTCAGGCGGCTCCCACCGGCTCGAAAAGGCATGACCTACGAAGCGTGGGTGGCAGAGAACGGCAAGCCGCGGCCGGCCGGCACATTCGACGCCGGGCGTGACGTGACCGCCGTTCCGCTCGACGTGCCCGTCCCCCGCGGCGCGACCGTGCTGGTCACCCAGGAGAAGGACGGCGGCACCGCCCTGCCTCAGCACGTGCCGTTCATCACGGTCAACACCGCCTAGTGCCCCGGCTACAATCGGACGCTTGCTCCGCCGCAAGCGCAGGGAAGAGGCGCCTGGGAACGGGCGCGGTCGCAGAATCCGCAAGCTCCGGCTCCTTCTCATCCTCCTCATCCTCCTCCTGCTCGGCTTCGCCTCGTTCGCGTTCGGGATGGTGACCGCGATCTCGAGTCAGATCCCGACCTGCGATCCGGCGCGCGTGCAGCACGAGGTCGACGGGCACATCTACGCGAACGACGACCACACGATCCTCGCGACGCTGCGGGGATCGGAGAGCCGGATCCTCGTCAGGACGGACGAGATCCATCCTTGGATGCTGCAGGCGATCGTCGCCGTCGAGGACAAGCGCTTCTACCAACACCGCGGCGTCGACCTTCGCGGAATCGCCCGTGCCGTCTGGGCGGACGTGACGAGCAAGCACGTGGTGCAGGGCGGCTCCACGATCACCCAGCAGTTCGTGAAGAACTCCTGTGTCACGTCGAAGCGCACGATCTCGCGCAAGCTGAAGGAAGCAGCGCTCGCCTGGCAGCTCGAGCAGCACTGGTCGAAAGACCGGATCCTCACCGCGTACCTGAACACGATCTACTTCGGGAACGGCGCCTACGGGGTCCAGCGCGCCGCACAGACGTACTTCAACACGAGCGCGAAGAAGCTCACGCTGCCTCAGGCCGCGCTGCTCGCCGGACTGCCCGCCGACCCGAGCGGCTATGACCCCGTCACGAACCCCAAGGCCGCGCACGCGCGCCGGGCCGAAGTCTTGCGCGACATGCTCGATCAGCACGACATCACGGCGGCCGACTTTCGCCGCGCGAACCGCGCGCCTCTTCCCCGCGCGAAGAACGTCCGCCTGCCGGGGATCCAGGGCCCGGCGCCGTACTTCGCGAACTACGTGAAGCAGCAGCTGATCTCGAAGTACGGCACGCGGCGCGTCTTCGGCGGCGGCCTCAACGTGCAGACCACGATCGACCTACATCTCCAGCGGCTCGCGCGCAAGGCGATCGAGTCGGTGCTGACGGCGACCGGGGGACCTGCGGCCGCGCTCGTCGCGATCCGTCCTCGCACGGGCGAGATCCTCGCGATGTACGGCGGCGACAACTTCCGGGAGAGCCAGTTCAACCTCGCCGTGCAGGGCGAGCGGCAGGCCGGCTCGTCCTTCAAGCCGTTCGTGCTCGCGACGGCGCTGCGGGAGGGAATCTCGCCGTCGACGACGCTCGCCTCGCGGCCGGTCTCGATCTTCATCGGCGACCGGTACTGGAACGTGCACAACTTCGAAGGCGCATATGTCGGATCCGCCAACATCACCAACGCGACGATTCTTTCCGACAACAGCATCTTCGCCCAGTTGACGCAGCTCGTCGGACCTCCGAACGTCGCGGCGACCGCGCACCGGCTCGGGATCACACGTCATCTGAACCCGTACTTCGCGATCGGGCTCGGGGCGGATCCCGTCAGCCCGCTCGAGATGGCGCGTGCGTTTTCGACGTTCGCCGACGACGGGGCCCGTGTGGATGGATCGGCGTTCGGAAATCACCCGCGCGCGGTCGCGCGCATTCGCAACGCCCGTGGTGGGCTCGTCGACGACAACCGCCCCATCCGCCGCCAGGTCATCTCGGCGGACCAGACCGCGCTGCTGACCAGCATCCTCGCGGGCGTCGTGCAGTCAGGGACCGGCAAGCGGGCTGCGCTGCCGAACCGTCCGGCCGCCGGCAAGACGGGCACGACGGAGAACTTCGGCGATGCGTGGTTCGTCGGGTACACGCCGCAGCTCGCGACCGCCGTCTGGGTCGGCTATCCGAACAAGCTCGTGCCGATGCTGACGCAGTATCACGGACAGGCTGTCGCGGGCGGCACGCTCCCCGCGCTGATCTGGCACGCCTTCATGCAGACGGCGCTCGCAGGCACTCGGCCGGAGTCGTTCCCCTCGTACTCCGTTCCGTCCGCCGTTGCGAAGCGCGTCACGTATCGCGACGGACGAGTACAGCTCGACAACGGGCTCTGTCGCGACACGTTCATGATCGAATACTTCGCGGGTGCCGGCCCCGCAAGGAGCGCGAACTGCAGGCGGAACGAGGTCGAGATTCCGTCCGTTGTCGGCGAGACGCTCGCGAAGGCACGCGAGCGCCTCGCGCTCCAGCCGCTGAAGTCGAGCGTCGTCTTCAAGCCCGCGCGCGCGAAGCAACGCGTTGACGTGGTCGTCGACCAGTTCCCGCGCCACGGACGCGCCTCGTCGTACGACACGGTGACGCTCGTGTTCGCGAAGCCCTTGCACGGCCTGGTGCCGAAAGTCGTGGGGTTGCCGCTCGCGCGTGCGAAGAAACGATTGCGGGCGGCCGGTCTCGACTTCGTGGCGCCGCTCGGCTTCTCGGACAGCGCGCTCGTCGTCAAGCAATTCCCGCGGGCCGGCGTCGCCGCAGCTCCGCGCATGCGCGTCAGGCTTCTGTTGCGCGCAGCGCCCGGCTGAGGAAGCGCGAACCGGCTTCCGCGTAGCGCCACGAACGCTCGGTCGCCTGTGTGATCCCGACGCGAGGCCCGCTGACGATCACCGGGAAGGTGTCGCGCGGCTCGAGGCGGAACGGGGACCGGTCGAGCGGCAGCCCGTCGTGGTCGGCCGTGATCCCCAGCGCCTGGCACAGCTTGCCGGGGCCGGAACAGAGCGCGCGCACGTCCTCCACCCCGCGCCGCCGGCGCTGCACGGCCAGTCGCTTCGTCGGCTCGAGTGCACGGATCAGCGCTGCCTCCGCAACGCCTTCCGGTCCGCAGACGAGGTTCAGGCACCAGTGAATCCCGTACGAGCGGTAGACGTACACGTGTCCCGGCGGTCCGAACATCGACGCATTGCGGGCCGTTCGCCGTCCCTGGTAGCCGTGGCTCGCAGGATCCTCGTGGTCGTACGCCTCGACCTCGACGATCCGGCCGCCGGCACCGCCGAAGAGCAGCGTCACGCCGATCAGGTCGGGCGCGACCTCGTGGACGCTGCGCGCGAAGAATTCTCTGCCGATCACGTCTGCGGCCTCGCCTCGTAGCGGATCAGCGACGGAATCGCCGCCACGAGCAGGAGGCATCCGACGACGCAGGCCACGCCGCCCGACACGATCGAGAAGCGGAGGCTCGTCAGGGATGCAAGCCCGCCGGCCTCGAGATTCCCCAGTCTCGGCGCGCTCGTCACCTGTGCGAGATAGGCGGCCGACACTCGGCCCTGGAGCGCGTCCGGCGTCAGCGCGAACATGATCCGGTTCCGGAGAACTGCGCTGACGGCGTCGGCTGCGCCTGCAAACGCGAGCAGGATGAGGGCGAGCCACAGCGTCGTGGCGAAGCCGAACAGCGTGATCGCCACACCCCACATCGTCGCCGCCGCGACGATCGCGATCCCCTGCCGCCGAACATGTCCGAGCCAGCCGGAGAAGAGCGCCGCGACCAGCGCTCCTGCGGCGGGCGCGGCGTAGAGGTAGCCGACGACAGCCGCGCCCGCATGCAGGCGAACGATCGCGATCGCCGGGAAGAGCGCGCTCGGCATCCCGAACACCATCGCCACCGTGTCGATCAGGAAACAACCGAGGATGACCCGCTGTTGGCGCAAGAACCGGAATCCCTCGATCAGGGAGCGCAATCCCGGCGGTTCGCCTCCGCCGATCGGGACGATCGAGGGGAGGAGCCAGAAGGCGACCAGCGACGACGTGAACCCTCCGACCCCGACCGCGTACGCGCCGGTCACGCCGACGGTCTTGATCAGCACCCCGGCGAGCGCGGGTGCGGCGACGGCGCCGATGCTTGCGTAGAGGGAGTTGAGCGCGAGCGCGCTGGTCACGTGTTCCGGTGGGACGAGCCGCGGGATCAGCGATCGCGAAGCGCCGACGCCCAGCGACCCGAATGCGGCGGCAAAGAACGCGAGCGCAAAGCAGACCTCGACGCGCGGATGCGGAAGTGCGGCGTTGACGACGAGTCCCGCAACCGAAGCGGTGGTCCCGGCCTCGCTGAAGACGAGCAGCCTGCGACGATCGAGGGCGTCCGCGGCCGCCCCGCCGATGAACGTGAGCGAGAGAAGCGGGACGAGCTCGACGAGCGCGATCGCGCCGACGGCGAACGTCGAGCCCGTGAGCTCGTAGACCTGGAACGGGAGCGCGACGTACGTGACCTCGCCGAGGACGAACGACACCCCCTGCCCGAGCCACAACCGGCGGTACTCCGGCGACGTTCGCAGCGGGGTCGTGTCGATCAGGAAGCGGCGCAACCCGCTCCGCTGCGTCACCGCGGGTGCGGCCGCCTCCGGATCGCTCAAAAGAGCTTGTTGTCGTCCGGTCGGGCGGTTGCTTCGAGCAGGCGGCGGGCGCGGCGGCCGAGGTCAGTGAGATCGACGCGTCCGGCCTGGGTCTGCTCGGCGATCCGCTCAGCAAGCTCGATCGCCTGGTCGACGATCACCGATTCCGTCGCCGCGTCCTGGCCCATGTCGTGCAGGATCGTGCGCTCGGTGCGGGACGCGATGATCGGATCGGGAACGCCCTCGATCCAGACGCGCGTACGGCGGCCGTGGCCACGATCCCCTTCGCCGAGCGGCTCGAGCGCGTAGATCTTGTCCGCCCGCGCGTACTTGCCGAAACCGAGGAAGATCATCCGGTTCGCCTCGGCCATGGCGGGGATTATCTCCGAGCAGCCCTCCTTAGGTACACGCGCGCGCGTCCCCACCCGGGTGGGGGTGAACACCCACCACCCACTGCAATCGACGATACCTGCCGTGGGCGCGCGTGTCTGGGTCGGATGTGTGACGACTCGCGCGCGCGAGCTGCTTCAGCCGGCGACGGCGTCCCGCAGGACCTCGACGACCCGCTCCTGGTCACCCGCCTCGATCTGCGTGAAGAACGGAAGCGCGAGCGTGCGCTGCGCAACGTCCTCCGCGACGGGGCAAAGTCCCTCGCCGAAGCCGTACCGCTCCCGCATATACGGCTGCAAGTGGACGCAGGGCACGTACTCCGCCGTCCCGATGCCCTCCCGTCGCAGCGCCGCCATCACGGCATCGCGGTTGAGATCCGGATCGAGCATCACCACGTACACAAACCACGAGCGGCGGTGCTCGGCGTCGTCCCCCGACGGCCCCTCGATCCCTCCCACAGCGTCGAGGAGCTCGTCGTAGCGTCGGGCGGCCGCGGCTCTCAACTCGAGGATCCGGTCGAGCTTTTCGAGCTGCGCGATCCCGATCGCCGCCTGCACGTCCGTCCAGCGGTAGTTCAGCCCGAGCCGCACGTGATGGAACCACCCGCCGCCCTCGCCGTACGAGCGACCCTGATTGCGGAGGCTGACGACCTGACGCCACTCCTCTTCCGAGTGCGTGACGACGACCCCGCCTTCTCCCGTCGCAATCTGCTTGTTCGGATAGAAGCCGAACACGGCCGACGGTCCGTGACCGCCGATCGGACGCCCCTTGTACTCCGCCCCGAGCGCCTCGGCCGCATCCTCGATCAGGACGAGGCCGTGACGGTCCGCAATTGCGCGCAGCTCGTCGAGCTCGCACGGATAGCCGAACATGTCGACCGCGACAATGCCGCGCGTCCGGTCGGTAACCGCCGCCTCGACTGCCGATGGATCCATGTTCAACGTCACGGGATCGACGTCCGCGAAGACAGGCGCGGCGCCTTCGAGGATGAAGCAGTTCGCAGACGCCACGAACGACAACGGCGACGTGATCACCTCGTCGCCATCACCGAGGCCGGCGATGCGGCAGAGCAGATGCAACCCCGCAGTTCCGCTCGACACCGCCGCCGCGTACGGCGCGCCGACGCGCGCCGCGATCAGCTCCTCGAACTGCTCGATCCACGGCCCGAGCGACAACCGCCCCGACCGCAGCACCTCGAGGACGAGGTCCTCCTCCCGCTCGTCGATCCAGGGGCGCGAGAGTGGAACCTCGCGTGTGACCGGCTTCACGCCTCGGCTGGTGCGGGCGACACCGAGGCGTACTCGAGCCAGTGCCCCCAGCGCTCGCTCCGCCCGCGCACGGTGTCGAGATACGCCTGCTGGATCTCGAGCGTCACCGCGCCCGGCGGGCCGACCACGTGGTCGTCGATCTCGCGGATCGGCGTCACCTCGGCCGCAGTGCCGCACATGAACACTTCGTCGGCGAGATAGAGATCGGTGCGGATCAGCGTCTTCTCGACCACGCGATGCCCGAGATCCTGCGCGATCTGGATGATCGTGTCGCGCGTAATTCCCGGGAGAATCGACGCTGAGAGGTCAGGCGTATAGATCGTCCCATCCCGGACCGTGAAGATGTTCTCGCCGGACCCATCCGCGACGAAGCCTTCGTCCGTGAGCAGAATCGCTTCGTCGTAGCCCGCGCGGTTCGCCTCCGTCACCGCGAGCATCGAGTTGAGGTAGATGCCCGTCGCCTTCGAGACGTGCGGAATGACGTTCGGCCCAACGCGCTTCCAGGACGAGATCTTCGCGCGGATCCCCGCCCGCATGCCCTCCTCGCCGAGGTACGTCCCCCACGGCCAGCTCATGATCACGACCTCGACGGGATTCCCCGCCGCCGAGACGCCGAGCTCGCCGTACCCGTAGAACGCGATTGGGCGTAGGTAGCACTCCGCGCGCCCGTTCGCTCCGATCAGCTCGAGACACGCCGCTTTCAGGTCGTCGCTGCTGTACGGAAGATCCATGTACAGGAGCTTCGCGGAGTCCTCGAGCCGCCGAAGATGATCCGTGAGCCGAAACACGGCACTGCCCTTCGGAGTCTCGTACGCGCGGATCCCCTCGAAGACGCCGGAGCCGTAGTGCAGACCGTGTGAGCCGACATGGATCTTCGCGTCGGCCCAGTCGATCAGCTCGCCGTTCATCCAGATCTTCTCGAGCTCCTGCATGGGCGTCTCCTCGATTGGGGGGCGGGGCCGCTGTTCAGATTCTACCCGGGGCCTCCCCGGTGAACCACAGCGGCTCAGCCCTCCACGACAAGATCACTCGTTTGTGCATGGACGAGCCGCAGCAACTGCGCCGGGGACACGCCGAGCACGTGCCTCGGCGATCCCGCCTCGATCCAGACGGTCTCCTCGCCGAGCAGCGACGTGTCCATCAACACCGACGCACCCGAGTACGGAAAGTCTGGCGCCCGCACAGCGCGCGGACGCGCACAGCCAAGCTTGCGCGGGTCGGTGTCGCGATCTGCGGGGACGAGAGCTACGAGCCGGCGACCCTCGCAGTCGAACGCATCGGCTCGAACGCCGAGGCCGGGGAACTCGTCCTCGCCTTCGGGAAGCTCTTCGAGCCGCGCTTCGACGCCTGCCGCTCGGAACACGGCTGCTACCTGCTCAACGGACGGCGGCCACACGGCGTCGCTATTCCAGCGAGATGAACCGCGCGTCGTCGAAGTCGGTGCCGAACCGCGCGACGAGCTCCGGTGGCGCAGGCTGGTCGATCGACAGCGCCATCAGTGCCTTGCCGCCGCGCCGCGTGCGCGACACCGTCATGTTCGCGATGTTGATCCCAGCCTCCCCGAACAGCGTCCCGACGCGCCCGATCACGCCGGGCACATCGTCGTAGCGGAAGAAGACGAGCAGCGGCGCAAACTCCATGTCGAGCTCGAACCCGAGCGCGCTGACGAGCCACGGACGGTGATCGTTGCCGAGCGTCGTGCCGGCGACGCGCAGCCGCTCTCCGTCCGAGACCGCCTCGACTCGCACGAGGCTCGTGAAGTCGCGTGAGACACGGCGCCGCTCCTCGCGAACCTCCACCCCGCGCTCTGCCGCGATCACGGGCGCGTTCACGTAGTTCACGGGCTGGTCCGAGCGTCCCTGAAAGGCGCCGTTCAGCGCCGCGACCGTCAGCAGCCGCGTGTCGTACTGCGACAATCCCCCGAAGTACGTCAGGCGCAGCTCGTCGACCCTCCCCTCGGCGAGCTCCATCGCCAGCCGGCCGAGCTTCGCCGACAGGGGGATGTACGCGCCGAGCGCCTCGAGATCCTCCGCCCCGATCACCGGGATGTTGACCGCGTTCGTCACCAGACCGCCCTCGAGCGCCGCCGCAACCTGTTCCGCGATGATCACGCCCGCACGGTCCTGCGCCTCCTCTGTCGAAGCGGCGAGGTGCGGCGTCACGACGACGTTGTCGAGCTCGAGCAACGGCCCGGTGTACGGCTCGGAGGAGAACACGTCGAGCGCGGCGCTGCCGACCTTGCCACTACGCAGCGCCTCGAGCAGCGCGTCCTCGTCCACGAGCTCACCGCGCGCGGCGTTGACGATGTGCACGCCGTCGCGCATCTTCGCGAGCGCGGCGCGCCCGATCGTGGCCTGCGTGTCGGGGGTCAGCGGCAGGTGCAGCGTGAGAAAGTCCGCGGCTGCATACACCTCGTCCAGCGTCTCGAGTCGCTCGACGCCGAGCTCGCGGAAGCGATCCGGGGGGACGAACGGGTCGTACGCGATCACGCGCATGCCGAGCCCGGCCGCGCGCCGCGCCACCTGCTGACCGATCCGGCCGAAGCCGAGCACGCCGAGCGTCTTGTCCGCCAGCTCGACGCCGCCATATGCCTTGCGCTCCCAGCGTCCTTCCTTCAGCGCTGCGTGCGCCTGCGGGATGTTCCGCGCGAGGGCGACGAGGAGGCCGATCGTGTGCTCGGCCGCGGAGACGACGGTCGACTCGGGCGCGTTCGCGACGACGATTCCGCGTCGCGTCGCGGCCTCGACGTCGACGTTGTCGACGCCGACGCCGGCACGCCCGATCACCTTCAGCTTCGTCGCGCGGTCGATGAGCTCCCCCGTCAGCTTCGTTGCCGAGCGGATCACAATCGCGTCATAGTCGCCGATCCGCTCCGCGAGATCCGAGTCCCAGTCGACGTCGACATCGAAGCGCTCCTGCAGGAAGCGGACGCCCGCGTCGGCGATCTCCTCCCGGACGAGGACCCGGGGCTTGCTCACACGTGCGCGCGCTCGGCGTAGGCCTCGAGCGCGCGGGTGACGGCAACGCCTCGCTCGATCTCCGCGCCCGCATCGGCGAGTCCGAGCTCGAGCGCTGCGAGCGCGGTCGTGATGTCGAAGACGTCGAACCAGCCGATGTGGCCAATGCGAAGGATCTTTCCCTTGAGCTCGCCCTGGCCGTTCGCGATCGTGATCCCGAACCGCTCGCGGAGCTCGGCGACGACACGCGTCGCGTCGACGCCGTCGGGCGCGCGAATCGCGGTCACGACCGCCGAGCGGTCCTCGTCGGGCGAGAACAGCTCGAGCCCCATCGCCTTCGCGCCTTCGCGGCAGGCGCGCCCGAGCCGGGCATGGCGCGCGAACGCGGCTTCCAGACCCTCGTCCAGCAGCAGTCCGAGGGCGACGTCCAGCGCGCGTACGAGCGAGACGGCGGGCGTGAACGGCGCGTCGAGCTTCGCCTGCGCGGCGCGCGTCCGCTCCCAGTCGAAGACGAAGCGCGGCGAGCGCGATTGTGCGGCGGCCTCGAGTGCGGCGGGGGACACGGAAACAAAGGCGAGCCCTGGCGGACACATCAGAGCCTTCTGCGAGCCGGAGACGACAACGTCGATCCCCCACGCGTCGGTTTCCAGGGGGACCGCGCCGAGCGACGAGACCGCATCGACGACGACGAGCGCGCCCGCTTCCTTCGCCACGGTGGCGAGCGCCTGGACGTCGGCGACGACCCCGGTCGACGTCTCCGAATGGACCAGGTAGACGACGCGCACGTCGCCGGCGGCGAGCGCGGACCGGAGGTCGTCCGGCTCGGGCGCGTCGCCCCAGTCGAGCCGCACGTGCACGAGGTCCGCGCCGTAGGCCTTCGTCATGGCCGCCCAGCGTTCGCCGAAGCTTCCCGCCGAGACGACGACCGAGCGGTCGCCGGGAGACGTCAGGTTAGCGACCGCCGACTCGAAGGCGCCGGTGCCGGAGGACGTGAACAGCAGCACGTCGTGCTCCGTCCGGTACACGTCGCGGAGTCGCGCGAGGCAGCGTTCGTAGATCTCCCGAAAGTCGCGGCCCCGGTGGTGAATGACGGGCTCCGCGAGCGCCGCGAGCACTTCCGGAGGGACGGGCGTCGGGCCCGGCGTCATCAGGTAGCGCTTCTCCGGCATCTGCGCTGAGCCTAGCGGGGGCGGTGGCTATCGAACGTGATCGCCTGCTGGAACGTCGGGCGGTTCGTCCAGCGCCCCGTCTTCGGGAGGAAGCCGAAGGTGATCCGTTCGCGTGTCGCGTCCGCCCGCCACCGGGACGGATCGGGGCCCTGGGTGGCGACGAGCTCGTTTCCCGCCGCGACGAGCGCGTTCCAGAGCGACGACTGACAGGCCGTTGGATCGCCGCCGCCGCAGAATTCCGGGATCGTCCGCGCCAGGTCGCTGACGACGTACGAGTACCAGCCGGAGAAGTACGAGGAGCCATGCGAGTTCGCCGGGTCGTCGACCGGCAAGAGTTGCTTCAACCGGTCCGTCAACGGCCCGAGTGCCGGTCGCATGACGGTGTCCGCGATTCGTGGCCAGGCCGCGTCCATCAGCGCAGCGCCGGGATCGTCGATCTTTCCGTCACCGTTTCGGTCGATCCGATGGCCGCCGCGCTGTTGCCACTTCACCAGCATGTCCAGCAACTGCGGCTCGAGTCCGCCGCGGGCGGCGCCCAATGCCTTGAGCAGCGCGGGAAGAACGCTGATCGCACGCAAGTCCTGGGTTGCCGCGGTGTTCATCGCGCTGACGAGCGACGCGAGTGTGTGCGTCCTCCGTTTCGCGACCGCGAGCTGCAGCAGCTTGACTCGCTGGACGGGACCGTACGACCAGTTGTCGTCCGACGCCGAGAAGCCGCGGCCCGGCTTGTTGTTCCAGTTGAGAATCACTCCGCCGGCCGGGTTCGCGCCGCGCACGTGACCGGCGAGCGGCTCGAAGCCGCGCCACTCGTCTTGGCCTGTTCCATCCGTCGGGAGCCCACTCGCGACGCCGGGTGCGCGGATCGGCAGGCGCCCGCTCGAAAACATCGCGATGTCCTTGTCGTCGGCGTAGAACCAGTTGAACGTGAACTCGAGCTGATTCATCGCGCTGTAGAAGCTCTTGACGTCGTGGACACGGTTCGTGTTCAGATCCTGGAACGCGATCGCGGACAGGAGCTCACGGCCGCGGGTCGATCGCTCGGACGAGATCGCGACGCGCTGTCCCTTGACGCGCGCGTATCCGATCACCGGGCCGTGCACCGTCTCGCGGAACTCGAGCTTGCGATCCGGCTCGGCGCCGTTTCCCTTCAGCACGCCGGCGTCGAACGTGGTCATCGCGCAGCACTCGCCGTTGAACACGTAGTGGGTGTCGTCCCCGCACAGCGTCTCCGCGTACTGGTCGACGATGTCCGAGTTCGCGGACGTGGCGCTCCACGCGAAGTCCTTGCCGCGGCCGAGCAGGACGTACATCGACAAACCCGGGAACGCGGCGCCGCGCGCGTCGATCCCGCCACCGTGGAGATCGAGCTCGAGCAGGATCTGCGGGAAGTAGTAGCCGACCTGCGGCCCCGCCACGAAGAGCGGATGGTGCGTCGCCGAGCGGCGAGCCGAGACGAGCAGGGCGTTGCTCGCGGCGACCGGGTTGTGGAAATGGAAGCCAAGAGTGTGCGGCGTTCCCCACGGCTCGAAGCTGCCGTCGTCGACGACGACGTTCTTCGCCCCGGGCGCGGTGACGGTGTCGTATTGGAACGTGCCGTCGACGCTGACGGGTGTCGCCGGATCGAGCCGCTCGGCGAGGTCGCGCCAGACCGCCGTGCCGCGCTCGGAGCCCAGGCGCTGGATCAACGCGTCGAGGAACATGGAGCGCCTCGTCTCGTCGCCGCCGCCGACGCCGAGGTTCGCGCCGAGCAGCGACCCCACCGCGATCACGTCCGTGACCGTCCACGGCCGCAGCCCGATGCCCTTGCTGCGGTAGTAGGCGTTGATCCCGGCGACGTACGACGTCGTGTCGGCCAGCAGCTGTCGCCCTTTGGCACCCGCGCTTCGGATCAAGGCGAGCTGGTCCTGCAGGCGCTGCTCCGTGGCCGCGGTGGGGACGAACTGCCGGCCCGAGGTCGCGAGCGCGAACGGATCGATGCCCGGCACGTCCATCGCCGCGATCCGGCCGGGCCCGCGCAGCTGCTCCATGAACACGTACCGGTCCTCCGCCGTCGCGTAGCCGGCGCCGAACTCGACGTCGGCTCGCGTTCGTCCGTACACATGCGGGACGTCCCAGCGGTCTCGGAGGATTCGTAGCCCGGGCCGCGGGTGCTCGACGCGGACGACCTTGCCGGTGACGCCGAAGCGCTCGGACTTGAAGTAGCGAGAGAGGTCGCGCGCCGTGACGCTCGTCCGCGGGGTGAGACCGTCGTAGAGCGGGAGCTGATTGGACGCGGTCGGCGGAAAACGCAGGTCTCCGGACTGGCCCGGCGGCAGGACGTTGAGCGCGACCGCCGCGTAGTCGACCCGCGGCGCGGAGCCGCCCGCACCTGCGGCAAACAGCATCACCGCGAGCGCAGCCAGCAGCGCACCAGCCTTGCGGGCCATCCGGGCGAGCCTACACCTGTGGCCACTCGCAACGATCGTCACGAAGATGACTAACTCTTCGAAAAGCGGGGAGTCTTATCGGCTAAACCAGCCTGCCTCGACTGCGGCACAGTCACGAGGCGGGCGCCGGACCCGGGGGGGTTCCTTTCGATGCGGCAACTGCGGCCATTACTGCTCATCTCGCTCGCGTGCGTTCTCGCGCTCGTCGGCGCCCTCACGGCCTGGGCCGAAGGGCCTGCCGATCCGGGAACGACGACGACCGAATCGGACACGACCGCCCAGCCTGAGCTCGCGCCGGCGGACGTCCAGGCGCTGATCGACCGCTACCGGCACGTCGCCTGGCACTGGCAACGCGTCATGGGCCGCCCGGTCACGCTCACGCTCCAGCATCCGCCCGCGGACCCGACCGATCGGATCCGGACCTGGAAGCAGATCGCCGCCCGGACGGAGCAGGTTGCACAGCACCCGCCGCACGCTCGCGCCTGGGAGTGCATCCACCACTTCGAGGGCTCGTGGCAGGATCCAAACTCGCCGTACTACGGCGGCCTGCAGATGGACCTCAGCTTCCAGCGGACGTACGGCCGCTACCTGCTCGCGCGGAAGGGAACGGCCAACCACTGGACACCGATCGAGCAGATGTGGGTGGCGGAGCGGGCGTTCCGCTCGGGCCGCGGCTTCTACCCGTGGCCGAACACTGCCCGGTATTGCCGCTTGATCTAGCTCGCGCTAGGAGTCGAGCTTCTTCCGCAGCAGCTCGTTGACGATCTTGGGGTCGGCCTTGCCCTGCGTCTCCTTCATCACCTGGCCGACGAAGTAACCGAGCACGCCCTGCTTGCCGCCGCGGTACGACTCCACCTGGGCGGCGCTCGCCGCGAGGATGCGATCGACGAGCGGCTCGAGCTCGGACGTATCGCCGATCACCGTCTGGCCGAGCACGTCTTTGACATCGATGATCGTCGTCGCACTGGAGGCGAATGAGGCGGTCAGCGCCTCACGCGTGATGCGTTCTCGCTGCTTGATGAGCTCAACCAGGGCCGGTCCGTTCGCCGGCAGGGGGTCGATCGCGGCGAGCTGGTTCATCGCAACGTTCGCCGCCGTCGTCCAATCGAGCCCGTGCTCGACGAGAAGTCGCGCTTTACCTTCGTTTCCGGTCGACACGAGGTCGAGGGCCGATTCGAAGCCGACGAGATCCTTCAGTGCGTGGATCCGCCTGCCCGGAAGCTCGGGGAGCTCGCTCTCCAGCCGCTCGACGAGCTCGCGCGGCGGTTCGATCGGCACGAGGTCGGGCTCCGGGAAGTAGCGGTAGTCGTCCGCCTCCTCCTTCCGGCGACGCGCGGTCACCGTGTCGGACTTCACCTCGTAGTCGAGCGTCTGCTGCACGACCTCGCCGCCCGACTCCCACACCTGGATCTGCCTGCGGATCTCCGCTTCGATTCCGCGCGCGATGTGGTTGAAGGAGTTCATGTTCTTCAACTCGGTCCGCGTGCGAAACCCGGTCTCGCCTTTCTCGCGCACCGACACGTTGGCGTCGGCGCGCAACGTCCCCTTCTCCATCTCCGCGTCGGAGATCCCGAGCTCGACGATCGTCTGGCGCAGGAGCTGGAGGAAGCGCTTCGCCTCGTCCGCGCTGCGGATGTCGGGTTGCGTGACGATCTCGACGAGCGGCGTGCCGCTGCGGTTGAAGTCGACGTTCGAGTGTGCGGCCCCGACGATCCGCCCGGTCGCGCCGCCGACGTGGATTGTCTTCGCGGCATCCTCTTCGAGATGAGCGCGGATGATCCCGACCTCGGTGTCGCCCTCCGCACCGGGGACGCTCATCGTCCCGTCGATGCAGAGCGGCTCGTCGTACTGGGAGATCTGGTAGCCCTTCGGGTTGTCGGGATAGAAGTAGTTCTTGCGGTGGAAGACCGCGCGGTCGGGGATGCGGCAGCCGAGCGCGAGCCCGAGCTTGATCGTCCACTCGATCGCGCGTTCGTTCGGGACGGGAAGCGCGCCCGGGTGTGCGAGGCAGACCGGGCAGGTGCGCGTGTTGGGCTCGGCGCCGAAGCCGGCCTCGCAGCGGCAGAACATCTTCGTCCTCGTTTTCAGATGGGTGTGGATCTCGAGCCCGATGACGGGTTCCCACTCAGGCACTGACGAGTTCCTTCGCCTTCAGCAACGGCACTTCGATCTCGCCCCGGACCGGGAACATCGCGAGCCGCTGCTCGAGCGCCGGCGGGTGCATGCGGATCACCCACAGCTCGCGCTCACCTGCCTCGAGCGACAGCTTGAGGTCGCCGACGAGAACGGCGCGCGACCCGTCGAGGACCCGCGGGGTGACTCCGAAGACGCGCTCGACGGCCGGCACGAAGTCGGCGGCGGTGTCGACGATGGTTCTCACGCTGGTTCCTCCGTTCGATCGCACCGGGTCGGCGGCGCAGACGGACACACGGGCAAAGCCCGTGCGTCCTGGCAACGGCACCGCAAGCGGTGCCTCGTCACCGGAGCCGCTCCGGCAC
>JBASRJ010000232.1:0-4335 GCA_049273785.1 Gaiellaceae bacterium | reverse complement strand
GTCGAGCGGATGCGCACGCGGGCGGCAGCGATCTCTGCGAGCCGGCTCTCCGAGCGCCTCCCGGTCGCGCCGTCGCGCGACGAGGTCTCCCGTCTCGGGGAGACGCTGAACGAGATGCTCGGCCGGCTCGAGACCGGGCTGGAGCGCGAGCGGAGCTTCGTCGCCGACGCGAGCCACGAGCTGAGAACGCCGCTCGCTCACCTCCGCGCGGAGGTCGAGCTCGCCCTCGAGAGCTCGCGCGACAAGGACGAGCTGGAAGCGGCGTTGCGCTCGGTCGCAGACGAAACCGACCGGCTGTCACAGCTCGCCGCGGACCTCCTGCTCCTCGCGAGGGTCGACGACGGAATCCTCCCGATCCGGCGCGACCGCGTCGAGCTCCACGACCTTCTGGGCGGCGTGGCTGCACGCTTCGAGCGTCGCGCCCACGAGGCCGGACGAACGATCGACGTCGTCGGCAGCGGCGGCGCCTTCCTCGACCGGCTCCGGATCGAGCAGGCACTCGGCAACCTGGTCGAGAACGCCCTCCGCCACGGCGCCGGCACGATTCGCGTCACCGCCTCCCAGCACGGCGACGAGCTCGAGCTCCAGGTCACCGACGAAGGCTCCGGCTTTCCGCCCGAGTTCGCACGGCACGCCTTCGAGCGCTTCAGCCGCGCCGAACCGAGCAGGAGCGGCGGCGGCGCGGGCCTCGGCCTCGCCATCGTCGCAGCGGTCGCGACGGCCCACGGCGGAAGCGCCACGGTCACGAGCGCACCCGCCGGCGGCAGGGTTTCCATCCGAGTTCCGAGCTCAACGCTCGGGACCACGACGTCGGACGCCCGGGTCCTAGTGTCGCCACCGTGACACTTCATGCGTCGCGCGCGTGCACGACCTAGGCCTGCGACCCGCTTACGGTAGAGACACACGCGAACGAAGGGAGAACTGCCATGACCTTCAAGGCGCTCCTCCGCAGACCGACTCTGAATCCTCCGAAGCGTCCGACTACCGCACTCGCCGACCGCCGCCGGGCCTATGTCCAGTGCACGGCTGAGCTGGCCGAATGCACGTGCCCGGAGTTCTGCGAACGAGACCACGGCAATGAGTGACGCCCGGATCCAAGCCGACGCCGGAGAGCTGGTGCAGCAGTGGCTGGAGCAGTCGCGCTGGCGCGGAATCCGCCGCACTTACGAAGCCGAGGACGTCGTCCGTCTTCGCGGGTCGGTCGTTCCCGAGCACACGGTCGCCCGGCTCGGCGCGCAGCGATTCTGGCGGCTGCTCGCGACAGAGGAGTACGTCCCGGCGCTCGGAGCGCTCACCGGTGGCCAAGCGGTGCAGGCCGTCCGGGCCGGGCTGCAGGCGATCTACCTCTCGGGCTGGCAGGTCGCTGCCGACGCGAACCTCGCCGGTCACACCTATCCCGACCAGAGCCTCTATCCGGCGAACAGCGTCCCCGCGGTAGTGCGGAGGCTGAACAACGCGCTGCTCCGCTCCGATCAGATCGACTGGGCCGAAGGACGCAACGGAACGCACTGGCTCGCGCCGATCGTCGCCGACGCCGAAGCGGGGTTCGGCGGCGCGCTCAACGCATTCGAGCTGATGAAGGCGATGATCGAGGCGGGCGCGGCGGGCGTGCACTTCGAGGACCAGCTCGCGTCCGAGAAGAAGTGCGGCCACCTGGGCGGGAAGGTGCTCGTCCCGACCAGTCACTTTGTTCGCACGCTGACCGCGGCGCGCCTGGCGGCCGATGTCCTCGGCGTCCCCACGGTGCTGATCGCGCGCACCGACGCGTTGAGCGCCTCGCTCCTGACCACCGACGTCGACCCCGCCGATGCGGCGTTCCTCACCGGCGAGCGCACTCCGGAAGGGTTCTTCCGTGTCCGCGACGGCCTCGACGCCGCGATCGCGCGGTCGCTCGCCTACGCGCCGTACGCCGACGTGCTCTGGTTCGAGACGGCCACGCCCGACCTGGGTGAGGCCGAGGCGTTCGCCGACGCGATCCACGAACGATTCCCGGGGAAGCTCCTCGCCTACAACTGCTCTCCGTCGTTCAACTGGAAGAAGCATCTCGACGACGATCAGATCGCGACGTTCCAGCAGGAGCTCGGAGCGATGGGCTATCGCTTCCAGTTCATCACGCTCGCCGGGTTCCACTCGCTCAACGCAGGAATGTTCGAGCTCGCGCGCGATTACGTCGCCAGCGGCATGCCGGCGTACGTCGAGCTGCAAGAGCGCGAGTTCGCCCTCGAGGCAGACGGATACACGGCAACGCGCCATCAGCGCGAAGTCGGAGCCGGCTACTTCGATCAGGTCATCGACGCGGTGACGAGCGGGCAGTCCTCGACGCTGGCGCTGCGCGGCTCGACGGAGGAGGAGCAGTTCGACGCCACCCCGGTGGTTTGAGCTCGCCTACTTGACCAGCCTATGGCACCGCTTGCGGGTGCCATTGAGAGGACGTGCGGGCTTTGCCCGTGCGTCCGTTAAACCCGCATCTGGGTCCAGCGCCATCTTCCTCTAGATCACTTGACGAGCGACAGCATCTTGAACATCGGCAGGTACATCGCGATGATGATCACGCCGACCATCATTCCGACGAGGATCATCATGATCGGCTCGACGATCGACGTCAGCGACTGAATCGCGGCGTCGACCTCGTCCTCGTAGAAGTCGGCGATCTTCCCGAGCATCTTCTCGAGCTCTCCCGTCTCTTCGCCGATCTTCACCATCTGGCTCACCATCGGCGGGAAAATGTCGTTCTCGATCAGCGGCTGCGCGATCGGCACACCCTCGTGCACCCTCGCCCGAACGCCTGCAAGCGCGTTCTCGACCACCCAGTTTCCGGCGGTCTGGCCCGTGATCTCGAGCGCCTGGATGATGTCCACCCCCGCGGCGACGAGCGTCGACAGCGTCCGCGAGAAGCGCGCCATCGTCACCTTGAGGACGACGTCGCCGATCTTCATCGGCAGGCGCAGCTTGACCCGGTCCCAGAGCTGGCGGCCCGACTCCGTCTGCTTGTACTTGCGAACCCCGAAGATAGTCGCGCCGAGGAGCGGGAACAGGATGTACCAGTCGCCGCGGATCAGATCGGAGGCCTGGACGACGTACTGCGTGAGCGTCGGCAGCTGGCCGCCGAGCTGCTTGAAGATCTTCACGAAGACCGGTACGAGGAACATCAGCATCCCGATCAGGACGAGGGTGGCGAAGATCAGCACCATCGTCGGGTAGAGCATCGCGCCCTTGACTCGGCGCTTGATCTGCGTCGCCTTCTCGATCTGGAACGCGACCCGGTCGAGCACGGTGTCGAGGATCCCCGCCGCCTCGCCGGCCTCGATCATGGCGATGTACAGGCGGTCGAACACCTTCGGGTGACGCGCCATCGCCTCCGAGAGCAGGAGGCCGCCCTCGACGTCCGCACGCAGGTCCCTGACGATCTGGGCCAGGTACTTGTCGTCGGTCTGCTCCTCGAGGATGACGAGCGCCGCGACGACGTTCAGTCCTGCCTCGATCATCGTTGCGAACTGGCGCGAGAAGATCTGCAGGGACTTCGGCTTGATCTTCTTGAAGACGGTGATGCCGGCGTCGTCGTCGTTTCCCGCCAGCTCCCGCAAGGACGAGGCCAGAAGCCCGCGGAGCCGTAGCTGCTCGCGGGCGGACGCGAGATCCGGCGCGTTCAGCTCACCGGTGAGCTCGGAGCCGCTGGCGTTGATGGCGGAGTAGGCGAAAGCAGGCATGCGCGCAGTCCCTCGGACGGGGTATCGGCAGAGCGATCAAGCCGCTTGAGAGGGCTGCCGATACCCCTTCTCGTGCGGCGGCGCCTGCGCTCAGAGTCGGGCTTTGGAATGCTGGAGCTCTTGATGGCGATCACGATGCTGAACGTCGGCATCCTCGCGATCGTCGCCGCGTTCAACGCTGGCGCCCTCTCACTAGCTCGTGCGAGCCGCGCATCCACGGCCACGGCGATCGCCGACACGCAGATGGAGCTCTTCCGCGGGATCAAGTACGGGAACATCCAGGAGACCACGAGCGAGTGGAACAGCGCAGTCGCGGACTCGACCTGGACGGCCGACTCGGTCTACACCTCTTCCACCGCAATGAACAGCGGCAGCCCCTCGTCACCGAGGGCGCTCGTCGCGACCGTGACGAACTGCCCGAACACGAACACGAACTCGTGCGATCCGAGCTTCTCGACGAACGGCCCCGACGGCCATTCCTACCGCATCGACACCTATCTCTACTACGACCAGCCCACCGGCGGTGGCCAGATCAAGGTGATCACCGTCGTCGTCCGTGCCGGCGACGACCTGAACCACTCGCTAGCGCGTGAGACGTCGACGTTCGACGTCACGACGGGAAGCTAGA
>JBASRJ010000229.1:0-6237 GCA_049273785.1 Gaiellaceae bacterium | reverse complement strand
CGCTGCGCCCGCGCCGGCGCCCACCGCGACGGCAGCGACGACGGCCGCCCACCATCGGACGCGCGACACGGCCGCTACTCCTTCTGCCGCAGTGCCGGGAACAGGATCACGTCGCGGATCGAGTTCTTGCCCTCGAGCACCATCGCCAGCCGGTCGATCCCGACGCCGAGCCCGCCCGTCGGCGGCATCCCATACGAGAGCGCCTCCACGTAGTCGGGATCCCCCGCCTCAGCGGTCTCGTCGCCCGCCGCGCGCTCCTCCTCCTGCATCGCGAACCGCTCCGCCTGCTCGACGCTGTCGTTGAGCTCGCTGAACGCGTTCGAGAACTCCATCCCGCCGACGACCGTCTCGAATCGTTCCACCAGCGTCTCGTCGTCGTCGGTCGTGCGCGCGAACGGCGACATCTCGATCGGCCAGTCGTAGACGATCGTCGGCTGGATCAGCTCCGGCTCGACGAATGCGGAGTATGCGTGGTCGAGCAACTGCGCCCACGTCTGGTCGTGCGAGGCGTCGACACCCTTCCCCTGCAAGCGTGCGCGCAGCTGGTCGGTGTCGCGGGTCCAGACGCCGTGAGCGTCGAGCGCATCGGCGAAGCGCACGCGGTCCCACGGCGGCGCGAGGTCGACGTCGCGGCCGCGAAAGGTCACCTTCGTACCGCCGATCGTCGCGTGCGCAGCGCGCTCGACGAGCGTCTCGATCCGTTTCATCGTGTCCTGGTAATCGGCGTAAGCCTCGTACCACTCGAGCTGCGTGAACTCCGGTGAGTGCTTGTAGGAATAGCCCTCGTTGCGGAAGTCCTTGGCCAGCTCGTACACCTTCTCGAGCCCACCGACGATCAGCCGCTTGAGGTACAGCTCGTCGGCGATGCGCAAATAGAGATCCTGGTCGAGGAGGTTTGAGTGCGTGACGAACGGCTCCGCGAACGCGCCGCCGTACCGCGGCTGCAGGATCGGCGTCTCGACCTCGATGAACCCTTCGCCGTCGAGATACGCACGGATCTCGGTCACCATGCGCGCGCGAAGGATCGCGTCGCGCCGCGAGTCTTCGTTCATCAGCAGGTCGAGGTAACGGCGGCGGTAGCGCTGCTCGACGTCGGTGAGGCCGTGGAAGGTGTCGGGGAGGGGGGCGCGGACCTTCGCCAGGAGCTCGAGCCGGCTGACCGCGAGGGACGGCTCGCCGCGCCTTGTCTTCGTCGCGACGCCGGTGACGCCGACGATGTCGCCGAGGTCGAGATCGATTCCGCCCAGGTCGTCGGGTCTGGCGAGCAGCTGGATGCGGCCGCTCCGGTCGACGAGGTCGAGGAACATCAGCTTCCCCATGTCGCGCCGGCCGAGGATTCGCCCGGCGAGGCGGTGCTCGGTCTCCCCTTCGGCTCCCGGCTCGAGCGGTTCGGCCTCAGCCCGAACAGCCGCGATCTGCTCCCGGTCTGGGAAGCGTTTCGGCGGCGCCACCAGCTAGGGCCAGAGCTTCTTCAGCCACTTCAGCACGGCAGGAGAGCCTATCGGCCGCGCAGGCGAGAAAGAACGCCGGAGCGGCGCTGCCTCCTCGGTCGTTCAGGCAGCTCGTCGCCGGCGACGATCGCAGCCGGAACCTCTTCGGTCAGCCAGCCGGCGAGTCCGTCGTCGCCGACGGCCGCGGCTGCCGCTGAGAGACCGACCGCGCGGACCCCTGGCCCGTGCGCGTCGCTCCCGACGAGGTGGACGAGATCGGCGTCGAGCAGGCGCTCGGCGCAAGCGCGCGTAGTTGAGCCGAGCCGTCCGTCGAGCGACGCCGCCGTCAGTTGGACGAGCGCGCCGGCGCGGACGAGCTGGGCGAGCCGTTCAGGGTCCTCCTGGACGGCGCGGTTGCGCTCCGGGTGGCCGATCACGGGCGTGATGCCGTTGCTCGCGAGCCGGAAGACGGTGTCCCCGACGGAGAGCGGCCAGTCGACGTAAGGCGTTTCGACCAGGAGGTACTCGGGGTTCCCGCCGAGCCCGAATCGCCGCAACTCGTCGAGCGAGCGATCGAGCTCGTCGAGCGCGAGCTCCCCGCCGGGTAGCAGCTCGAGCTGGATGCCTTCGCGCGCGAATGCAGCACGGAGCTCGGCGACTCCGTCCGCCATCTGCTCGGGCGTCGTCGGATAGTCGTCGCGCACGTGCGGCGTCGCTGCGATGACGCGAATCCCGTCAGCGACAGCGGCGCGCGCGATCCCGAGCGCCTCGTCGAGGTCGCGTGCCCCGTCGTCGAGCCCCGGCAGGATGTGCGAGTGCAGATCGATCAAGGCGCTAGCCCCAGATCGCCCAGCCGATGGCGATCCCGATCCCCAGCGCGATCGCAAAGAGCGCCCAACCGGCGAGCAGCACCCCCGGATCGCGCCCGATCGGCGCATACGACGTGCGGCGGCGTGGAAGCCGCCCGCGGCGAACGGACGGGGCGCCCTGGAGCTGCTGCCACGAGGTTTCCCCGTGCATCCCGACCTTCCGGATGACCTCGTTCCGGATCATCTCCGAGTTGAGGCCCGAGTCATGGAGTATGTGAGCCGCGACACCGTCGTCCTCGCGCACGACGCCGAGCAGGATGTGTTCGCTGCCGATGTAGTTGTGGCCGAGTGACAGCGCTTCGCGTAGTCCCAACTCGAGGACCTTCTTCGCGCGCGGGGTGAACGGAATCTGACCCGCAGTGACCTCGTTTCCTTGGCCGACCATCGTCGCAACCTCTCCGCGAACATCGTCGACCGTGACGTTGAGGCCTCTGAGCACACCGGCGGCGACTCCATCCTCGCGTAGAAGCCCGAGCAGGAGGTGTTCGGTGCCGATGTAGTCGTGCCGAAGGGTCCGCGCCTCCTCCTGCGCGAAGACGACGACCTGGCGGGCCTCGTCCGTGAACCGCTCGAACACCCGGCCAAGGGTAGCCGGGCCGCGAGTTATGCCGCTTTGATTTCCAGGATCTTGAACTTCAGCTTGCCGCGCGGGGCCGTGACCTCCACGGTCTCGCCCTTCTTCTTGCCGATGATCGCCTTGCCGACCGGCGACTCGTTCGAGAGCTTGTTCTCCGCAGGGTTCGCCTCGGCCGAGCCGACGATGTAGTACTCGAACGTCTTCTTCGCGTCGACGTCACGGAGCTTCACGTGCGAGCCGACAGAGACGACGTCCTTGGCGACGTCCTTCTTGTCGATCACGCGCGCGTCGCGCAGCCGCTCTTCGAGCGTGGCGATCCGATGCTCGAGCAGCATCTGCTCGTTCTTCGCGTCGTCGTATTCCGCGTTCTCGGCGATGTCGCCGAACTCGCGCGCGATTCGAATCCGCTCCGCGACTTCGCGACGCTTCGTGGTCGAGAGCTCGTCGATTTCCCGCTTCAGCTTCTCGTAGCCCTCGGGCGTGAGGATGACTTCCTTCACTGCTTCAGCACCCCTTCTTACGAAAAAAACGCGGCGCAGGAGCGCCGTCGCGGGCCGGAATGGTAGCTCGGCGGCCGGGAGTCGTCAATAGGGGTTCCGGGTAGCATTTCGCCTCCTATGCAGGTGAATCTGCGCGAATCCTGGTGGATCCGGGAGATCGAGATCCCGACCCGCCTCGTCCTGGCTCCCATGGCGGGGGTCAGCGTCCAGGCGTTCCGCCGCCAGGGGCGCCGCTACGGGGCCGGGCTGGTCTGCTCCGAGATGGTCTCCTGCGCCGGGATCGAGCACCGAAACGAGCGGACTTTGGGCTATCTACGGGTCGGAGGCGACGAGCATCCCCTGGCGATCCAGATCTTCGGGTCGGAGCCGGCGGTGATGGCCGAGGCGGCCCGGATGGTCGAGGCGGCCGGGGCCGACCTGGTGGACGTCAACTTCGGCTGCCCGGTTCGGAAGGTGACGAAGACCGGGGCCGGGGCGACGCTGCTGGACGATCCGGGGCGCGCCTGCCGGATCGTGGAGGCAATGGCGGCGGCGGTCTCGATCCCGGTCTCGGTGAAGATGCGGCGCGGCTTGGAGGACGGCTCGCGCGTCTGTCTGGACGTCGGGCCGCGGCTCGTCGAAGCTGGCGCGTCGACGCTGACGTTGCACCCGCGCTCCGCGAGGCAGATGTACACCGGCGAGGCCGACCATTCGCTGACTGCCGAGCTCGTGTCGCTCGTCGACGTGCCGATCGTGGCATCCGGCGACATCACTTCCCGGGCGCGTGCGCAGGCCGTGCTCGCCACGACAGGCGCGGCCGCCGTGATGGTCGGTCGCGGCGCGCAAGGGAACCCGTGGGCGTTGCGAGAGATCCTCGACGGCGACGCGTCGGAGCCGACGCGCGAGGAGGTCGCGGCGGAGTTGATCCTGTTCGTCCGCGAGACGGTGCGCGAGCTCGGCGAGCGGCGCGCGTCTGGGTTCCTGAAGAAGTTCTACGGCTGGTACCTCGGCCGCGGCCGGTTCCCACGGCCGTTCAAGCAGGAACTCGTGCAGCTCGAGACGACCGACGACGTCGTCACACGGCTGTTCGCGGCGGCGCCCGGTGCTGCGGAGATCGTGGAGCGGCTCGAGGCCGAGCTGCCGGATCCCGGGGCCGAGATCCTGCTGGATCGGATGCCGATCTCGATCTACGGCGGCGGCTGAGCGTTTCTCCGCTCTTTGCGAACGTCACGCCGCACAGGCGCGACGACGAGGCGCCGGAAACGGCCACGTCTGAAAACAGCACGGTCTGACCCTGATCTAAGAGAAGTGTGACTTTTCGTCCACAGTCGGCCTTTTGGGGCACGGACGAATTGAGACTCGACGCTCGGGTCTGGGCTCGCCGGCTTAGCCGTGCCCGTCGCCGTGTCCGTCGCCGTGCCCGCCGCCGTGCCCGCCGCCGCCCCCGCCCTCGTCCCCGTGCGAGCCGGAGTGGTCGTGGTTCTTGTCTCCGTGGCCCCAGCCGGGCTTCTCGTCGGTTGCTTCGCTCGGCGGCGACGAGGGCTGCGTCGGGGTGGGAGGCGGCGGAGCGCTCGCCGTGGCTTCCTGCGACGACGCAGGAGGAGTCTCCACCGGCGGCTGGGGAGCGGGAGCCGGCGCGGGAGCCGGCGCGGGAGCAGGAGCGGGAGCGGGAGACGGTTGCGGAGTCGGCTTAGGCTTTGGGTTCGAAGGAGCCGGCGCGGGCCGGGACGGGCGCGACGCCGGCGTGGCTGTCCGATTGGCGATGGATGTGACCACCCGAGGTGGGGGCGGGGCAGTCACGTGAGACCGTCCGCGCTTCGAACCAGCTCGGTGGCTCACGGGCGGTGGCCGTGCCGGCTGGACCGGAACCTCGGGCCCGGTCGCCGGCGCGAGCCGGATGATCGTGGGTGTCCTCGCCGACGGTTCGAAGGCGGCACGCCACAGGTAACCAGCGGTCGTCGCCGCAACGACCAGCACAGCCAGACGGACGGCGTTCGAAGAGACGCGCACGGTGCGAGTATCCAGATTAGGTCTGACGGACTGCCTCTACTCTACCCCGGGACTTCAACCGTAACCGTGTTCCGGCCCTCGCTCTTCGCGCGGTAGAGCGCGACGTCGGCCCGACGGAGAAGCTCGTCACCGGTCTCGCCGGACGTGAGCTGGGCGACGCCGAAGCTGGCCGTGACGGCCCCGATTCGCTCCGGAGTCGTGCGCAGGGAGCGCAGAGACCGGCGGACGCGCTCCGCGACGGCAACCGCGCCGGCCGCGTCGGTTTCCGGGAGGAGGATCGCGAACTCCTCGCCGCCGATCCGGCCCGGCACGTCGACGTCGCGAAGATGCTCGCGCACCAGGTCCGCGAACCGGCGGAGGACCTCGTCACCTGTCTGGTGACCGAAGCGGTCGTTGACCAGCTTGAAGTGGTCGAGATCGCCGAGCACGACGGACAGCGGCGAATGGAACGCGTTCGCGCGCACGATCTCGCTCTCGAGCGCCTCGATGAACCGGCGGCGATTGACGAGGCCCGTCAGATCGTCCGTCGTCGCCTGCTGCTGGACGAGGTGGTGGAGCTTCGCGTTCTCGAGCGCGATCGCAGCCTGGGAGGCGAGCCACTCTGCCGTTCGGCGCGTCTCATCCGTAAACCCGCCTTCAGGTGCGTACAGGACGAGTGTCGTCCGCATGTCTTCATCGCGCGCGAGCTCGACGACGACGCTCGGGTTCCTGGGATCGACGTCGCCGAGCCAGCTCACCTCCTCCCCTCCCTCCTGCACGCGGCCGCCGCGCGCTCCCGTTGCCTCGATCACGACCTCGAGGATCACAGGCAGCAGCGCGCGCGGGTTGTGCGTCGCGGCGAGCGCGTCGCCGACGAGCGCGAGCGCTTCGCC
>JBASRJ010000169.1:0-2453 GCA_049273785.1 Gaiellaceae bacterium | reverse complement strand
GCGGATGCGCGTGTCGTCGGCGACCGCGCCGTCGCGCAGCGGGACGTTGAAGTCGACTCGGACGAGGACGCGCCTGCCCTCGACGTCGAGCTCCTCCAGCGTCCTCACAGCACCTGCTGCACGAGGTCGACGACGCGGTTCGAGTAGCCCCACTCGTTGTCGTACCAGGCGACGACCTTCACCATCGTCTCCTGCATCACGGCGGTGAGCTGCGCGTCGACGATCGACGAGCAGGCCGACTTGACGATGTCGCTGGAGACGATCGGGTCCTCCGTGTAGGAGAGGATCCCCTTCAGCGGACCGCTCTCGGCCGCCGCCTTCAGCGCGCCGTTGACCTCCTCGACGCTCGTCGCGCGGCTCGCCACGACCGTCAGGTCGACGACCGAGCCGGTCGGGACGGGCGCCCGCACGGCGAAGCCGTTGAGCTTGCCGTTGAGCTCGGGGACGACGAGCCCGATCGCCTTCGCCGCGCCGGTCGAGGCGGGGATCAGGTTGATCGCGGCGGCGCGCGCGCGGCGCAGGTCGCTGTGCGGCATGTCCTGGAGCCGCTGGTCGGCCGTGTAGGCGTGGATCGTCGTCATCAGGCCGTGCTCGATGCCGACCGTGTCGTTGAGGACCTTCGCCACGGGCGCGAGGCAGTTGGTCGTGCAGGAGGCATTCGAGATGACGTGGTGGCGCTCGCGGTCGTACGCGTCGGCGAAGTTGACGCCGAGCGCGACGGTGACGTCGGGATCGGTCGCCGGCGCCGAGATGATCACCTTCTTCGCGCCGGCGGCCAGGTGCTTGGCGGCGTCCTCGCGCTTGGTGAAGAAGCCGGTCGACTCGATCACGACGTCGACGCCCAGGTCGCCCCAGGGCAGCGCGGCGGGGTCGCGCTCGGCGAGCACCTTCAGCTCCTTGCCGTCGACCCGCAGGCCCCCGTCGCTCTGCTCGACCGTGCCCGGGTACGGGCCGAGGATCGAGTCGTACGTGAGCAGGTGCGCGAGCGTCTTGGCGTCGGTGAGGTCGTTGACCGCGACCCACTCGATGTCGGCGCCCTGCTCCTGGGCGGCCCGGAACACGTTGCGGCCGATGCGGCCGAAGCCGTTGATCCCAACGCGAAGCGGCATGCGTGCGAGTCCTTCCGTCGTGGCGGCGTGAGGGGAAGCTGCGGCCGGAGCACCGCTCCGGCGGGCCGCGAAGGCTATCAATGGCGCGTGCGCCTCAGGCGACCGAGCGCGCGGCGTCGACGAGGCTGGCGAAGGCCGTCTCCCACTCGTCGACATGGCGGTCGATCAGGTTGCGCCGCGTCCAGCGCTTGCCGCGTCGCCGCAGTCTCCCGCGGTCGAGCGAGGAGCGGATCAGCCGCTCCAGCGCCTCCGGCCACGCTCCGTCGGCCACCAGCCGGCCACCCTCGTCCTCGCCGAGCCCCAGATAGGGTCCGGCCGCCGAGGCCAGCCACGGCACGCCCGCCGCCGCGTACTCGCGCACCTTGACGCTCGAGCGCGCGCGGCCGAACTCGTTGTCGAGCAGCGGCGCGATCCCGATGTCGAAGTCGGCGACGTGGTTCGTGAGGTGCGTCAGCGGCACCCCGAGCACGCGGGTGTAGCGGTTGCTGTCGATGCCGAGGTCGACGCCGATCGACACGACGTGCAGATGCGGGTGCTCCTCGAGCAGCTCCGTGAGCAGCTGCGGGAGCCCGAGCCGATCGCGGTCGAGGCAGTGCTCGCGCCCGGCGTGCCAGCCGATGATGAAGCCCGGCCGCCCCTCCGGCACGATGCGAAGGAACTCGGGCGGGACATAATTGTCGATCACGCACACGTCCTGGGCGCCCGCCGCCTCGAATCGCTCGGCCAGCACAGCGCTCGGCGTGGTCACGAGATCCATCTGCGGCAGCAGCTCGACCGTGCGCTCGTACTCCCGGACGACGAGGCGGACCCACTCGTCGTCCACCTGCTCGTCCTGCATGTCGTCCATCAGCGCCCGCCACAGCTCGGCGGGAACCGAGGACGCGTCGTCGTCGTTGTCGAACGACACCAGACCGCCCGCCTCGTGCAGCTTGTTCACGTAGTCGTCGTCGTCGTTGACGATCAGGCGGTAGACGTGCACCACGTCGTAGCTGGCGAGCTCGTCGATCGAGATGCTCGGTTCAGAGTCTCTCTGTATGAATCTCTTGACGACGTGACCGCGCCGCTCGAGCGCCGCCAGCGGTATCACGCATCGATACGCGCCGTTCGCGAGATCTGGATTATGAACGGCCGCTATCCGCACCCTCCAACATTACCAGAACGAAGTGCGTCGTTAGGGGGACAAACGGGTGCGCTCCCACCCCTCGGCAGCCCGCCGATAGGCGAAGCGGTCGTGAAGCCGATCCGCGCGTCCCTGCCAGAACTCGATCTCGTCGGGCACCACGCGGTAGCCGCCCCAGTGCGCCGGCCGGGGGACCGCCTCGCCCGCGTAGCGCGCGTCCAGCG
>JBASRJ010000226.1:0-19228 GCA_049273785.1 Gaiellaceae bacterium | reverse complement strand
GTTCGTCCTCCGCGAAACGTCGGGGCAACTGCTCGCCGTCAGCCGTAACGGCGGCAGCCTCGGCAACTCGTTCGTGAGCAGCAAGCCGAAGCGCTGCACGGTCGACCTGCGGGCGTCCGGGACCGGCTCGTCGAAGTAGCGTCGGAACAAACCCGCGGCCAAGAACCGACCTAGCGGTTCGGCCGGGTCGGGCTAGCCCTGAGGCGAACGACAGCGGGAGGCGGCTGAGCTACATATCTCCGTATCGGCTTCACAACGTCGAGAAAGGATTCGAGATGTTCTACGTCTGGCTAGTGATCATCGCCGCGGTGCTTCTGGCGGTGCTGTACTTCGTTCGCGGCCGCGGCCGCAGCCGCAGCCGCGCCTAAAACCCGAGCAGTCTCGCGACCCCCGGTCGGAGCGTCGTTGGCTTTCTCGATGCCGAAGGACCGCCGGTTTCGGGGTCGATCCGCATGAGAACTGCGGCGATGCCGCTCGCGCTCGGTCCTTGGACCCGAGCGCGAGCGGCGATCCTGCGCGTTCGACCAACGGCCAGGGCATGACCGACGGCAGGCACGCCGGGGCCTCGCGCTTCTTCGCGCGGGACCGCTGGATGGTGTCGTGCTCGTTGATCTTGATCACGCTCGCAATCGTCCTCGCCGTGGTGTCCCGGAGTCGCAGTGAGGCTGCGCCGTTGAGGCTCGCGGCGGGTGCCAGCGGAGGGTCGTTCCATCCGATCGCGGGGAACTTTCGTCCCAACGGAACGACGTTGCGCGACTGTCGGCCTGACCCGGGATGCCTGCAGCAGGCGTTCGGGAACATCTCCTACTTCAATGGTCCGAGGTTTGCGCTAAAGCTCTTCGAGCAGCGCCAATTGGTCGACAAGACGGTGGCGGCCGATTGCCACAGGATCGCGCACATGATCGGCTCCGCCGCTTTGGCGCATTTCAAGGGGAACGTCGCCGAGGCGTACTCCCACGGCTCGGCCAACTGCGCCTCCGGCTACTACCACGGGATCCTGGAGCGGGCTTTCATCCACGTTCTCAGCGAGCGCGGCCTGGTCCAGGCGGCGCGGACAATCTGCCGCGGGAGCGGCGTCCGCCGTTTCGGTTACCTCGATTACCAATGCGTCCACGGCCTGGGGCACGGACTGATGATTCAGACGGCCTACGACCTTCCCTTGTCGTTGTCCGTCTGTGCGCACCTCCCGACGAGGTGGGACGAGGTCTCGTGCTCGGGCGGAGTCTTCATGGAAAACGGGAGCACCGTGTACGGATGGCGCTCGCGGTGGCTGAAGAACGAGGATCCGCTCTTCCCGTGCGACTGGGTCAAGCTTCGGAACAAAGCGTCCTGCTACCTGCGCGTGACGACTCAGATCCTGAAGATGAACGGGGCCGACTGGAAGAGAGCTGGGGAGACGTGCCGCAGCCTCGAGCCCCGCTGGCAGAGATACTGTTTCCGCTCGTTTGGACGTGACGCCGTGGGCCCGTCCAAGGGCGAAGGCGCTGACATCATCGTCAATCGTTGCCGCCTCACCGGCGATCGTGCGGGCGACTGCCTTTATGGAGCGGCGCGAACAATCGCGGATGCAAATGGAGCCGCCGGTCCCGCGGCGTCCTTCTGCAAGCGTGCGCCTCGCGCTGATGAGGGTCCCTGCTTCGCAGGCGTCGGCGTCGTCGTGGGCCTGCTCAATGCAACGAACACGAAGCGAGATGCGGCGTGCGCGCGGCTAGCAGGCGCATACGTTGACGAGTGTGTCCGCGCGGGAAGGGCAGAGGTCGCAGTGAACGGGCGAGGCGCCTGGGGATAAGCCCCGACGCCCGGTCCACTCGTTTCGCGAAATCACGTCTCTGCCACATCGACCTGTGTCCGGCGTCCGACGACAACCATGATGTCGTGGAGGTTGACGGGGACGGCGAGACCTCCGAAGCGCGTTCTTGCAAGTTGGCGCGAGATGCGCTGCAGGAAGGATGCACCCCACAGTGTCTGCAGTTTGTGCACGAGGTAGTGAAGGGAGTAGAAGCTGGACGTGTACGCCGCCGTTCGAATTTCGAAACCTGCCGCGCGGAACGCTTGCTCGAGCGACGAACGCGTGAAGAAGAAGTTGTGGTGCCGCGGGGTTAGGAGATGCCAACGATGTCCCGAGACGCGGGCGACGATTGAGCCCGCATCTCCCGTCGAGACGGCCAAGATCCCGCCCGGGCGCAGTAGTTCCGCTGCACGGCGGAGGTCGCCCGCTGGATCGGTCGAGTGCTCGATGTAGTCCCACATCGTGATCACGTCGAAAGCCTCTTTCCCGAGCTCGACGTTCGCGAAGGGCGAGGCGTGAACCTTCAGCCCAAGCCGATCGCGAGCATGCTCAACCATCACCGGTGCTAGCTCGACGCCTTCCACTTCCCAGCCTTGCTCACGCGCCTCGTCGAGGAAGAAACCAGCCGCGCAGCCGACGTCAAGGAGCCGGCCCGGGGCCTGGCAATGAAGCAGTCTCAGCCGCGCTGACGCATTCGTGCGGTGGTTTTCCTCGTCGCCTATGTAGTCGGCATACCCCTGGCCACGCGTCTCCCCTGCTGACGAGGAAAAGTACTCGGCTCCGTAGATCTCGCGGAGAGCATCGACATCCGGGAGTTCCGCGCGAAACCAAACGCCGCACGCCGGACAGGCGAGGATCTCGTAGCCGTCCTTCGTCCAACGATGATCCCGCTCTGGGTCGATCGGCGACGAGCAGATGTTGCAGGGGTACAGCTTCGTCTCCCTGCTCCGCTGACTCAGGCTCGCAGCGTGCGCTGCTGGCTGTCTGACGCACGGCGTCGCGTAAGCAACGTCGAATGAAGGTCGGATAGCCCGGCGGCCACGCCTGCCTCCCGTGTGTCTTCAGAAATAAGGAACAGCGGGCGCCCTTTCACGTCCTCATACATCCGCCCGAGGTACTGGCCGAAGATTCCAAGGCAGATCAGTTGGACGCCTCCGAGCACGAGCACGGCAGCGGTCACTGACGTCCATCCCGACACTGTCGCGTTCGTAAAAACACGAGAGCAGATGGCGTAGACGAGGTAAGCCCAGCCGAGCAGCGACACGCAGACGCCGAGGAGACCGGCCAGACGGAGCGGAATCGCGGAGAAGCTTGTGACAGCGTCCCAGGCCAGCATCGTCATCTTCGCGAATCCGTACTTCGAGGACCCGTTGACACGGTCTGTGCGGCGATACGGAACGAACGTCTGCTGGAACCCAACCCATCGTGTCATCCCACGCAGGAAGCGGTGCCGCTCCGGCATCGCGAGCAGAATATTCACGACTCTCCGCGACATGTAGCGAAAGTCGGCGGCCCCCTCTGGCAGCTCCAATGAAGTCAGCCGTCCGAAGATGGCATAGAACAGCTTTGCCGAGAGCCGCTTGAGCGCCCCTGCGTCGTCCTCGGCCGTACGAACGGCGTAGACGACGTCGTAGCCAAGCCGGGCGGCGGCCATGAGCTCGGGGATTACCTCAGGAGGATGCTGGAGGTCGGCATCGAGTGTCACCACTGCCTCCCCGTCGGCGGCCGCCAAGCCGGCGGTCAGCGCCAGCTGGTGGCCGAAGTTCCGAGCCAGGCGCACGCCATGGACCCTGGGATCCGCCTGAGAAGCGGCGAGGATGACCTGCCACGTCTCGTCCGTCGAGCCGTCGTCGACGATGACCAGCTCGCCCGATCCGTCGAACGCGTCGAGCACGGCCGTCGTCCGACGAATGAACATCGGCAGCACTGCGGCCTCGTTCAGAGCTGGGGCGACGATGCTGAGGTCCACTGCCCACTCGATCTACCCGGTCCGAGCTCGTCACGGAATCGCCATTCGTCGGGGTCGACCACGCCCATCGGCCAACTCGGACGATTTCTCACCTTCGACGGGCGAATCCTGGCCACGCGACTAGGCCCCCCAGCCGCCGACCCGATCTAGCGTGGGGCGATTGTGTCGGTTGCGTCCGAACAGCTGCGGCCTCCGGCTGCCGTCTCGCGACGGTTCGCAGCGGTGACCGCGCGACGGGTGATACCGATTGCACTGCTGGGGTCGGCCGCCGTCTGGCCCGAATGGGCGCGGTTCCGGATGACAACACCGTCGCTCGAGGACGACTGGTTCGGGGTCACCTACAGCGGTCAGGCCTTGCATGCGCTTCTCCACGGGCATTACGGGGCCTCTGGCCTCGATTTCGCGGGTCGTTACCGCCCCTCGTACACGGCGATCTGGAACTACGCTCAGTGGAACCTGTTCGGACGCCACTCCATGGCCACGGTTGCGGCCTGGGGCGTTGTTCGCGCAGCCCTCTTTCTGCTGGCCGTCTGGATTCTGGCGGCTTGGCTGCTCGACCGGCGGTCGCCATTCGGGCGTCCTTTGGTTTGGCTGGCGCCGTTCGCGATCGCGCTGACTCCAGGAATCGCCGTGAGCCTTGCACGCTATGGCCCAGGTGACCCGATGATGATCACGGGATTGGTCCTCGGCCTGGCGCTGCTCGGATCGGGGGTCCGCACGCTTCTCGTTGACCGACCCACCGGACGAGTCCGCGCGCGCGCCGTCGGAGTCATCATCGTCGGGTACCTCGTCTACCTCATTGGGGTCTATGCAAAGGAGTCATCGCTCTGCGTGCTCGTGTTCGTCCCGTTCTTCGTCGCCTGGCTCCGTCCGGTCCTCCGAACGTATGCGCTGCAATCGCGGGCGGTGCGGTCGCTGCTTACCGCCTTGGCAGTGGTGGTCCTCGCGCCGCTCGTTCACGTGGCCGTGCACCTTGGGCTCGCCTTCGCGGCCGGGGAAAGGCCTTACCCGGTGGCACACACGTTCGGCGAGAAACTACTCGCCGGCATCGTTTCTCCGCTTCTTGGCGCACCGGGCCTCATGCAGACGTGGCTTTGGACCCTTGCCGTTCCGTTTTCGTTCGCCGTGGTCATCGAAACGGCTCGCCGTCGCGACCGAGACGCCTGGCTTCTCACCGGGATTCTCGTGACAGGGTTCTTGATGAGCGCTCTTTCACTGGCTCGCGGCGAAGTAGCCACGTGGTACTACATCCCCTGGATCGTGGGGGTTGCGGTGGTTGCCTTCCGAGGGCTCGCCCGAACGAACCTCGCCCAGATTGCCGTAGGCCTGCTCGTCGTCGTGGTCGCGCTGTCAGTCACGCGGACGGAACTTGCGAGCTCGGCACGGATGGAGAGGAGTGGCTCCGCCGCCATCGAGATGGCCAAAGGGGCGGTCGCGGCAGGCTGCCCCGTCTACTTGGCGAATTTCGACATCGAGCAGCGCGTGGCGATTCCGCTGCTCTTCGGGTTTGCACGAGCGAAGCGGATTCACTCCTGCACACGTGGCTCGTCGGAGGCGTATGCCGTGAGCTGGAAGAGAGCGCATTCGGCACCAGTGCCTCTTGGACTCGCGAGTCGGTGTCGCTCTGCGTGGCGGAAGGTCACAGTCGACGGCGGGGCCAGCATGTACGCGTGTTCCTCTTTTCGGGCTGGAGGGATCCCTGATCAGATCGAGGCATCGGGTACTCCACGCGTGACGGTTGTGCGGCTTCGTCCGACCAAGCGGGCGCCCCGCCCCGAGCACATATTCCAGTCGCCAAGCAGCCTGCGCGGGGAACCAACCGGCGTCTAAGCCGGTTGGTCGCGGACGTTCCTCAGAACTGGCGGTGGCTGATCGCGTCGTGCGTGAGCTTCAGGAACCAGGCGACCGAGAGGAACGAGTAGACCACCACCGGAAGCAGGAGCCCGAAGATCGCAGGCATCGCCGCGATGCGGCCGTACGAAATGACGTAGCCGAAAGCCGCGGGGGTGATCCAACCGATTGCGAGGGCAGCCACCACATGGAGCATCGCCCTCCTGAAGTTCGCCGGCCGGCGCTCGGGAAAGCGCGCGACAAGCCAGAAGGCGATCAGCGCCGCTCCGACTCCGAGTGCGAGCAGGAAGAGTTCGATGTTCGTCATCTACGGCTTCCGTAGAAACGGCGCTCGAGCTGAGGAGGGTACGGGCTGGGCACTTTCACCTGTTCGGAAGATCCCAATCCTACGACCTCCCCCGTTCGGGGGAGCTTGAAACGGCTCCTAGCCGAATTGCCGTCCGAATCCGGACCCACGGGGGTCGCCGTACGAGCCGCAAACCGGAATGGTCGAGGTGGTGGAAGCTGTGGGCCACACGGCGGAGGCTGCGCGCGCGACCTCAGCGGGGCGCAGCCCAATTCGGGGCGAAGGGATTCGGCCGCACCTTCGGGCCTTCGTCGAAACCGCCGTCTTCATCCTGCCCGCGCTGCTCGGACCTGCGGTGATCGTCGCCTACCTCGTCGGTCGGTACCACGTCCATCCGCTCACGGTCGACGGCAAGCACTTCGCGGACGGCGGATTCCTGTTCGACCTCCACGTGATGTGGAAGGCGGGTCACGACGTCGTTACAGGGCATTCGCCTTACCCCTTCGTCTATCCGGCTCCGGCAGCGATCCTGATGGTTCCGTTCGGCTTCCTGCCCTGGAAGCTCGCCGTTGTCGCATTCTCGCTCTTCGTCGTCGGCGCGCTCTTCCTCACGCTGCGTCTGCTTGGGGTCCGAGACTGGCGTTGCTACGGCGCAGCGCTCGCCTCGCTGCCTTTCGTCGGCTCTCTCGCGGTCGGGACGTTGAGCACGTTCATCGCGCTTTGTGCGGCAGCAACGTGGCGCTACCGCGACCGGCGATGGATCGTAGCGACGGCGATCGTCGGAGCTGTGGTCACGAAGCTCTTCCTCTGGCCGCTCGTCGTCTGGCTCGCGGCCACGCGGCGCTTCCGGACGGCCGGCACGACGGTCGTGCTGGGAGTCGTCACGGTGTTCGGGTGCTGGGCGATGCTCGGCTTTGCCGGGCTCAGGGGCTACCTGCATTTCCTCGGCCACGTCGCCGGCCTCGAGCAGGCGCGGAGCTACTCCCCGTTCGCTCTGATCCGATCGGTCGGCGCTTCCAACAGCGCCGCCCATCTCGCTTTGTACGGGTTGACGGTCGTCGGGATCGCCGCGATCTTCGCGATCGCGCGCGGGCGTGACGGTGACCGGCGCGCCTTCGTCGCCGCCCTCGCAGTCGCCTTGTTGGTCTCGCCCATCGTCTGGCTGCACTACCTCGTCCTCGTGTACGTCGTCATCGCTCTCTACCGGAACCGCATGAGCGCAGCCTGGCTGCTGCCCTTCTTCTACTGGACGCTGCCCGGTGAGGACAGCCACGGGTCGACGTCCGTGATCCTGCGCATGTACGCATTCACTGCGGTGGCCGTGGGCCTCGCGATGTACCACCGCAAGGCCCGCCCCCCGCGAGCGGCCCTGGCTTCGCGTTAGGTCCAGCCTGGTCCGGCCTTTCGGTCGATGGCACGGCCGCCCACACGTAGTTCGATGTTGCAGACATGGTCGAACACGTCGAGCCGATCGCGGACCGGGTCGCTCCAGCGCGTTCGCCCCGCGTCCCTGTCGGCAGGGGATTGATCACCAGGATCGTCGCCCGGAGCCTCGACGAGACGCTGCTGTTTCCGGTCGTCGCCCTGTACGTGATCAGCCTTGCGCTGTCCCTGCCGCGCGAGCTCTTCTCCGACGGCTGGCTGGCCATCCTCGGGGGACACGAGGTCGTTCACCACGGCCTACCGTCGCACGACGCGCTGACGATCTGGACGCACGGGCAGCAATGGGTCGACCAGCAGTGGCTGGGCCAGCTCTTCTACTACGGCCTCTATGCCGCCGGCGGCGTCAAGCTCGCGCTCCTAGGCCATGTTGCGGCAGCCGGTTCGGCGTTCGCGCTTGCAATCGTGGTTGCCCGCTGGCGTGGCGCCTCGATGCGCAGCGTCTGCTGGATCTCCCTGCCGGCGATGTTCCTCCTCATCTGGGGATCGTGGAACGTGCGCGCCCAGAGTCTGGCGTTCGTGTTGTTCGTGGCGGTCGTGTGGCTCCTCATCGGAGACGCGCGTGCACCGTCGCGGCGAGTGCTTTTCGTCTTCCCGTTGCTCGTGCTGTGGGCAAACATCCACGGCACGGCGATCACCGGGGCGTTGCTCGTGGTCCTCGCCGGGCTCACCTACGCATACGAACGCCGCCGCCAACCCCTTCAGCGGTGGGTGCCTCGCGCGACACTGTTGTGCCTCGCTCCGGTCGTGTGCCTCCTTGCCTCGCCGTACGCGCTGAGCCTCCCGGGCTACTACCACCGGATGCTCGCGAACCCCGGGTTCCGGGACTACGTCGTCGAATGGCGGCCGACGGCGCCGGATTTCCAGACGGCGCCCTTCTTCATGCTTGCGTTCCTGGCCGTCTGGCTGGTCGGGCGCCACGGGAGCCGACTCCTGCGCGTCGAGAAGGTCTTCCTCGGGCTCACGCTCGTGATGGGGCTGCAGTCGCTCCGCGGAGTCGTGTGGTTCGCGGTTGTCGCGCTGATGCTCGTGCCGACGGCCCTGGACGCCGTGCTCAAGCCGAACACGTCTGCGATGCGCTTCGGGCTCTTGAACCGCGCTCTGGTCGCCGTGAGCGTCGCCGGCACCGTCGCTTCGCTGGCGGGAGTTGCAGCGAAACCGTCGTCATGGTTCGAGCGCGCATATCCACAAGCAGCGTTGGCCGCGGTCACGCAGGCTGAGACGGCGAACCCGCAGATCCGCGTCTTCGCGGACGAGCAATACGGCGACTGGCTGCTGCTGCAGCGGCCGGAACTTCGGGGCCGCATCGCCTACGACGCCCGGTTCGAGTTGCTGTCGAAGAACCAGCTCCAGACGCTCGTCGACGTTCGCCGCCAGGTCGAGGGCTGGCAGAAGGTCGTGGCTCCCTACGGGCTCTTCGTCCTCAAGAAAGGAGCCGAGGGCAAGCTCGCGAGAGGCCTCCTTCGCCTCCCGCACACTCGCCTGCTGTACCGCGGCCACGGCGTGATCGTCATCTCCCGTCCTCTCGGCGGGGGCGTCACGAGATGAACGTCCGTCTTGCGCGGCAAACACGCACGAACGACCGGCGCGGACTCGACCTTCAGCCGGTTATGGGCCCGAGAGGGGTCGGCTTCAGTTTGGGTCAATGCGCGTACTGGCCGCGCCGTGGATGCGAGCCGTGACTCGCATCGCGCGCGCGACCCGGGGGCAAACGAGGAAAGGAGGGAGGGCAAAGGGGCCACTGTGGCATGTCGGGCGGGAACCAGGCTCCGCCCGCTGGTTCGCCTGGAGGTGACGCGTATGCGACACGACCCTCCAGGCGTTTGGCGTCAACGTCACGCGGATCCGGGGCAACCCAAAGCCGCCCCGTCCGGCAACGCGACGTGATCGACAGAGTAAACAAACGAAAGGGCGAAAGCATGTTGCTTCTGCAGACCAGGATCCACGGTGCCTATCTGGCACTGCGGAATCGGCTCGACCGTGAGGAAGGTCAGGCGCTCGTCGAGTACGCGCTGATCCTGGCCCTCATCGCCGTCGTGTCGATCGCGATCCTCCAGGCAATGGGCCTCAACGTCTCGAGGATCTTCAACAAGGTCAACACGGCACTGTCCAACGTCAGTCCGTAGGCGTAAAGCGAAGAAAGGAACAACGGATGTTGCTTCTTCAAACGAGGATCCACGGTGCCTATCTGGCACTCCGGAATCGGCTCGATCGCGAGGAAGGTCAGGCGCTCGTCGAGTACGCGCTGATCCTGGCTCTCATCGCCGTCGTGTCGATCGCAATCCTCCAGGCGATGGGCGTCAACGTCTCGAGGATCTTCAACAAGGTCAACACGGCGCTCTCCGACGTCACGCCGTAGCGCGTGGGCGGAGGAAGAGGATGCTGGATGCGCGTTCAAAGGTCTCGGATCCTGACTGCGGTCGGGCACCGACTCGCCGGCGAGGAGGGTCAGGCGCTCATCGAGTACGCCTTGGTCCTTGCATTGGTCGCCGTGTTGACAGTCGGTGTCCTGCAGGCACTGGGCCACAACGTGTCCAGCATCCTCGACAGGGTGAGCACGACGTTGTCGGCGGTTCCGAACCCATAGGTGAACGGCCGATGTTCGTCTCTCGCACCAGTGATTGGCGGGGGCGGCTCGCGGAAACGCGTGGAGCCGCCCTCGTCGAGCTCGCGATCGTGCTCCCGCTGGTGATGGTGCTGCTACTTGGGATGCTCGACTTCGGCCAGGCGTTCAACTCGTGGATCGACGAAACCCACTTGGCGAACATGGGGGCCCGGCTCGCCGCGGTCAACTACAACGCTCCGACTTGCACCGGCTCGAATCAGACGACTTGTCTGGCGCAGTACATCCAGCAGAACGCTGATCTCAATGTCTTGAAGACCGGTCGCCCCGGGGACGCGTACGCGCCTGCGCAAAGCGCTTCGCAAGTCTGCATCAGCTTTCCCCCCGTAACGGGCCACTCCTCGCCGCTGGTCGGAGACCCGGTCCAGGTCACCGTCTCGGTCAACTATCACTGGCTCAAGTACGTCACCGCGAACCTCAGCATCGGCACCACCACCATCCGCGGGAAGGCGGCGATGCGGCTCGAGGGTACGCCGAGCAACTACGCCGCGGGGTGTTACCCGTGAGCGGCATCGGTCGGAGCGCTCGCCTCAAGGACGAACGTGGTGCTGTGCTGTTGATCACCGCCGTTGGCATGTTCGCGCTCGTCTTCATCGTCGCCGCGGTCGTCGACACGGCGAACTGGTTCGAGCACCGCCGCCACCTGCAGCTCCAGGCGGACGCGGCAGCTCTGGCCGGCGCCCACTCGATTTCGTTGCCGCTGAGCTCGTGCAGCAACGCGACGATCTCCGCGGCTGCGCACAACTACGGCGGGCCCGATGCGAACAACCCGACCGCGCTCTACAACGCCCAGGTCGGCGGGGTCGCAGCGTCCAAGCTCCACATTCTCATCAACTCGCGCGGATACTTCGGAGACGCTGATGCGGCCGACAACAACGGCGGCACTCCGTGTGCCAATAGCCCGCCGAACGAGTTCTGCCGCAGCGCTACGGACCCGACTGTCGGCGCCCCGGGCATCGACATCAAGGCCACGGAGTCGGATCTGCCGTGGTTCTTCGGCGGGCTCGTCCCGAGGATCAACGCACATGCGCGCGTCTGTCTGATGCAGGAGACGTCGAGTGCGAACTCCCTGCCCATCGCGGTCCCGAATCCGAAGCCGAAGTCGGCCGCTGCGATCTTCATCAATGAAGGAAACAGCAACGCTGTGCTCGGTACGGCCGTGCTCAACGAGTGCCAGAACCCGGCACCGCCCGCGCCGCCGACATGCCCGAGCGGCGTCTCCCTGTGGGCGAGCGGGGGGAGCGACATCCCGATCGCCGCGCAGACGGGCGTCGTCATCGCGGTCAGCGGACTTCGGCCGGCGGATTTCTCTGTGGCGGGCAACCTCGCCACTATCTGTGGCCAGCAGCTGACGACGTGCTTCGATGGAAGTAACGATCCTCCCACCGTCGGCGTCAATTTCATTCGCGGCTGGACGAACTCGGGGAGCGCGGTCCAGCCGAACGCGCCTCTTCTTCGCGACGTGCAGCTCTTTCCGGGCGGCTGTCCCGCCGACGCCTATTTCGAAGCGATCACGGTCAACTGCAGCGTGACGATCGCGGCGATGGTCGACGCTTCTCTTCCCGGCGGCGCCAATTATTCGATGAACGTCACCGTGTTGGGCGCCGGTTGCGGGAAGGGCTGCGATCTGGCGAAGGACCTCGCCGTTCCGCCGAGCGCCGAATGTGCGGCGGTCCAAGCCGGCGGCGCTTCCGGCCAGTGCTGGAAGGGATCGATTCCGATCAGTGCCCTCGCCGGCGCACAGCCGCTGACGGTGAGCTGGCAGACCAACCAGGGAACGATCAATGGCAAAGCCTGCGGCAATGGTAAGGGCTGCAGCGGCACCTTCGAAACCGGGGCAGTCATCCAGCAGGCGTACACGGCGAACGACAACCCGAGCAACAACCTCTCCGGTCCGCTTGCGCGCGTCCAGATCCTCGGTTGCACGTCGCCGACCAACTGTCCGGTCGTGGACGCCAACTCCCTGGTGATCGGCACGCGCACAATCGCGGTCTCGCTCGATCTCAAAGGCGTGCTGCAGAACGCGCAGAACGCGAGCGACACGACGGCGCTCTGCACTTTTCCTAACGGCACTGTCTATCACTTTGCATGTCTGAGAGTCGCGGTGAACGACGGAGGCGGAGGCGGGAGCACGCAGTCGATCGACTGCAACAACGTCGGTCCAGGCACGGGTACTTTGGAGAACGCGCTCGCACTGGGCTGTTCTCCTCAGTACACGATCAACTACGGCACCAATCCCGCATGGGCGCCGTGCCCCGCGACGAACGCACTGAACGACGCGACTCATCCGGAGCCCTGGCAATGCGTTGCGCTCGTTCCCGGGAACCATGCCAATTCGGCGATCAAGAACGGACTCAACCGCCGCATCTTCGGGAATGCGACTCCACCGTCCTGTCCGGCGTACGGCGCGATCGGCCACAACAACTGGGCGATGTTCGACCCGAATCTCCCCGGCGATGGCTTCCCGCAGGGCGACAAGAGAATCGTTGGCACGTATCTGACTGCGTACGGCACGTTCTCGCACACGTCGGGACGGTCGACGACCATTCCGGTTACCGACTTCGCCACCTTTTACATCACCGGATACGACGGATCCCCGTGTACGAGTCCCGGTGTCACCGATCATCCGGATGACCCGATCCCGGACCGCGGGACGATTGTCGGACACTTCATCAAGTACGTCGACACGCTCAACAGCGGCGGCGGAACGATCATCTGCGACCCAACAAGCTTCGGGGCATGCGTCCCCGTGATGACGAAGTAAGGAGGAACTTAGTGGTGGACATCGCTCAAAATCTCTTCTCGACCCGAAGGGGCTCGATTCTCGTCGGCGTCGGGGCAGCCGTCATCGCGGGGATCGTTCTCTTCGCCTACTTGCACGCCTACCGCAACAGCGTCAACAGCTCGGCCGTGCCTTCGAGCGTGCTGGTGGCGAAGAGCGTGATCCAGAAAGGCACGTCCGGCGACATCGTCGGAACGAGCGGCCAGTACCAGGTCGCATCCGTCCCCAAGGGACAGCTTCAGGTGGGAGCGCTCACCGATCCGGCCGCGCTCACGGGACGCATTGCGGTCGCCGACATCCTCCCGGGGCAGCAGCTGACCGCGGCCGCTTTCGTGTACGCGCCTCCGGGGACGTTGTCGACGAAGCTCACGGGTACCGACCGCGCGATCACGGTGTCGATGGACGCGCAGCGCGGCATGATCGGCCAGATCGGGGCCGGCGACCGCATCGACATTTTCGTCGGTCTCAACTCGGCAGGGATCCACGGCTCCCAGCCCGTGATCAAGTTGCTGCTGTCGAACGTGCTCGTGCTCCGGGCGCCGTACGTCGGCGGTTCCGGCGCGTACACGCTTCGCGTCCCGGAAAACCAAGCAGCGCAACTCGCCTACGCGGCTGACAACGGCCACCTGTGGTTCGTGGCACGGCCCGCGAGCGGAGCGAAGGTCCAGATCCCGGGGCTCGTCACAGCGCAGACTCTCCTTCTCGGTTACAAGGCCGTGCGATAGCGATGGCCGAGCGGATTCACGCACTCGTCGCCGTCGACGCGGGAGTCGACAGCCAGTACATCCAGTCAACGTTGCCGGACCACGGCAGCATCGAGATCGTCGGGATCATCAACGGGATCGAGGAGAGCTGGCGGACGCTCCAGGAAACCTCGCCGGATCTCCTGCTCGTGGCGTGCGCAGGGTACTCCGACCGAGCGCTCTACTTCATCGACAGCGCAGTCAAACAGCAGCCCGACCGCCCCGTCGTCGTGCTGACAACCGGGTCCCCGAACGGCTTCGTGCGTCGCGTCTTCGAGTCGGGCGCGGACGACATCGTGACGCTGCCCGAGGCTCCAGATCGGATCGCCTTCGCGCTCGAAAAGGCGATCGCCCGCCGCCGCGGTGCGGCGATCGCGAGCGGGATCGCACTCGCACCGATGGTCTGCGTCCTCGGGCCCAAAGGCGGCACGGGTAAGACGCTGGTATCGACGAACCTCGCCGTGGCGCTCGCGTCCGCCGGTCACAAGACCGCGCTCGTCGACCTCGATCTGCAGTTCGGCGACGTCGGTCTCGCGCTGGGCCTGCGGCCGGACAAGACGATCTACGACCTCGCCCGCTCTGGCGGATCGCTCGACGAGGAGAAGCTTGACGCGTACCTCGTCCGGCACGGGTCCGGGGCGCGGATCTTGCTCGCCCCGACACGGCCGGATCACGCCAGCACGGTCACCGTCGACTTCCTCCGGGACGTGTTTTCGAACCTGCGAGCGATGCACGACTACGTCATCGTCGACACGCCTCCGGGTTTCACGCCGGAAGTGATCGCGGCGATCGACGCCTCGACGCATGTGTGCATGATCGGGATGCTCGATTCGCTCTCGCTCAAGAACACGAAGCTCGGGCTCGAAACGCTCGAGCTCATGGGCTACGACCCGAATCGGATCTCGCTGGTTCTCAACCGAGCCGACACGCGAGTCGGCATCAGCCAGGAGGACGTCGAGGCGATCATCGGCCGGGCGCCCGAGGTCCTCGTGCCGAGCGACCGGCAGATTCCCATCTCCGTGAACGACGGGACTCCGATCGTGCTCGTGGACGACCGTTCGGAGGCCGCGCGGTCGTTCAGAAAGCTGGCCGATCTCTACGTCCAGAGCGAAGAGGCGCCGCCCCTCCGTCCGGTGCAACTCGATGAACCCACGGACAACGCGAAGAGACGCTTCGCCTGGAGGTCATGATGGAACTTCACGAGCGACTCTCAACCTCGCGGCCCGTTCCTCCGACCTCCGGACCGGATCCGTTCGCCGAGGTCAAAAACCGGATTCACCTCGCGGTGATCGGCGAGCTCGGCCCGCAGCTGTTCAATGCGACGATGGACCCGATCGCCCTCCGCGACCGGGTCATCGTCGACATCCGTGACCAGCTCGCCGCAGAAGCCGGCATCTCGCGCGACGATCGCGAGCGGTTGGTCTCCGAGATCTCGAACGACATCCTCGGTCACGGGCCGATCGAACGTTTGCTCGCCGACGACAGCGTCACCGAGATCATGGTCAACGGCCCGTTCGACGTCTGGGTCGAGCGACAGGGACGCCTCTACCAGACCACGGTGCGCTTCAACGACGACTCGCATCTGCGTCGCATCATCAACAAGATGGTCGCGCAGGTCGGGCGGCGCATCGACGAATCGTCACCGATGGTCGACGCGCGACTTCCCGATGGCAGCCGCGTCAACGCCGTCATCCCGCCTCTGTCTCTCAGCGGCCCGCTGGTCACGATCCGCAAGTTCGCGAACAAACGCCTCGATCTGCAGGAGATGATCCGGATCGGGACTCTGTCCGAGGAGACGGTCGATTTCTTGCAGCGGTGCATCGCCGCGCAGCTGAATATCCTCATCTCCGGCGGCACTGGTTCCGGCAAGACGACGTTGCTGAACGCTCTGTCGGCGGCGATCTCCGACTCCGAGCGAATCGTCACGATCGAGGACGCGGCGGAGCTCCAGTTGAAGCAGGCTCATGTCCTCCGCCTCGAGGGCCGTCCGAAGAACATCGAAGGCCAGGGCGAGATCGCCACCCGTGATCTCGTCCGCAACTCACTGCGCATGCGGCCCGACCGGATCATCGTCGGCGAGGTCCGCGGCGCCGAGGCGCTCGACATGCTGCAGGCGATGAACACGGGCCACGACGGCTCGCTGACGACCGTGCACGCGAATGCGCCGCGCGACGCACTCGCGCGGATCGAGACCATGGTGCTAATGGCGGGCTACGACCTGCCGATCCGTGCGATTCGGCAGCAGGTCGCCTCGGCTCTCGATCTGATCATTCATCTCGAGCGGCTCGAGGACGGTTCGCGCCGAGTCACCGCGATCACCGAAGTGCAGCGCATGGAGTCCGACGTGATCACGCTGCAGGAGGTCTTCGCCTTCAAGATCGAGCAAATCCTTCAGGACCGCACCGTCATTGGGCACCTCCAGCCGACGGGGCTCCGCCCCACGTTCATCTACAAGTTCGAGAAGCGCGGGATCACCCTTCCCAACGACCTGTTCGTCGCGCAGGGCATGGCCGAGAAAGACGAGTTCGGCGCTAGGGCGGTGATGTCGTGACTCGACGGCGCGTCGTCGCCATCGTCCTCGGGCTGCTCGCTCTGGCGACCGCGGTTCCGGCTGCTGCCGTTTCGGGCCGCATTCACATCACGGAAGCCGGAGCGTCGAGCTTCCCGGGGCGGGCCTACGTGCTCTCCCTCCCGAGAGGCATGCAGCTCAAGCCGAGTCAGGTCCACGTGACCGAAAACGGCGGCTCAGTCGCCGGCATGTCGGTCATTCCCGTCGCCGAGGCCCACGCACAAGACTTCGGCGTCGTGCTCGCGATCGACGCGAGCACCAGCATGGAGGGGAAGCCGGAGCGGGCTGCGTTCTACGCCGCCGAGGCATTCGCCGCCCAGCGAAAGGGCCAGGAGCAGTTGGCAGTGGTGACGTACAACCTCTCCCCCACGGTCGTCCTTCCGTTCACGACTGACCAGACGAAGATCGACCGAGCTCTCTCGGTCCAGCCGCCGTTCGTCTATGGGACTCACATCTATGACGCGGTCGTCCAGTCCCTCGGCGAGCTGCGCAAGGCGCACATCAGTGCAGGCACTCTCGTCCTTCTTTCGGACGGCCAGGAGCAGCGCGGCCGGAACGACGTGGGCAAGCATGAGACGGCAGAAAGCGCGGCCGCCGCCGCCCGCGCGGCGCACGTCCGCATCTTCGCGGTCGGCCTGCGCTCACGCCTCTCGAACCTCGAAACGCTACGGAAGCTCGCGCGCGAGACCGGAGGCCGCTACGTCGAGTCGACGTCGATTGCCCAGCTGGCAACCATCTACAACGAGCTCGGGTCGCAGCTCGCCAACGAGTACCTGGTCCGCTACCAGTCGCTCGCCGGTCCAGGCAAGCGGATCAACGTCAAGATGCGGGTCGCAGGGCTGGACGGTGAGGCAAGCACCGCGTACGACACACCGAAGCTCACGGTGGTGGCTGCGGGACCGAAGGCGCCGTATCACCCATCGCTCTCGAACCGTCTGTGGAGCTCGTTTGCAACGATGATCGTCGTCGGTCTGGCCACAGCGATCTTGATCGGGACGGGGGCTGTCGCGCTGGTCTCGGGACCGAGGAAAGGAACGGTTCGCCGCAGGATGGCGGAATTCGTGTCCGTCCCGACAGTCGTGCAGGAGGCCAGTGGGCGACCCACGGCCCAGCTCACCGCAAGCATGCTCAAAGGGACCGAGAGAGCGTTGCGCGGAAGCACGCGGTGGCGGCGCTTCAGGTGGGAGCTCGGCATCGCGGAGGTAGCGATGCCCCCCGAGCAGATCGTCGTCCTGACCGTGATCGGATCCTTCGTGTCGTTGATCGCGATCAAGTACCTGTCGGGATCGCTTCTCGCCGCGATCGCGATCGCGATCGCGATCCCCTTTGCAGTCCGATCCCAACTGAAGCGCCGGCTCGCAAAGCGGCGGCTTCTGTTCGCCGAGCAGCTCCCCGACAACCTGAACGTGCTCTCGTCCGCTCTGCGCGCGGGCCATAGCTTCATCGGCGCTCTCTCCGTCGTCGTCAACGACGCTGCCGAGCCGTCGAAATCGGAGTTCCAGCGTGTGATCGCCGACGAGCAGCTCGGCGTTTCGATCGACGAGGCCCTGCACGTCGTCGTCGAGCGGATGGACAGCCGCGAGCTCGAGCAAGTCGCGCTCGTTGCCGCGCTTCAGCGCGAAACAGGCGGCAACACTGCCGAGGTGCTCGACCGCGTGACCGAGACGATCCGCGAGCGGTTCGAGCTCCGCCGAACGGTCAAGACGCTGACGGCTCAGGGCCGTATGTCGCGCTGGGTATTGACCTCACTACCGCTGTTCCTGCTCGTGGTCATCACGCTGATCAACCCCAGCTACATGCACATTCTGTACTCGTCGACCGGCGGAAAGGTGTTGCTCGTTCTGTCAGCTATCTCCGTGACCGCCGGGTCGCTCGTCATCAAACGCATCGTGAACATCAAGGTGTGACGCCATGATCATCCTTCCAATCGTCGGGATTCTCTTGGCCGGCCTTGCGGTCGGGATCGTTGCAACGTCGCTCCTTGCACCGCGCTTTCGCGAGCGATCGTCAAGGCTTCTGGGACGAGTGGGGAGCTACGGCTTCGCGCAACGCGCCGACACGAAGAGCGAGGGCGGGAGCGTGCGCGAACGGGTCGACGACGTGGCGATGAAGCTCGGCTCAGCCGTCGAGAGCCGCTCGAGCAGCGCCAGCAACGATGCGATCCAGGCCGATTTGATGGCCGCGGGTCTCTACCACGTCACCCCCGGCAGGTTCCTGGGCTACCGCGTCCTCTGCACGGTGGGCTTCCCGATTCTCTGGATCTGGCTTGCGAGCACGATCGGAGTCAAAGCGGTCCTGCTCGTGCTGATCACCGTGTTGATGGTCGTGCTCGGCTGGATGCTGCCGACACGTATTCTCGCCGATCGCGCGAAGCAGCGCCTCGCCGAGATCGACTACCAGCTCCCGGAGCTGATCGACCTGCTCGTCGTCACGGTCGAAGCCGGCCTTGGTTTCGTCGGGTCGCTCCAGACCGCGGCTACGCGCATCAGCGGCCCGCTGGGCGAGGAGATTCGCCTGACGCTCCAGGAGCAGAGCATGGGCCTCTCGATGCAAGAGGCGCTGCTGAGCATGCTGGACCGGGTCGACACCGCATCCATGCGCTCATTCGTTCGTTCGGTCGTCCAGGGCGAAACGCTCGGTGTGTCGATCGGCCAGATCATGCGCGATCTCGCCCAGGAGATGCGCAGGCGCCGTCGAGCGGTGGCGCAGGAGCGCGCACAGAAGGCGCCGATCAAGATCCTGTTCCCGCTCGTGCTGTTGATCTTCCCTGCGATGTTCGTCATCCTGCTGGGCCCGGCACTGTTCCTCTTCTTCCGGGCGTTCGGCGGTGGCTAGCCTCGCCTCGAAGGATCGCTCGAGGGCAACGGTGCCGGCGTCGACGGCGAGAGGCAGCGTCGCTTTGATGCGCGAAAGCGACGGCGCGATCGTCTGCGAGCGCTGCATCGTGGCCGACACCATGTTCAGGCGGATGCGCGGATTGCTCGGCCGGCGGGAGCTGCCGCGCGGGGAGGGCATGCTGATCCAGCCCGCGCCCTCGGTACACACCTTCTTCATGGCATTCCCGATCGACGTGGTGTTTCTCAGCCGCGAAGGCGACGTCGTGAAGGTGTGCGAGGACGTTCGGCCGTGGCGGGCGGCGGCCGCCCGCCGCGCGCACTCGACGCTCGAGCTTGCCG
>JBASRJ010000221.1:0-2541 GCA_049273785.1 Gaiellaceae bacterium | reverse complement strand
CGCTGCGCGTCGCTGCGCGGCGCCGGCGAGGTCTTCGGCGTCGGCCGCCGCTATCTGAACGCCGATCCCGCCTGCCTGCTCTTCACCCTCGACGCCGCCCGACCGCACGGCGCCGATCTGCCTTAGGCTCGCGGCATGGACAAGATCAAGGTCGCGAACCCGATCGTCGAGCTCGACGGCGACGAGATGACGCGGATCATCTGGGCGTTCATCAAGCAGCAGCTGATCCTCCCCTACCTCGACGTCGAGCTCGACTGCTACGACCTCGGGATCGAGCACCGCGACGCGACGGACGACCAGGTCACGGTTGCGGCTGCGGAGGCGATCAAGCGCCACGGCGTGGGCGTGAAGTGCGCGACGATCACACCCGACGAGGCGCGCGTCGAGGAGTTCGGCCTCAAGCGCATGTACCGCTCGCCGAACGGCACGATCCGCAACATCCTCGGCGGCGTCATCTTCCGCGAGCCGATCGTCATCTCGAACGTGCCGCGCCTGGTCCCGGGGTGGACGAAGCCGATCGTGATTGGCCGCCACGCCTTCGGCGACCAGTACCGCGCGACCGACACGCTGATCCCCGGCGAGGGCACGCTCACGCTCACCTTCACGCCGAAGGACGGGAGCGCGCCGGTCGAGCTGAACGTGTTCGACTTCCCGAGCGGCGGCATCGCGATGGCGATGTACAACCTCGACGACTCGATCCGCGACTTCGCACGCGCCTCGATGCGCTACGGGCTGACCCGCGGGTACCCCGTGTACCTGTCGACGAAGAACACGATCCTCAAAATCTACGACGGTCGCTTCAAGGACCTCTTCGCCGAGGTGTACGAGACGGAGTTCCGCGCCGACTTCGAGGCCGCGGGCCTCACGTACGAGCACCGGCTGATCGACGACATGGTCGCCACCGCGCTCAAGTGGGAGGGCGGCTATGTGTGGGCGTGCAAGAACTACGACGGCGACGTGCAGTCGGACACGGTCGCGCAGGGCTTCGGCTCGCTCGGCCTGATGACGAGCGTGCTGATGACGCCCGACGGGCGGACGGTCGAGGCGGAGGCGGCGCACGGCACCGTCACGCGCCACTACCGCCAGCACCAGCAGGGCAAGCCGACGTCGACGAACCCGATCGCCTCGATCTTCGCCTGGACGCGCGGCCTGGCCCACCGCGGCCGGATGGACGAGACGCCGGACGTCGTCCGCTTCGCCGAGACGCTCGAGCGCGTGTGCGTCGAGACGGTCGAGGGGGGCCAGATGACGAAGGACCTGGCGCTGCTGGTCGGCCCCGACCAGTCGTGGCTGACGACGCAGGAGCTCCTCGGCGCGATCGACGAGCACCTGCGGGCTGCGGTCGGGTAGCGGGGGCGGGCCGCTCCGCGTTCAGGCGAGCCCGTAGATCGGGCGCAGCTTCGCGTTCAAGTACTCGACGAACGGCTGCACCGCGATCGGGCCGCCGGTCGCCTGGGCCACCAGCTCGCGCGGCGGGATCGAGCGGCCGAAGCGGTGGACGCGGTCGCCCAGCCAGGCGCGCAGCGACGCGCCGTCGCCCGCCGCGAGCGCGCCGTCGAGGTCCGGCAGGTCCGCGCGGGCGCGCTCCCACAGCTGCGCGGAGATCAGGTTGCCGAGCGCGTACGTCGCGAAGTAGCCGATGTCGCCGCCGGACCAGTGGACGTCCTGCAGGACGCCGTTCGCGTCGTCGGGCACCTCGACGCCGAGGTACTCCTGCATGCGAACGTTCCACGCCTCGGGCAGCTCCTCCAGCGCGACCGCGCCGGCGATCATCTCGCGCTCCAGCTCGAAGCGCAGGATGATGTGCAGCCCGTACGTCGCCTCGTCGGCCTCGACCCGGATCAGCGACGGCCGGACCCGGTTGACCGCCCGGTAGAGCTGCTCGGCGTCCACGTTCGCGAACCGCTCGGGGAAGGCGTCGCGCAGCTGCCCGTGCAGGTAGCCGACGAACGGCCGCCCCCGCCCGACGACGTTCTCCCACAGCCGGCTCTGCGACTCGTGCACGCCGAGCGAGACGCCCTCGCCGAGCGGCGAGCGGGCGAATGCGGGATCGACCTGCGACTCGTAGAGCCCGTGCCCGAACTCGTGGATCGCGCCGTAGAGCGCCATGCCCACGTACGAGGCGTCGTAGCGGGTCGTCAGGCGCACGTCGCCCGGGCCGAAGCTCGTCGCGAACGGATGCGCCGCCTCGTCCAGCCGCCAGCCGCCCTCCTCCCAGCCCAGCCGCTCGAGCACGCGCCGCACGAGCACGCGCTGGCGCTCGACGGGAAAGTCCCCGAACAGCGGGGCGTCGTCGACGGCATCGGCGCGCTCGGCGATCGCCGCGATCAGCGGCACGAGCGCGGCGCGCAGCTCGGCGAAGAGCCGGTCGACCTCGGCGCTCGTCATCCCCTCCTCGTAGTCGTCGAGCAGGACGTCGTAGGGATCCGCATAGCCGTCGAAGCACTCGACGTAGCGCAGCTTCAGCTCGACGTTGCGCTGCAGGAACGGCAGGAAGGCCGCGTAGTCGGAGCGCTCGCGCGCCTCGACCCAGGCCTGGTG
>JBASRJ010000212.1:0-8967 GCA_049273785.1 Gaiellaceae bacterium | reverse complement strand
TTCTCGAGCGCCGTCATGTTCTGGAACAGCCGGATGTTCTGAAACGTGCGCCCGATCCCGCGCTCGGTGATCGCATGGGGCGGCTTGCCCGTCACGTCGTGACCGTCGAAGACGATCCGCCCTGAAGTCGGCTTGTAGACGCCCGTGAGCATGTTGAAGAACGTGGTCTTGCCGGCGCCGTTCGGCCCGATCAGCGACACGACCGAGCCGCGCGGAATCGTGAAGTCGACGTCGTTCGACGCCACGAGCCCGCCGAACTCCTTGCGCACCTTCTCGGCGACGAGGATGTCGTCGACCTTGTGGCCGTTTTCGCTCACGTTGTCGCTCATGCCTGCACGTCGTAGAGGGGCGTGTCGGCCACGCCCTCGTGGAACTCGGCTTTCCGTCTCGCACTAGGGATCAACCCTTCGGGGCGCAGCAGCATCGTGGCGACGATGATGACGCCGTAGATCCCGAACTGGTACTTCGGGACGTCGAGACTCGTCCCGAACGTGTTGTTGAAGGAATGGCCGATGTCGGCGAGGCCCTGCTGGTTGAGGAACGCCAGGAACGAGGCGCCGAGCACCACTCCCCAGACGTTGCCCATCCCGCCGAGGATGACCATCGAGAGGATGAACGCCGAGATGTTGAACGAAAAGTCGCCCGGGAAGGTCGCCTGCTTGAAGCTCGCGAAGTAGGCGCCGGCGACGCCCCCGAAGAACGCGCCCGTCGCGTAGGCCCACGTCTTCGTCCGCATCAGTGGGATGCCCATCGCGGCGGCGGCGGTCTCGTCCTCGCGAATCGCGATCCATGCCCGTCCCAGACGCGAGTCGCGTAAACGCAGGCTGCAGAAGACCGTGATGATCACTAGCACGAGCACGCCCCAGAAGTACAGCCGTTCAGTCGTCCAGAACGTTCCCGAGCCGGTGAGAAAGTTGAGATTGCCGAATCCGGGCGGATCGATCGGCGTGATCCCGTTCGGCCCGTTCGTGAGGTTGAAGCCGCCGAGGTTGTCGCCGTTGCGGGCCACCTGCGGCAGGATCTCGCCGAACCCGAGCGTCACGATCGCGAGGTAGTCGCCGCGCAGGCGCAAGGTCGGCAGCCCGATGAGGACGCCGATGATCGCCGTGAAGATCCCGGCGAGCAGGAGCAGGATCCAGATCGAGATGTGAATCCCCGGGGTGTTGGGCCCGACGCCGACGGCTCCGAAGTGGATGTTGCGGTGGGCGAACTGGATGGACGCGAACCACGCCGCGGTGTACGAGCCCATGGCATAGAAGGCGACGTAGCCGAGGTCGAGCAGGCCCGCGTACCCGACGACGATGTTGAGGCCGACGGCCATCATCGCGTAGACCCCCATGATCACCATCGTCCCCAGCGTCGGATAGGCGCCCAGCAGATTCAGCGTGCGGCCTTGCAGGCGCACCCCCGCACCCGAGTAGACGAACGGATAGGTGACGGCGACGACAAGGACAATCGTCGGGATCACGAACCTGTTGAAGCGGTTCCACGGCTTCGGCACGTACGCGAGCGCGTACGGAACGGCGAACAACACCGCGACGAGCAGCGCCAGAGGCCAGCCGATGAAGATCAGCCCGATCACGACCAGCGCGCGGATGACGACGCCGACCTGGAAGCGCTGCCGGTCGTCGAGCCCGCGGTAGCGCCGCTTCCACTCGCCGGGCAAGCCGGCCCAGCGGCGGTACCACGGGTCGCGGACTTCGTCCACTACTTTGCCGGTCTCGGGCACTCAGCCGCCCTCCGGGGTGCGCTCGCCGAGCAGGCCCTCGGGACGGAACACGAGGATCAGGATCAGGATCGCGAACACGATCGACTGGGTCCAGTCGCTCCCTGGGGCGTGCCAGGACAGCCCCTCGTTGAACTGCTGGATCAGCCCGATCAGGATCGCGCCCAGCACAGCCCCGGGCAGGTTTCCGATCCCGCCGAGCACCGCGGACGTGAACGCGATCAGCCCGAGCGTAAAGCCCTGGTCGTACGCGATGTTCGTCGAGTAGAGCGCATACAGAAGCCCGGCGACCCCGGCCAGCGCGCCGGCGATCATGAACGTGAACCAGATCGTCCCGTTGACGTTGATGCCCATCATCGCCGCGGCTTCCTGGTCCTGCGCGGTCGCGCGCATCCCGCGGCCCTGGCGCGTTCGCTGCACGAGCCAGACGAGCAGCGCCAGCACGGGCAGCGCCGAGAGCCCGACGATCAGGTGATCCCACCCGTACTTGTTCCCGCCGATCGTGAAGACGGTTCCCGTCGGCAGGATGTTCGGCAGCGACACGGGCGCCGAGCCGAGTTGCTTGAGCCCGACGTCCTGCAGGATGAACGACATCCCGATCGCGGTGATCAACGGCGCAAGACGAGGTGCGTTGCGGAGCGGGCGGTAGGCCACGCGCTCGATCGACGCGTTGAGGAGTCCGCAAAAGGCCATCGCACAGACGAGCGTCAGCGCGAGCCCCCACACGACCTTGAAGCCGGAGCTCGACGCGTCCAGTCCGAGCTTCTGGACCCCGATGTAGAGCGACATCCAGCTCCCGAGCATGAAGACGTCGCCGTGCGCGAAGTTGATCAGCTCGAGGATGCCGTAGACGAGGGAGTACCCGAGCGCGACCAGCCCGTAGACGAGCCCAAGCGTGACTCCTTCGACGAGCAGGATCCCGAAGTCTCCCGGGGTCTTCGCGAGGTTGACGCCGAGCCAGACGAACAACAGGACGACGAGCCCGCGGCCCACCCACGGAACGACCCCCGCGGCGTAGAAACCGCGGAACCAGGAGACCGGTTGGCGACTCGCCTCAGTAGCCACGGTGCCGGATCCGGTGGGGGAGGAGTCGACTCCTCCCCCACCTTCATCTGTCCTTTTCCTTTACGCCTTGCCGACCAGCGATTGTGGCGGCGTGATCGTCTTGTACGTCGTCTGCTTGCCGCCCTTGATCAAGTACATCGTCACGGGGTTCGAGTTGGTGTCCCCGTTTGCGTTGATCGTGAAGTTTCCGAGGAGGCCGTTCGTCACCTTCGTCTTCAACAGCTGGTCGGTGACGCCGGTCCGCGTCCCGTCGGAGTTCGCGATCGCCGTCAGCAGCACCTCGGCCGCCTGCGCCGCGTACGACGAGTACGGGTCGACGCTGCCGCCCTTCTGCGTCGCGCCGAAGTCCTTGACGAACGTCTTGCCCGCAGCCGGCAGGTTCTCGTTCGGCTGGCCGGCGACGCTCACGTACATGCCTTCGGCCGACTGGCCCGCCCCGCTGACGACGGCGGAGATCGGGGTGAACCCGTCCGGTGCGAGCAGCGTCACGCTCTTGCCGAGCACCGAGCGCAGGTCCTTGACCACTTTGCCGCCGTTCTCGCAGATCAGCCCGCCGAGGAAGACGCTGTCAGCCCCGGTCGCCTTGATCTTCGTCGCGAGGCCGGTGTACGTCGACGCCTTGCCGTTCCAGGCCGCGAACCCGGCAACGGTGATGCCGAGCTGCGTCAGCGAGTTCTTGAAGTCGGTCGCTACGCCCTGACCGTACGCTTCCTTGTCGTTCAGGATGTAGACCTTCTTCAAGCCGAGCTGCTGCGCGTTCAACGCATCCGCCGCGCCCTGGTAGTCGTCGGCCGCGACGATGCGGATGTAGTTGCGTTTGCCGGTCGGGTAGTACTTGTCCGGCTCGCCGGCCGCGGTGCCCGGGCCGCCGTGCGTGAGGCCGACGTACGTGTTCGCCGGGCTCACCATTCCGACCGGGCCACCGGCAGCGCGGTTCAGGACCGGGATCACGATCTCCGCGCAACCGGAGTTGAACGTCCCGATCACACCGACGACGCTCTTGTTGCTCGCGTAAGCGTTCGCGTTCGCGGAGCACTTCTCCGACGCCCACTTGCCCGCCTGCGCCGTCGCGTCGTCACACGACTGGTAGCCGACCTTGTACTTGCCCGCCTTGAAGCCGTGTTGCTTGAGGACGAACTTGATCGCCTCCGTCATCTGCACGGTCTGCGTGCGCCCGGATCCCTGCAGCGGCAGGTCGGACGCGATCAGATAATCCGCGTTCCCGCCGCCCTGGTAGTAGATGTCCGAGCACGATGAGGACGGCAGCGCCGTGACGCCCTTGCTGCTCTTCCCTCCGCCCCCGCCGCAGCCTGCGGCCAGGAGCGCCAGCGCGGCTGTGACGCCCACAAGCGTCGCTAGCCAAAACCTTCTGCTCACTCTTCCTCCTTGGTCGCCGATTCCACCCATGCCCTGACCGCAGCGCCCTCTGGCGCGGCGGGGTGGCCAAGTATCGGGCTATTGGCGCCGTGATTTCAACCTCTACCCGCCGCTCAGCGCCCGAAAGTCCGGCTTGGCTGCGCCGAGCCATGAGGACTTTCGGGCGTCTGGCACTCGAATGCCGAAGGTGGGACTCGAACCCACACGAGCTTTCGCCCACCGGATTTTGAGTCCGGCGCGTCTACCAGTTCCGCCACTTCGGCTCGAAACCGCACTGTAGCCCGGCGTCTCGGCCGCGACGGGCAAAGCCCGCCGCGGCGGCCAACGTTTCTAGGATGGACGCATGAAGGTCGGGGTTCTCACGGGCGGCGGCGATTGTCCGGGCCTGAATGCCGTCATTCGGGCCGTCGGACGCCGTGTGATGGATCGCGGCGACGAGCTGATCGGCGTGCTCGAGGGATGGAAAGGGCTCGTGGAGGGGCTGTTCGAGCCCCTCGGGGCCCGGGAGATCTCCGGGCTCCTCCCCCGCGGCGGGACGATCATCGGGACGACGCGGACGAACCCGTACAAGATCGAGGGCGGCGTCGATCGCGTGCTCGAGCATTTCGCCTCCGCCGGCCTCGATGCGCTCGTCGCGATCGGCGGTGAGGACACCCTTGGCGTGGCGGCGCGGCTGCACGAGGAGCACGGGTTTCACGTCGTGGGAGTCCCCAAGACGATCGACAACGACCTCTCGGCGACCGACTACACGTTCGGGTTCGACACGGCCGTCTGGGTCGCGACGGAGGCGATCGACCGGCTGCACACGACTGCCGAGTCGCACAACCGCGTGATGGTCGTCGAGGTGATGGGGCGCCACACCGGCTGGATCGCGGTGATGAGCGGGATCGCCGGCGGCGCCGACGTGATCCTCATCCCCGAGCAGCCGATCTCGATCGAGGAGGCGTGCGACGACATCCGGCGGCGTCACGAGCGCGGGAAGGACTTCTCGATCGTGGTCGTGTCGGAGGGATACGAGCTGGAGGGAGCGGGCGACCGGGGCGACGTCGACCAGTTCGGCCACGTTCGCCTGTCCGAGCGAGGCGTCGGCGCTGCGCTCGCCCGCGAGATCGAGGAGCGCACCGGGTTCGAGACACGCGTGACCGTGCTGGGTCACGTCCAGCGAGGCGGCTCCCCCACGCCGCACGACCGCGTGCTCGCGACGCGCTACGGCCTGAAGGCAGCCGATCTCGTCCAGCAGGGCAAGTGGGGGCGGATGGCGGCGCTGCGCGGCGACGAGATCGTGGACGTCGCCCTGAAGGAAGCGACGTCGGAGCTGAAGACGGTGCCCGAAGACTGGTACGCCGTGGCGCGCGCCTTCTTTGGCTAGTAACGCATTCAAGTCCGGCGCCGGCTGCCGCCGCGCCGGACTCGAAGGCGTCCTCAAAGCTCGGCGAGCGGAAACGAACGATGCTGCCGTGGCGGGACGAGGAAGTTCTGCCGGTGCGTCGTGCGCAACACCGCGTTGAACCCCTGCCCGCGCGCACGAGCCGGCAGCGGCAGCCGCGTGCCGTCCGGCAAGACACCGTCCATCGCCAGACGGTTCCGATGGAAATCGTCGCTCGTTGGATTGAAGACGATGAAGTGAATCCCGGCGGCAGGTGACGCCTGCATCCCGTCGCGCGCCGGCTGCGCGCTCCACGCGAACGGGTTGTCGAGCGTGTTGAAGTCCGCGCGCACCGGAATCGCGGTGCCCTTCGGGTAGTGCGTGCCGTCGTCAGCGATCACGTCGCGCAGGAGTCGGGACGTCGTCTGGATCGCACCGCTGTGCCCGATCCTCCCGGTGTCACGGAACTGGCGCTTCACGTGTGCGTCGGTCGAGACGTCGTGTGGGCCTTGGCGAACCGTCTGCGTTTCCGGGGCGACACGAAGGCCCGGACGGAACGCGGTGTCGACGCGCTCGCGGAAGTCGAAGTTGAGATACCAGGCCTCCAGGTCTTCGAACACGTGCGAGACGTGCATGCCGGTGCCGTGCCGGAAGTAGTCGCTCGGGCGAAGGTCGACGTACCCGAGCGTCTCGAAGTTCGCAATCCGTCGCGGGCCCATCCCGGCGCGCTGCGTGGAGGTGAACCCGAGGAAGAGCTGCGCCGTGTCGGGAATCAGATCCGCGCCGGGCACCCCCGCCGCGACCGCGACCTTCTTCGGCAGGCTTCGGCGGCCGTCGAACCCACCGCCGACGAATCCCTTTCGGATGCTCGTCACGTCGAACACGTGCAAGTCGTCGAACAGCGCGCGTGCCGCGACCGCAAGGTGATCGCTCGAGTCGCTGCGCAGGAGGACGGCGACGTCGTTGTCCTCGAGGATCGTGTCGTGTGGATCGCTCGGGAACCGCACCGCGTCGAGCAACGCGAGCTTGCGGGCGCGCCGGTCGTGAGGACCGTGCGTGCGCCAGGCCTCCGGGACGTGCTTCCGGAAGTACGGCAGGCCCCAGCCGATCGTGATCCCGAGACCCGCAGGGGTTGGCTCGAAACGCCGTTCGAGCGCCTCGAGCGCGTCCGTCAGCTCGCGCTGCGCCGCGCGCGCGTCGCCGGCGCGCACCCTCGCCGTCACGAGCTCGTGGTGCAGCGGCGGGACGAGCACCTCCACTCCGTTGTCCTGGATCACCGCCACTCCGTCGAGGACGTGCTGCTCGGGCGGCAGCGCCGATACCGGCTCACGCTTGGGCGACGAGCCGCCCAGGCGATCGACGAGCTCGTAGATCCCCCCGCCTCCGAGCGCCGCCGCGACAGCGCCGGCAAGCGCGTCTCTCCGGGTGAGCTTCACGCGCGTACGAGGACGAGGCCGCGCAGGATCCGATTGAGGTACACGCGGACCTTTGCGTAGTTCACCGGCGGCGCAACGTGCTCGCTGACCGTGTAGAGCGAGCCCGCGTGCCGCCACGCGTACAGGATGTGCCACTGGTCTGCGTCCTGGTTCACCGTGTAGACCGTCGCCGTGATTCCGTTTACGCGCACGGTTCCGCGCGGGTCCGCGAAGCATGGGATGAGCGGTCGCTTCGCCGTGTTGGCGTCGACGCACTTCGGGATCCGCGTGCGGCCCGGATAGCCGCGCAGGTTCACGTGCAGCTCGCCGCCGGCTGCTCCGAGCCCCGTCTCCTGCCACACCCAGCTCTGGAGGTAGCTGCGGTCGCGACTGACCGCGTCGATGTTGTTCCAGCGGCTGCCGATCACACCGTCGAGCGGATCCGGCATCCACGTCGGGCAGTAGACGGGAGCGTCGATGCGCCGGGCCAGGTGCTTCCACCCCGGCAGGGCCGTGGCCGAGCACTGCTTCGGGGCCGCGTCAGCCACCCGGCGAGACGTCTGCGCCGCCCCGCAGGCCGTTGCGAGCAGCGCCATCAATCCGACGAAGAGCAGGCGCTTCACGGGAAACGTTATAGCCGGTAAATCGCGACCCAGGGGCCCGCGTAGCGATCGCCGGGGGCCAGGTAGTACACGCGCAGGGCGCTTTTCGCGAGCTGCTCGTAGAACGCCGACTCCTTCGGGTAGCGGTCCCGCGCCTCGGTGACGCGGTCCGTGACGGCGCCGCTGACGATCACGAGGCGGATTCCCTCGCGCCGCAGCCGGTCGAGACTTCGGTTCCCGTCGAACGGACGGCCCGGCCCCGGCAGCTGCAGCGGGAGCACACGCAATCCCGTGACCGGCGGGGTCGACGGGTCGGCGGCGATGCGCGTGCCGCGCTGGATGTGCCGCTCGATCCAGTGCGCCGCGACGACGCGTGTGTCGGTTCGTGTCAGGCGCTTGTCGTCGCGGATCGTCCAGGTAAGCGGCACGACGAGCAGCAGCAGCGTGACGGGCACGAGCGCGCGAAAGCGTCCCGCGAGCGCCGCAAGCGGCGGGACGAGCGGGAGCACGTAGCGGTCGAAATGCGCACGCAGCGTCATCAGATCGATGAAATAGACGAGCACGAATGTCACGAGCACGAGATCCGTGCGCGACCGACGCACGAGCGCGACGACGAGTCCGAGTGCGGCGACGATCAGCGCCGGGCCGAGGCCGTGCCACAGCCGGTCGACGAACGCGATCGGCGCTGCGTGGTCGTGCTCGAAGCCGAGCCAGCCTTCGCGCGCGCGCCGCTGCACCCGGAACGCCTCGTGCCACGCCTGGTGCCGGTGGACGAGCACGAACGGGCTCGACGCGAGGAAGGCGGACACCATCAGCGTGAGGGCGACCGCAAGTCGGCGCCACCGCCCCCACGCCGCGACCACGAGCGGGACGACGAGGAAGACGCCCGGGTACTTGAAGCCCGTTGCAAGACCGGCCGCGATGCCGGCGAGCTCGATCCGCCTGCCGACCATCAGTGCGAGCGCCACCGCGATGCCGAGGGCCAGCGGGACGTCCGTGACGGCCTCCCGCGAATACACGACGTGAATCGTGCAAACCGTCGTCGCCGCTGCGGCGACGGTCCCGGCCAGCTCGCCGTAGGCGCGGCGAGCGAGCCACCATGCCGCCGCAACCGAGCCGAGCGCGAGCACGAGGCCGACGATCCGCGCCGTCAGGTACGAGGGCTGGGACTGCCACGCCTGGAACGGCGCGTTCACGTACATCAACAGCGTCGGATAGTCGAACCAGTGCGGGTCGCCCCCGGCGCCGTGCACGAGCTTCCACGCGCGCGGGACGATGGACTGCTCGTCGGGGTTCAGCAGGTTGCCGAACGGGAGCCCGTATTGGATGCCGACGGCGCGCAGAGCGGCCGCCAGGCCGAGCAGCCCGGCGAGGGCCGTCGCGGGTCCGCCCCAGCGGGTCTCGGCCCAGCGTTGT
>JBASRJ010000203.1:0-2395 GCA_049273785.1 Gaiellaceae bacterium | reverse complement strand
TCCTCGGACAGCCCCAGCTCGGGCACGTCGTCGAGGTCGCCGGCGGCGGCCGCGTCGCCCTCGAGCGGGCGGTGCGGCAGCACCTGGCCCTCGACCCGCTTGACCGAGAGCGAGAGACGGCGGCGCTCCGAGTCGATCTCGAGGATCTTGACCTTCACGTCGTCGCCCGGCTGGATGATCTCGCGCGGGTTCTCGACGTGGTGCTGGGCCAGCTCGGAGATGTGCACGAGGCCCTCGACGCCGTCGAGGATCTCGACGAACGCACCGAACGTGACGACCTTCGTGACCTTGCCCTCCAGCTCGTCGCCGACGTTGTACGTGTCGACCACCCGCTGCCACGGGTCCTCCTGCGTCTGCTTGAGGCCGAGCGAGATGCGCTGGCGGTCGCGGTCGATGTCGAGCACCTTGACGTTGACCGTGTCGCCGATGTTGAGGAGCTGCGACGGATGGTTGACGTGCGACCACGACAGCTCGGTGATGTGGATCAGGCCGTCGATCCCGTCGAGGTCGACGAACGCGCCGAAGTCGACGATGTTGGAGATCGTGCCGTCGACGACCTGGCCCGGCTGCAGGCGGTCGAGGATCCGCTCGCGGTCCTCGCGGCGCTGCTCCTCGAGCACGGCGCGGCGGGAGAGCACGACGTTGTTGCGCGAGCGGTTGAGCTCGATGACCTTGCACTCGATCGTCTGGCCGAGGTACTCGTCGAGATGCGGCACGCGGCGGATGTCGACGAGCGAGGCGGGCAGGAAGCCGCGCACCCCGAGGTCGATGATCAGGCCGCCCTTGACGACCTCGATGACGGACCCGTCGACCGGCTCGCCCGACTCCGCGGCCGCTTCGATGCGGCGCCACGCCTTCTCGAAGCGCGCCCGCTTCTTCGACAGGATCAGGCGGCCGTCCTGGTCTTCCTTCGTGAGGACGAGCGCGTCGACCTCCTCCCCCATCTCGACCTCGTCCTTCGGGTCGACCGACTTGCGGATCGAGAGCTCGCCGGCCGGGATGACGCCCTCGGACTTGTAGCCGATGTCGACGAGCACCTCGTCCTTGTCGATGCGCACGACGTGGCCGGTGACGACATCGCCCTCGGCGAAGGGCTGGAGCGTCGCGTCGTAGTTCGGGACGATCTGGCCGTCGACCTCGAGCAGCAGGCCGTTGGAGCCCTCGACGATCTTCGCGGCGGGCTGCGGGTCGGTGTCGGTGGAGGTTGACATTTGGGTACCGGTCGGGAACAAGATCAGCCGCAAGAGGTTACCGGAGTGGCGCCAGCCCGGGGGTTCGGTGCGCTCCGTATCATCCAGCGCGGATGCCACGCCGAGCAACCAAGCGCGGCGCCGAGCGCACCCCGCTGGAGCGCGACGCCGACGTCCTCGTCTGCGGCGCGAGCTTCGCCGGCCTCGCCGTCGCCCGCGAGCTCGCCGGATGCGGCGCACGGGTGCTGATCGTCGACCGCTACGAGGTCGGCGAGCGGCAGACGTCCGCGTGCGGGATCCCGACCGCGTGGCTCGAGCGGCTCGACCTGATGGGCGCCCACCAGCAGAGGTTCGGCGAGCTGGTCATGCACACCCCGCACACGACCGTGCGGCTCGGGCTGCCCTGGACCTTCTCGACGTTCGACTACCGCACCCTCTGCGGCCTGCTGCACGAGCAGGGCGACGCCGAGTTCGAGACGGCGAAGGTCGACGGGCGCACCGGCTCCACCGTCCACACCGACCGCGGCGACATCACCGCCCCGCTGATCGTCGACGCGCTCGGCTGGCGCCGGATCCTCGGTGCCGGCGAGAACGTGCAGCCGCCCGACGCGCTGCTGTCGCGCGGGCTGGAGGTCCACCCGAACGGCCGCGGCGAGGACCTCGAGGTGTGGATCGACCGCTCGATCGTGCCGGCCGGCTACGGCTGGCGCTTCCCGGCCGACGACGAGCTGCGCATCGGCATCGGCTCGTTCGACCCCCGGTTCCACGTGAAGGACCCGACGGTGCGGCTCGCGCAGGACCTCGACGCGGACCCGATCCGTTTCCAGGGCAACTGGATCCCGCACGCGCTGCGCCCGGCGACCGAGGACGGGATCTTCTTCGCGGGCGACTCGGCCGGCCACTGCCTGCCCCTGACCGCCGAGGGGATCCGCACAGCCCTCTACTTCGGGATCGCCTGCGGGCGGGAGCTGCGGGCCGTCGTCGAGGGGCGCCAGACGCAGGCGGAGGCGCTCGCGCGCTACCACGCCTTCAGCGCGAGCCACGACTACGCGTTCCGCTGGATGCTGCGCGTGCAGCGGCTGATCCCCCGCATCCCGCCGCGCGCGCTGGCGCTCGGGCTGCGGCCCGTGCAGTCCCGGCGCTTCCTCGACTGGTCCTTCGGCCACTACCTGAAGATCGCCCACCCGGACTACGCGGCCGGCGGG
>JBASRJ010000202.1:0-3694 GCA_049273785.1 Gaiellaceae bacterium | reverse complement strand
GGCAGCGGCACTGGCACTGGCAGCGGCACTGGCACTGGCAGCGGCACTGGCACTGGCAGCGGCACTGGCAGCGGCAGCGGCAGCGGCACTGGCAGCGGCAGCGGCACTGGCAGCGGCACTGGCAGCGGCAGCGGCAGCGGCAACGGTCAGGGCAACGGCAACGGGAACGGCAACGGCAACGGGAGCGGCAACAACGGCAGTGGGAACGGCAACGGGAACGGGAATGGGAAGAACGGGAACGGCAACGGCAGCAACGGCAATGGCCACGGCAACGGGAACGGGAACGGGAACAACGGGAACGGCAACGGCAGCAACGGCAATGGGAACAACGGGAACGGCAACGGGAACGGGGATGGGAACAACGGCAACGGCAACGGGAACGGGAATGGGAACAACGGGAACGGGAACGGTCAGGGCAACGGCAATGGGAACGGGCACGGCAAGTAGATGGAGCGCCGCTTCCGGTCCCGGTACGGGCGCATGGCCGTCATGCGCGCTGCGTTGCTCGTCTTCGTGCTCGCGTGCGCGCTGATCGGCGCCGTCGCCTTCACTCTCGATCTCAACGCCAGGCGCTCGAACCACCAGCAGGCCGCAACCGAGCTCGCGAGCATGGCGCGCGTCTCGGCGTCGACGTTCAAGACGATGCGCGCGAACCTCAGAGCGCGCGTCGGAGAGCTGGCGGCATCCGCGCCGCTTCAGCAGGCGGTCCTCGAGCGAAACACCGCGCGGCTTCGTTCCATCGCACGCTCCCACAATGCGTTGATCGTTCTGCACGGCCACGCCGTCGGGACGCTCCCCACGGGACCTCGAATTGCAGCGACGGCGACGATGGCGAGTGGGGGCCGGATCGTCGCGCGCGTGACCGTCGCCGTCCGAATGGATCGCTCGCTGCTCGCCGTCCTCGCGTCCGCGACGCCGATGCCAAAGCATGCGGCGCTCGTCCTCGCCCAGAACGGCCGAGTGATCGCCGGCGGCCCGGTCGGAGCGCGAGCTGAGACCGGCCACAACCGGGTCGAGTTCGGCTCGGTCGCCTTCGAGGCCAGGGCTGCGAAGCTCGGAGTCGCAGGCACATCGATCGTGGCGCTCGAACCCGTGTCGGCCGTCGACGCCAGAGTCAACGACTACAGGCGCAAACTTCTCTTCGCCGCGGCGCTCACCCTCGCTCTCGCGGCAGGACTGGCCACACGGATCGCGCGACCGGTTGCGCGGGTTCTCGGCGACATCGCGCGCCTGACCCGCCAGGCCCAGACCGACGGGATGACGAATCTGGCAAATCGTCGAGCCCTCGATGAGCGCCTCGACGACGAGGTCGACCATGCCCGCCGTCTCGGCACCCACGTCGGATTTGTGATCGCTGACATCGACAACTTCAAGTCGATCAACGACCGCTACGGCCACCAGACCGGCGACGAGGTGCTACGCGCTGTCGCGCGCGTGTTCGCCGACGCGGTCCGCGAGCTCGACCTCCCCGGCCGGTACGGTGGCGAGGAGATCGCCGTCGTCCTTCCAGGCACGAGCCTCGCGGGCGCGCGCAACACCGCCGAGCGGATCCGGAAGCTCGTGGACGATCTTCGCGTCACGAGCGCGGACGGCGAGCTCGTCCGGGTGACCGCGAGTTTCGGAGCAGCATGCTTCCCCACGCACGAGACCGTCGAAGGCCTCGTCTCGGCCGCCGACGGGTCGCTCTACGAGGCGAAGCGGACCGGCAAGAACCGCGTCGTCACGGCGACGGCGAAGAAGAAGTCGGCGTCCCGGTCCGTCGACGCTCCCGCGCCCGCGTAGTCCTCAGAAGTTCCGCCGCCAGAGGACGAAGCCGAGTGGCAGGAACGCCGCCAGCGTCACCCACGGCATCAACGCGACGCGCGCCGTCTCGCTCACCTTCCTGATCGGCCCTGAGCCGAGCGCTTCGCGTGTGGCGGCGGCGGCCGCGCCGACGTCGTTCTCCGACACCACTTTCCCACCGAGGGTCGCGGCCGCTCGGGCAAGCACCGCGCCGCTGTTCGGGTCGGGGTGGTAGTTCGGGTCGGCCACACTTGTCGGATAGATCCGGTCGTCGCTCCGCCACACGTGCACGAACACGACGTGCACGCCCGGAGGTTTGCGCAGTGTCGCCGCGAGCCCGGCGCTCACCGGCTGGCTCTCCCCGTCCGTGAGCACGATCACCGCGCGATAACGCGTCTCCGGCCGGAAGAACGCTGCGGTGACGAACGACTCGAGCGAGTTCAGCGCTGTCGCGCGGTTGGCGTAGAACCGCTGGGGCGGCGGCTGCTCGACGCCAATCGCCCGCCGCGTGACGCCTGCGAACGCACTCTCGTCCGGCGTCGGGAAAAGATGCGGCAGCACGCGGTCGGTGAACGACGCGACTCCGATGGGAATCGCCGCGAGTCGCGGGCGGAGCGCAAGTGCGAACTTCCTCGCGCGCTCCATCCGGTCCGGCGCGTTCGGACCCGGTGAGGCGGCCATCGAGCGCGAGATGTCGAACACCACGTAGGCCTCGGCGTCGGTTCGTTCACGATGCGCCGTCTGGCGCTGGATCACCGGCTGCGCTGCGGCGACTCCGATCAGCGCCGCTGTCCCGGCGATGGCCAGCGCTGGGCCGAGGCGCGAGGCGCGCATCGGCCTCGGCAGCGACAGTGCCCGCCGCGCGCGCGAGTCTCGGCGTACGAGGAAGAACCAGGCGCCGAGCGGGATCCCTGCAAGCAACACGGCCAACGCGGCGAGCGGCGTCAGGAACGCAACGTGCATCAGTACCCCTGGCCGGACGAGCCGACGCCACCCTGCTTGCCGGCGTCGGGGTTCCCGCCGGGGCCGCCGCTGACGAACTGCTCCGTCTGCGGGTCCTGGAGCACGAGCTCGAGGTTCAGCTTCGCGTCGGCGTTGTTCGCGTCGAGCTTGATCGCGCTCCGGAACAGCCCGATCGCCGTCAGGATCTGGTTCCGCTGCTCGGCCGGGTCAACCGGCGTCGGCCCGGTGCGGGCGAGGACGCCGAGCATGTTGGTAGCCCGCGAACGGTTGCGAGGGTCGGGGTCGTCCTTGCTGACGGCTGTGAGTGCCTGCTGAGCGCGGATTCGCCGTGCGGGGAGCTCCGGATCCTGGCCGAACTGCAGCTGTTCGTTCGGGTTCGGATTCGCCGCGCGGTAGAGCGCCAGCGCCCGCCGGAACGCCATGTCGTCGCGGAGCCCGAGCAGGCGCTCCGTGATTCCGGCCGTGAACCCCGTCGGCACCTTCCAACGCGCCGGCGGGGGAGCGGGCAGGCCGAAATCCGCCTGCGACAACTGCGGGGGCGCGGCGACGAACCGAGCGTCACCGCGCGTCATTGCGCGGTCCCACCGGTGTACGTTCGCCATCACGAGTAGCACCAGCACGGCGAGAACGAGCGAGAGGACACCGACCCCGAGCTCGATCCCGGCGCGTCTGCTGAACGGCACTCTCACGCTCGTCTCCGCAGCCCGGAGAGGTCGAGCTCCCCGCACCACTGCTCGTTAGCAGCAAGGACGAGGGCAAGCAGCGCGGCGCCGAGGAGGAACGCCCACGGCGTTTGGCCGCTCAGCAGCCCGGAGGATCCCGGATGCTTCACCGACGCCGAGAGGCTCTTCTCGCGCACGAACGCCTTCTTGCCGGCGAGTCCCTCGAAGAAGTGCAACGACGGGGGCGTTGGGTCGAGGCCGATCAGATGGAGGGAGTACCCGTGTTG
>JBASRJ010000196.1:0-27575 GCA_049273785.1 Gaiellaceae bacterium | reverse complement strand
GCAACGGGGGCGGCGGCCGCCGCGCCGCGTACGAGATCCTGCCCACCGCGATCTTCACGGATCCCGAGCTCGGTAGCGTCGGACTGACCGAGCCGGAGGCGCGGGCGCAGGGCTTCGAGGTGGAGGTCGTGAAGCATCCGCTGTCCGCCGTGACACGCGCTCAGTTCTCGACGTCGCGCCGCGGCCTCTACAAGATCGTCTTCGACCGCGGTTCGCGGAAGGTGCTCGGCATCCACGTCGTCTCGCGCGGCGCCAGCGACATCGTCGGCGGCCTTGCGCTGGCCCTCAAGCTCGGCGTCACGATCGACGACATGGCGCTCGTGCACCACGTGTATCCGAGCTACAGCGAAGGTCTGAAAGCGGCTGCGGAGCAGGCGCTGGCGCCCGTCCGCGTCTGAGCCGCCGACAAAGTTGAGCCGAACGCCCGGGCAGGCGGGCGGGCGTTCGGCTCGTTTGCTTCCGCTTGCCGTGCTGGCCTACGGCGCGGCGGAAGCGGGCCCCCAGGGGTTCGGGGCCATTCAGGGCGACTTAGGGGGGAGTGGCTGGTTGTCGCCCAAGCTTCACCTGCATTGTCAACTTCGCTGTGCTGCGGTAGATGTCGAGCTTCACCGAGTCGCCGGGCTTCTTGGCGCTGACGAGATCGCGCAGCCGCTCGATCGTCGCGACCGGATGACCGTCGGCCTTGACGATGATGTCGCCGCCCGCCGGCCAGCTTTCGCCGGCCACGATCACCGGTGTCTTGCCGGCGACGAGGCCGGCTTTGTCCGCCCCGGACCCCGTGATCACGCGCGCGACCATGAGCCCGTGCTGCACCGGGAGATGCAGGATCTTCGCGATCTGCGGCTGGATCGCCTTCGCCTCGATCCCGAGGAACGAGTGCTCGACCTTCCCGTGCTTGATCAGATCGGCCGCCGTGTTACGGACGGTGTTGATCGGAATCGCGAACCCGATGCCGATGTTGGCGCCGCTGCTCGAGGGGGCGATCTGCGCGTTGACCCCGATCACCTTGCCGTCGGCGTTGAGGAGCGGCCCGCCGGAGTTGCCATGGTTGAGCGCTGCGTCGGTCTGGATCGCGTGGCCGATCGTCGACACCTGGTTGGGCGCCTGGATCGAACGCCCGAGCGCACTCACGATTCCCGCGGTGACCGATCGGTCGTACCCGAGCGGGTTGCCGATCGCGATCACCTCGTCACCCACCTGCACCGCGTCGCTGTTACCGAGGGCGAGCGGTCGCAACGCTCGCGACGGCGCGCTCACCTGCAGCACTGCGATGTCGGTCGCCGGATCCTCGCCGACGATCCTCGCCTTCATGCTCTCGTTGTCCGAAAAGCTGACCTGGACGCGCGAAGCGCCGGCGACGACGTGATCGTTCGTGACGACATGGCCGCTCTTGTCGATCACGAAGCCGGAGCCGACGGCCTGCTGCGACTGGGCCCCGCCGGGCGTCCCGAAGAACGGGTCTGCAGGCTGCTGCACCGTCGTCGTCGACGTGATGTGGACGACACCCGGCGCAGCCTGGTCGTAGATGTCGTGAATCGAGAGGTGCTTCTGCTGCGCGAACGAGGCGGGCTCCGCGGCTCCGCTCGCAAGCTCGCGAACGACGGTCGTCTTGCTGTCGAGCTTGCCCAACGAGGCCGCGCCGCCGAGCACGATGGCGCCGCCTGCAACTGCGGCGACACCGAGCTCGGCGGCGCGGCGAGTCCGGAGGGTGCGATGCACGCCCTGGTTCTAGCGAGGTCGTCTTAATCCGGGGTTGAGCGTTTGTTAAGCGGTCGTTGCGGCTGGAGAGGTCTAGAATCCGCGGGCTTATGCCAGCACGCAGGCGAGGAAGGTGAGGCCGAGGTGTCAAAGATTCTCTGTGTCCTGTATGACGATCCTGTTGACGGCTATCCGACGTCGTACGCTCGAGACTCGATTCCCAGGATCGACCACTACTACGACGGTCAGACCACGCCGACTCCCGAGGGGATCGACTTCGTGCCGGGCGAGCTTCTGGGCAGCGTTTCCGGGGAGCTCGGTCTGCGGCCTTTCCTCGAGGAACGCGGACACACGTTCGTCGTCACCTCGGACAAGGACGGGCCGGACTCGGTCTTCGAGCGAGAGCTGCCGGACGCCGAAATCGTCATCTCCCAGCCGTTCTGGCCCGCCTATCTGACTGCTGAGCGAATCGCCAAGGCCCCGGAGCTGAAGCTGGCGATCACGGCAGGGATCGGCTCGGACCACGTCGACCTGCAAGCGGCGATCGAGCACGGAGTCTCGGTCGTCGAGATCACCTATTCCAACAGCATCAGCGTGTCAGAGCACGTGGTGATGATGATCCTGTCGCTGGTCCGCAACTACATCCCGTCTTACCAGTGGGTCGTCAAGGGCGGCTGGAACATCGCCGACTGCGTCGCCAGGTCATACGACCTCGAAGGCATGCAGATCGGCACCGTCGCTGCCGGCCGGATCGGGTCCGCCGTGCTCAGGCGGCTGAAGCCGTTCGAGGTGGGACTGCATTACACCGACCGGCACAGGCTCCCGGAGGAGGTCGAGCGGGAGCTCGGCGTGACCTACCACCCGGACGCCGCGTCGATGGTCCCCGTCTGCGACGTGGTCACGATCAACGCTCCGCTCCATCCGGAGACCGAGCACCTCTTCGACGACGCCCTCATCGCCAAGATGAAACGCGGCGCGTACATCGTCAACACCGCCCGCGGCAAGATCTGCGACCGCGATGCGATCGCCCGGGCGCTCGAGAGCGGTCAGCTCGCCGGGTATGCCGGGGACGTCTGGGTCCCGCAGCCGGCTCCCAGGGATCACCCGTGGCGGTCGATGCCCCACCACGGGATGACGCCGCACATCTCGGGATCGTCGCTGTCCGCGCAAGCCCGCTATGCGGCGGGAACGCGCGAGGTCCTGGAGTGCTGGTTCGACGATCGCCCGATTCGCGACGAGTACCTGATCGTCGATCGCGGCGCGCTGGCGGGCGCAGGCGCTCATTCGTACAGCGCCGGCGACGCCACCGGCGGCTCCGACGAGGCGGCGCGCTTCAAGGATCGTTAGAGGCTCCTACTAGGCGTTCAGCTCGGCGAGACGGCGTGCGACGCGCGCGGCGGCGCGGGCGAGCTCTTCGGCGGCCTCGGCGTCGCCCGCGACACTCGACGTGAGCTGAGCGCCGACCTCCGCTGCGAGCCGCTCCACCTCGTCTGCGTGCGCGGCGATCTCCTCCGGCACCGCGATCGTCAGGCGCCGCGCTTCCTCGCTCCTTGTCTCCATGAACGCCGTGTAGGCCGCGGCGTCCTCGTCCGCGAGCTGCGCCATTCGCGTCGAGAGGGCCTTCGCACGAGTGACCGCGGCCTCGTCGTCTGCGAAACGGGCCGCGAGCTCGACCAGGGATGCGGCGAACGCCCCGGTGAGGGCGGCCGCGGCGCCACTCGCCGGGGCCGGCGTGCGCTCGCCGAGTGCGGCGAGGAACTCGCCGACCTGGAGCTCGCTAACTGCCACGGACGGCCAGCGTGACTAAGCCCCGTTCTTGCGGAGCTCCGCGACGATCGCCGGCACGATCTCGTGGAGGTCGCCGATCACGGCCCAGTCGGCACGCGCGACGATCGGCGCGTTCTGGTCCTTGTTGATCACGAGGATCCGCTTCGCCCCTTTGCAGCCGACGATGTGCTGGATCGCGCCGCTCACTCCGCACGCGATGTAGAGGTCGGGCGCGATGCGTGCCCCCGTCTGGCCGACCTGGTCGGAATGGGGCCGCCAGCCGAGGTTGGTGACGACGCGCGAGCCGCCGACCGCGCCGCCGAGGAGGTTCGCGAGCTCCTCGAGCAGCTCGAACCCTTCCTTGCTGCCAACACCGCGCCCGCCCCCGACGACGACGCGGGCCGTGTCGAGCCGGATCGTTCCCGCCGCAGGTTGCTCGCGGCCCGAGACGCGGACGCGAAAGTGTTCGTCGCCGAGCGCGGGAGTGAACTCTTCGAACCTTGTCTCGAAGCCGGCCTGCTCCGCTTCGACAGCGTGCGCCGCAACGGTGAGGAGCTTCGGCGCTCCGCCCAGGCGCGCTTCCTCGAGCAGGCTTCCGCCCCAGCGCTGCCGCGTCAGCTGCAAGACGTCGCCGTCGGGCTGCGCGTCGATCACATTTGCGGCGAGTGGAGCGTCAACGAGCGCCGCGACGTGTGCGAGTACCTCGTGCCCTCGGTCCGTCCCGGGCGCAACGACGAGCTCCGGCTCGAGCTCGACGATCGCCTGCGCCCACGCCCCCGGCGCATACTCGTCGAGGCGTTCGTGCACGACTCTCCGCGCGCGCGAGACGTAACCGCTGACATCGACGTTGCCGAACACGAGAGCCTCGACGTCGCCGAAGCGTCGCGCGAACGTCAGCGCTTCGAGCGAGACCGGGTCGTCGTCGACGAGGCAAAGGATCATGACGCCACCAGGCCAAGCTCGCGCAACAGCCGTGCGGCTTCGGTGCCGCCGCTCAGGATCTGCACGTGCGTCTCCTGCTCGGGCGGAACGACGAGCCTCACCGTCTCGAGCGTGCTCGCGCGCCGCTGTGGCTCGATCCGCTCGATTGTCGCCCTTTTTGCGCGCAACCGCCCCTGAATCGACGCGTAGCGCGGGAGATTGAGTCCCTCCTTCACGGTCACGACGGCCGGCAAGGGCACCTCGAAGATCTCCCAGCCACCGCCCACCTCCCGGCGCGCGACCAGCTTCCCGCCGGCGATCGCGATCCCCTTGATCCCGGTGACGCACGCCAGGCCGAGCGCGTGCGCGACGCGGACGCCGACCTGGTAGTCGCCGGTGTCCGCGGCCTCGTTGCCGAACAGGAGGAGGTCGAACGGCTCCGGCTGCGCACGAATCGCATCGGCAATCGCAGCCGCCGTCGCCTCTGCGTTCCACTCGCTCCCGTCCGTCTCCAGCAGCACGGCGCTGCCGACGCCCATCGCCATTGCGTTCTGCAGCTGCTCCTTCGCGGCGGCGGGCCCGAGGGTGAGCACGGTCGTCGACCCGCCGTGCTGCTCGACGATCCGAAGCGCCTCCTCGACCGCACATTCCTCGTGCGGCGAGATCGTGAAGCCGAGCAGCGCCGTGTCGATCGCCCGCGCGTCGGGCGTCAGCGTGATCCGTGCGCCCGTCTCGGGAACGCGCTTGACGCAGACGCCGACCTTCAACTGCGGACCCGCGTGTTCTCCGGATCGAACAGCGAGCGACTGCCCTTCACGGCGACCGTAACCGGAAACCGGTCGCCCATGTACTGCACGAGGAGCTCGTTTCCCTCGGTCGCCTGAGCGGGCGGCAGGTATGCCATCAGGACGTGCTTGCCGACCGATGGTCCGGAGCCTGCGCTCGTGACGTACGCGGCGCGGCCCTTGCGGTCCACGATCCGCTCGCCGTCCGGCGTCAGGATCGGTTCGCGCCCGAGCATGTAGCGCTTCTTCCCGCTCGACGGCGAGGTGTTGTCGTCAACGGTGAGTGTGGAGAGGATCGCGGCCGGCTCCTCGTCGCGATGGCGGAGGTGGGCCTCCTTGCCGATGAAGTCCGCGTCTTTGACCTTCGGGCGTTGCATGTCGGCCTCGACGACGTTGTACTCGGTCTCGAGCTCGGCGCCGTAGAGCCGGTAGCCCTTTTCGATCCGGCCCGTCGTTCCATAGACGCCGATCCCGGACGGAACGATGCCGAACGGCTGCCCTGCTTCCCAGATCGTGTCCCACAGCGCCGCACCCTGCTCCATCGGCGCATACAGCTCCCACCCGAGCTCGCCGACGTAGGAGATGCGCGACGCGAGCACGCGGACCGGTCCGACGTCGATCCACCGGCAGCGCGCGAACGGGAAGCCCTCGTGCGAGACGTCGGCGCTCGTGGTCGACTCGAGCACGTCGCGCGCACGCGGCCCCCACAAACCGAGCGTGCACCAGGCGGAGGTCACGTCGTCGAGCGCGACCGAGCCGTCCGCGGGTAGATGGTCCTCGAACCACTTCTTGTCGCGCGGGCCGTCGAGTCCGCCGGTGACGACGCGGAAGACGTTGTCGCCCAGCCGCATGATCGTGAGGTCGGCCTTGAAGCCGCCGTTCTGGTCGAGGATCGACGTGTAGACGACGCGGCCGACGGCGACGTCCATCTCTGCCAGCGCCAGCCGCTGCAGGTACTCGAGCGCTGCGGCGCCGACGACGTCGAAGACGGCGAACGCCGAGATGTCGATCATCGCGACGCGGTCTCGCATCGCGAGATGCTCCGCGTTGATGATCGGAGACCACCAGCGCGATTCCCACTCCACCTCGCGCGGCATCACGCGCTCGCCGTACTCCTCGAGCAGCGGCTCGTTGGACGCATACCACCACGGCCGCTCCCAGCCCGCTGTCTCGTAGAAGACTGCGCCCAGCTCACGCTCGCGCGCGTAGAACGGGCTCAGCCGCACCTCGCGGTTCGACAGCCATTGCTCCATCGGGTGGACGATCCCGTATGTCCGGTTGTAGCCCTCGGACGAGCGCGCATCGACGTGGCGCTTCGTGCGCTGGTGCGGGTAGAAGCGCGCGACGTCGGCGGAGTGGAGGTCCGTCTCCGGCGCGCCCTCGACGGCCCATTCGGCGACGGCCTTGGCGATTCCCGGTGCCTCCTTGATCCAGATCGCAGCGACCGACCAGAGTCCCTTCACCTCGGTCTCGCCCAGGAGAGGCATGCCGTCGGGCGTCAGCGACAGGAGCCCGTTGATCGCGTGCCGGATGCCCGCGCCTTCGACGGTCAGGATCTCCGGAAAGAGCTCGAGCGCCTGCTCGAGCTGCGGGTCGAAGTCCTCCGACGTGAACGGCAGCTCTGTCGGCGAGAGTGCGGACTCCTCGCTCGACGGGATGTCGTCTGCATCCAGGAGGATCGGACGATGAGCGTACGAGCCGACCTCCATGTCGCTCCCGTTTTGGCGCTCGTACATGTTTGTGTCCACGTCGCGCACGATCGGGAAGGAGATCTCGCCCGGCGTCGCTTCGAAGAGCGGGATCGGGCCGACGCTGATCATCTGGTGCACGGCCGGCGTCAGCGGGATGGTCGCACCGGCCATGCGCGCGATGCGCGGGCTCCAGATCCCGCACGCGACGAACACGGCCTCGGCGTCGATCGAGCCCTTGTCGGTGTGCACGCGGCGCACACGGTTGTTCTCGACGTCGATGCCGGTGACCTCGGTGCTCGCAAAGACGCTCGCGCCGCGTTCCTGCGCGTACTCGCGCATCAGCGTTCCCGCGCGCAAGGGGTCGACGACCGAGACTCCAGGCGTGTAGAAGCCGCCGAGGATGACATCCGTTTCCACGAACGGAACCTTTTCGAGCACCTGCGCGGGCGTCAGCAGCTCACACCCCTCCTCGCCCCAGGAGAGCGCCGACGACATGCGCCGGTTCAGCTCCTCCATGCGTTCCTTCGTCCGAGCCACCTCGACGCCGCCGCTGATCGTGGCGAGGCCGAGCTCCTCGTACTGGTGGGCGCTCTCCTTCGTCAGCGTCGTCATCTCTTTCGAGTGATCGACGGGAAAGATGAAGTTCGACGCGTGACCCGTAGAGCCGCCCGGGTTGGGCAGGGGGCCCTGCTCCAGCAGCACGAGATCCGTCCAGCCGAGTCGTGAGAGGTGGTACGCGATGCTGTTGCCGGCGATGCCGGCGCCGACCACCACGACCTGCGCGGCCGACGGGAGAGACGGAGCGCTCACGCGCCGGTCAGGACTCGTCGCATGGCCGCTTCGAAGTCGAGCACGTGCCGGCGCATGGTCTCCTCGGCGCGGTCGGCGTCTCCGTCGTGGATTGCCTCCAAGAGCTCGCGATGACCGAGCACCGCCTGCTCCAGCTCCCGGGCCCGATCGAGCGCGAGATACCAGATGCGTAGCGCCAGGACGTAGTACTCCTCGAGCGTGGCCTCGAGGAACGGGTTGTGGGCACAGCGGTAGACCTCACGGTGGATCCGCTCGTCCAGGGCCATCAGCTCCTGCGCGTCCAGCTCGCTCGGGTCTCCCAACTCGTCGAGGAGCCTCTCCAACGCGCTGCGGTCGTCGTCCGTCGCGCGCTCCGCGGCGAGGCGCGCCACGTGACTCTCCAGCACCGATCGCACCTCGGCGAGGCTGGCCAGATCGCGGATCTCCACGCTCGTCACGAACATGCCACGGCGGGGGTAGACCTCGACCAGTCGCTCGTGCGCGAGGCGGCGCAGCGCCTCACGCGTCGGCGTGCGCCCGATCCCGAGTCGTTCCATCAAGCCGCGCTCGTCGATCACCGCCCCGGGCCGCAGCTCGAGCGAGACGATCATCTCCCGGATCGCGTGGTACGCCCGGTCGGCCAGCGAGGCCGCCTCCAGGTCCGAGGCCTGGAGGACACCGACCTGCCCCTTCCCCTCTGCCACGGAGATACATTACTCATATCTCAGCTCGTTCCCATCCGCACCAGGCCGTGACGGAAGGACACGCGTGACGACGCGGCAGATGCCCTCGTCCCTCGAGATCGCGCAGAGCGCCGTGCTGCGTCCGATCGACGAGCTGGCGGCCGGACTCGGTCTGCTGCCCGAGGAAGTCGATCTCTACGGACGCTTCAAGGCGAAGATCGATCTCTCCGTGCTCGACCGCCTGGCCGCGAGCCCGGCCGGAAGGCTGATCGACGTCACGGCGATCACGCCGACCAAGGCCGGCGAGGGGAAGACCACGACGTCCGTGTCGCTCACGCAGGGGCTCGGGCACATCGGCAAGGACCCCGTGCTCTGCCTCCGCGAGGCCTCACTCGGGCCCGTGTTCGGGATCAAGGGCGGTGCGGCCGGCGGCGGGTATGCCCAGGTCGTGCCGATGGAGGACATGAACCTCCACTTCACCGGCGACATCCACGCGATCGGTGCGGCGAACAACTTGCTCGCCGCGATGGTCGAGGCGCATGTCCTCCACGGCAACAAGCTCGGGATCGACCCGCTGACGATCAGCTGGCGCCGGTGCGTCGACATCAACGACCGCGCGCTGCGCGACATCGCCATCGGCCTCGGCGGCCGTCCGAACGGGTACGTGCGCCAGACCGGCTTCGACATCACGGCGGCCTCGGAAGTGATGGCGATCGTCGCCGTCGCGTCGAATCTGAACGATCTCCGTCGGAGGCTCGGCGCGGTCACGATTGCGCAGACCTTCGACGGCGAGCCGGTGACGGCGGAGCAGCTGCGCGCCGCCGGAGCGATGACCGTGCTCCTGAAGGAGACGATCAAGCCGAACCTGGTGCAGACGCTCGAAGGGCAGCCTGCGCTCGTCCACTGCGGCCCGTTCGCGAACATCGCCCATGGCAACAACTCGCTTGTCGCCGACCGCGTCGCGCTCGAGCTCGGCGACTACGTCGTGACCGAAAGCGGCTTCGGCGCCGACATGGGGATGGAAAAGTTCTTCGACATCGTCTGTCGTGCCGGCGACCTTCGACCGAACGCAGTTGTGCTCGTCGCCACCGTGAAGGCGCTCAAGCACCACGGGGGCGCCCCCGACGGTGGGATCGAGGCAATCGAGGTGGGCGCGCTCAATCTCGCGCGTCACCTCGGAATCATCCGGGAGTTCGGACTGCACGCGGTCGTGGCCGTCAATCGATTCCCCGGCGACCTGGAGGAGGAGGTCGAGCGTGTTCGCGCACTCGCTCTCGACCAGGGGGCCTTCGCCGCCGAGGTGAACAACGCCTTCGAGGAGGGCGGAGCGGGAGCGGCCGCGCTCGCCGAAGCCGTGGTCGCCGCCGCGGACGAGCCGAATCGCTTCGACTACATCTATCCGCTCGATGCCTCGATCGAGAGGAAGATCGAGGCGATCGCCAAGCGCGTCTACGGCGCGGACGGGATCTTCCTGTTGCCGGCGGCACGCGCCAGAATCGAGGAGTTCACGAAGCAGGGACTCGGGGCTCTGCCGATCTGCATGGCGAAGACCCACCTCTCGCTCTCGCACGATCCGGCGCTGACGAATGCGCCCACGGGCTTCACGGTCACCGTGCGCGACCTGCGTGCCTACACGGGCGCGGGCTGGATCGTCGCCCTCTGCGGCGACATGCAGACGATGCCCGGACTCGGCACCTCTCCGGCCGCCGTCAACGTCGACATCGACGCCGACGGGAGGACTGTCGGCCTCTTCTGATCTTGGACGGCAGCGGCCATCGGAGTACGGTTAGCCCGTGACGGCGGTGGCGGATATCGCCGAACCCCTCGGGCACCACGTCGACCGAAACGGCGATCCGCTCATCCGCGTCGCCGGGATCTGGAAGATCTTCGGTCGGCATGGCGACCGCGTCGTCGGTACGCCCGACGCCGACCTGCCGCGCGCCGAGCTGCGCGCGAAGCACGGATGCGTCGCCGCCGTCCGCGACGTGTCCTTCGAAGTCTGGCCGCGCGAGGTGTTCGTCGTGATGGGGCTCTCCGGCTCCGGCAAGTCGACGCTCGTCCGCACGCTGATCCGGCTGATCGAGCCGACGGCGGGAGACATCGAGATCGACGGCAAGGATGTCACCGCTCTGAGCGGCGCCGACCTGCTGCAACTACGGCGGCACACGTCCTCGATGGTCTTCCAGCACTTCGGCCTGCTCGCCCACAGACGCGTGATCGACAACGTCGCGTTCGGCCTCGAGGTGCAGGGCGTACCGAAGACGCAGCGCCTCGCGCGTGCCGCCGATGTGCTGAAGCTCGTCGGTCTCGAGGACTGCGCGGACTACTTCCCGGATCAGCTCTCGGGCGGCATGCAGCAGCGCGTAGGCCTGGCCCGCGCGTTCGCGGTCGACCCGAAGGTGATGCTCTACGACGAGCCGTTCAGCGCGCTCGACCCGCTGATCCGCCGCGACATGCAGGACGAGGTGATCCGCCTCCAGTACGAGACCGGCAAGACGATGGTCTTCATCACCCACGATCTGCCCGAGGCGCTGCGGCTCGGCGACCGGATCGCGATCATGCGGGACGGGAAGATCGTCCAGCTCGGCACGCCTGAGGAGCTCGTCGGCTCGCCGGCGGACGAGTACGTGGAGAACTTCGTCCGAGACATTCCCCGCAGCCACGTGCTGACGCTGCGCTGGATCATGCGAGACCCCCGAGCGGGCGAGGAGGACGGCCCGCGGCTCGATGTCCGGTCGACCGTACGCAAGGCAATCGCGCTGATCGCGAGCGGCGAGCGGCCCGTGTGCGCCGTCGAAGACGGTCGGGTGGTCGGTGTCGTCGACCGCGAGGCGATCCTGACGGCGATCGCAGGCGAGAGCGACTGATGGCCGTCGCAGAGGCGGCCGGCCGGCTCGCGACCCCCGCTCCACGCGGCTGGTGGCGCGGCCGCGCCGGTGTCGTTGCCGCCGTCGTGCTCGCGATGCTCGTGGCGTACATCGTCTGGAAGAACGCGCTCAATTGGCCTGCGTCGCTGGTCTGGAACTCGCTGGCGGGCTACCTCGACAGGTTCCAGGCCTGGCTGAGCAACAACCGCAACGTCCCGCACCCGAACTTCGCCTTCTCCGTCTTCAACGGGTTCGCGAACTTCCTGGACCATCTCGTCTCGTGGCTCTTGTCGTTCTTCAATCGGCTCACCTGGGCAGGGACGACGGCGCTCGGCACGCTGATCGTGCTCCGCTTCGGCGGCGTCCGCGCAGCTCTCATCGTGCTCACAGCGTTTGCGTCCTTTGCCGCAATGGGACTGTGGACCGAGAGCGTCCAAACGTTCGCGCTCATGTTCTCGGCCGTGGGGCTCTCCCTCCTAGTCGGGATCCCGCTCGGTGTCTGGGCGGGCCGCTCGCAGCGCTTTTCGCGCGTCATCACGCCGATCCTCGACGCCGCGCAAATCGTGCCCGCGTTTGCGTACCTGATGCCGGTCGTCATCCTCTTCTCGGTCGGGCCGGGCGCAGCAGTCGTGACGACGATGATCTACGCGGTGCCGCCGGCGATTCGGATCACGGCTCTCGGCATCCGAGGCGTGCCCGCGAACACGGTGGAGGCAGCGATTGCGCTCGGCTCGACGCGCTGGCAGGTCCTGTCGAAGGTGCAGCTGCCGCTTGCGCGCCGCATGGTCCTGCTCTCCGTCAACCAGACGATCCTGTTCGCGCTGTCGATGGTCGTGATCGCCGGCCTCATCGGTGGCCAGGGGCTCGGCGACTCCGTGACGAACGGGCTGTACACGAATCCGGCGCTCGCAGTCCTCGCCGGTGCGGCGATCGTGGTCATGGCGATCGCGCTCGACCGTGCGACCGAGGCGATGGCGGAGCACTCGGACCCCGCCAGGCGCCACCTGACCGAGGGCAAGAAACTGCGGCTCCGTCTCTTCACAGCCGTCTGCGCCGCGGCCGTCGGTCTGGCCGTCGGTCTCGGACACGCGTTCCACGCCGGTGCGGACTGGACGGCCCGGACGGCGCAGGACTGGCTCCTGCAGCACGTGCAGCGCGCGCTGGACTACATCCAGAACCCGTCGACGTTCCTCTTCCGGAACATCACGAATCCGATCGGCAACTTCGTCGTTCAGCATGGCATCCAGCCGCTGCGCACGTTCTTCATCGAGACGCCGTGGCCGGCAACGATGTTCGGTCTCGTCCTGATCGCGTTCCTCCTCAGCGGGCGACGGCCGGCGATCGTCACGTTCCTGATGCTCGCAGTGGTCGGGCTCATCGGTGAGTGGGCAAACGCCATGGACACGTTGTCGCAGGTGCTCGTCGCAACGGCGCTGACCGTGATCATCGGGTTCGTCCTCGGTGTCTGGGCGGCCGAGAGCCGCACGGTGGCGAGAATCCTGCGGCCGATCAACGACGTCCTCCAGACGCTGCCACAGCTGGTCTACATCATCCCCGTCGTGTATCTGATGCCGGTCTCGGGCGTCCCGGGAGTGATCGCCTCGGTCCTCTACGCGGCGCCGGTCGTGATCCGCCTCGTGCAGCGCGGGATCGAGAACGTCAGCCATGACGCGATCGAGGCGGCGGAGTCCTTCGGCGCGACGCGGCTGCAGGTGCTCGCAAAGGTGAAGATTCCGATGGCTCGAGACGCGATCATGCTCGGCGTCAACCAGGGACTGATCATGGTGCTCGCGGTCGTCGTGATCGCCGGCCTCGTGGGCTCCGGCGCGCTCGGCTACGAGGTCGCGACGGGGCTGCAGCGCAACGCGTTCGGGGTCGGTGTGCTCGCGTCGGTTGCGATCCTCGCACTCGGCATCGCTCTGGATCGAACGACGCAGGGCCGTGGTCGAGTGCGGCGGGAACTGGCGGAATGAGGCTTCAAGTCATAAGGGAGTATCCAAAGGAGGGTGCTATGTCGGGTCGTCTCGGATCGCGTCAGGTGAGCGCGGTCATCCTCGTGTGCGCGTTTGCCGTGTGCGCGGCGCTGGGAGGTGGCTCCGCCGCCGCCAGCGCGAAGAAGTGCGGCACGGTCACGTTGAACGAGCAGGCGTGGGCGGGGTCCACTGCCAACACCTACGTCGCGAAAAACGTGCTCGAGAAGAGTCTTGGCTGCAAGGTCAAGATCACGCAGATCACCGAGATCCCGGTCTACCAGGCGATGGCCAACGGCAAGACCGATGCGGTGCTCGAGGACTGGCAGCACGTCGACCAGTACAAGCAGTACATCTCGAAGCAGCACACGGTCGTGATGGGCGGTCCGAACGGCGTCAACGGGCACATTGGCTGGTACATCCCGACGTATCTGATGCAGCAGTACCCGCAGTTCAAGACCTGGAAGGGCCTGAAGGGGAAGGAGTCGATCTTCAAGAGCCCCGAATCCGGCTCGCAGGGGATGTTCCTCGGTGGTGACCCGTCCTACGTGCAGAAGGACCAGCAGCTGATCAAGGGGCTCAAGCTGAACTTCAAGTTCGTCTCGGTCGGCGCGGAGCCGGCACAGGTCGCTCGCTGGAGCCAGCTCTACAAGCAGCACAAGGCGGTCCTCTTCTACTGGTACACGCCGCAGTACCTGAACCTCCAGTACAAGCTCTCCGAGGTGAAGCTGCCAAAGCGCTTCAAGGGCTGCCAGGACGACGCGAAGGCCGGCGGCAGTGTCGCGAAGTACAAGTGCGCGTACGACCACATCGTGCTCAACAAGGTGTTCAGCGCGAAGTTCTCGAAGAGCGGCTCGCCTGCCTTTGCAGTGCTCAAGCGGTTCAGCTGGTCGAACACGGACCAGGAGTTGGTCGCGAAGTACATCTCCGGCGACCACATCAAGCCCGACAAGGCGGCGCAGAAGTGGATCGCCGCGAACCAGGCGAAGGTCAACAAGTGGCTCGGTAAGTAACTAGAGGGCGCTCGGCGGAGCGCCTCGGGCCGGTCGGCTCGGAGGTGCTCCGTCGTTCGTTCCGGAGGCGGGGCGATGGAGCTCGATCAAACATTCGTCTGGATCACGACGCGCAGACTGAAGCCTGGCGCTCGGGATGAGTTCGCTCGGGCATGGCGACCGACCGAGTACCCCGCGGGGATGCTGCGCGCGTACGAGTGCTACTCGGCCGACGGGAACGAGGTCGTCGGAATCTCGATCTGGGACTCGCCCGAGTCGCGCGAGCGCTTCCGCCTGTCCGAGGTCGAGGCCGAACGCCGCCGGGCGATGGCGCCCTTCGTGATCGAAGAGCGGGCCGGGTTCTACACCGGACGCGAGCTGAAGATTCCCGAACGCTGACGAAGGCTCGACGGCGTGACTCTCAATCGCACGCGTTGCGATAGGCTCGCCGCCCGGTGAGCGTGGAACTCGAAACAGTGCGCACTGTCGACGTGCCGACGCGCATCGTCCACGGCCCTGGTGCGATCGCCAGGCTCGGCGAGCTCCTGGCGGAGCTCGGTGTGGAACGGCCCTTTCTCGTAACGGACAAAGGCGTCGTCGGGGCGGGCCTGGCCCAGACCGCCCTCGGACAACTCCAGGACGCCGTCGTCTTCGACGAGGTGCGCCCGAACCCCGACATCGAGCTCGTGGGACGCGCCAGCGCCGCGTACCTCGACGCCGGCTGCGACGGTCTCGTCGCCCTCGGCGGGGGGAGCTCGATGGACACGGCGAAGTCGGTCGGCGTCGAGGTCGTCCACGGCGGCTCGATCCGCGAGTACGAGTACGGCGGGACGCCGATCACTACCCGCATTCCCCCGCTCGTCGCCGTGCCGACCACGGCCGGGACCGGAAGCGAAGCCACGCTCTGGGCCGTGATCACGGATCACGAGCGGAAGATCAAGTTCAACGTCGGCGGTACGCCGCTGATCGGGGCACACGTTGCGCTCATCGACCCGGAGCTGACGCTCGGGCTACCGCCGGCGATCACTGCGGCGACTGGAATGGATGCGCTCTCACATGCGATCGAGTGCTACACGTGCGACTACCACCAGCCCTTCAACGACGCCGTCGCGCTCCTGGCGATCGAGCTCGTCGCTCGCTGGCTGCGGGTCGCATATCAGGACGGAGGTAACCTCGAGGCGCGCACGAACATGGCACATGCCGCGACGCTCGGCGGACTCGCGTACGGGACGGAGAGCGCCGGCGCGGCCCATGCGATGAGCCAGTCCGCGGGCGGTGTGCACGAGTGTCCGCACGGGGCGCTGACGGCGCGCGTGCTCGGGCCCGTCTGCGAGTACAACGCGCCGGCGTCGCCAGAGCGCTACGCGCGCGTCGCGCAGGGTCTCGACGTCGACCTGCACGGCGTCTCAACGCTCGACGCGGCGCTGCTCGGGGTCGAGGAGGTCTACCACCTCACCGATGACGTCGGCATCCCGACGATGGAGGAGCTCGCCTTCTCCGAGGAGGAGATCCCGATGCTCGCCCGGATCGCGTACGAGGACCCGCAGACGATCGGAAACCCGCGCGAGGTCGACGTCGCCGGGTACGAGGAGATCTACCGCAACGCCTTCGCGAGGGGCAAGCGGTGACCACACGTACGACGATCGACTATTCGATGTACGTCGCGGGGGCGTGGGTCGAGAGCGATTCCGGCGGCCGCATCGAGGCGACGAGCCCGGCAACCGGCGAGACCATCGGGAGCGTCCCGGAGGGAACGCGCGACGACGCCCAGCGCGCGATCGCGGCGGCGAACGCGGCCGCGCGCGAATGGGCGGGCCGCTCCGCCTTCGAGCGCGCTGCAGCGATGGAGCGAGTCGCTGGGATCATCGAGGAGCGTCGTGACGACCTTGCACACACGCTCACGCTCGACCAGGGCAAGCCGCTGCGCTCCGAGTCGTACGCCGAGGTGGATGAGCTCATCGAGTACTGGCGCATGGCTGCAGGCGACGCGCGGCGGCTCGAAGGTCTGATGCCCCCGTCGGTGGACGCATCCAAGCGCGTGCTCGCCTACCGTGTTCCGCGCGGGGTCGTCGGTGTGATCACGCCGTGGAACTGGCCGTACACGATGGCGGCCGAGGTGGTCGCCCCCGCGCTCGCCTCGGGAAACACGGTTGTCTGGGGTCCGGCGAGCGCGACATCGGTGTGCTCGGTCAAGCTGGCCCAGTGCGTCGTCGACGCTGAGCTTCCCGCCGGCGTCTTCAACCTTGTAACCGGGCCGGGCTCGGTCGTCGGAGACGAGATTGCGGCGAACGCAGGCACGCACGCGATCGGCTTCGTCGGCTCGGTCGCCACGGGATACCGCGTCGCCGAGCGCGCGGCAGGCAAGCCACTCTTGCTCGAAATGGGCGGGAACGGGCCGCTGGTCGTCCTCGACGACGCCGACCTCGACGCGGCCGTCGAGGCGACGCTCGCGGCTGCGTTCCTGTGCGCCGGCCAGAGCTGCACGGCCGGAGAGCGCTTCCTCGTCCACGAGGATGTGCACGACGAGTACCTCGACAAGCTGGCGGCAGCGGTCTCGAGAGCGATCCGGCTGGGGGACCCCTTTGCGGACGAGACGACGATGGGCCCGCTCAACAACGAGAGCACCGCCGCGAAGATGGACAGCCACGTCGGCGACGCGCTCGAGCGCGGCGCGGTCATCGTCTCGGGCGGCGCCCGCGCGCAGGGCTTTCCGACGGACCTGTACTACGAGGCGACCGTCCTCGACCACGTGAACGACGAGATGGAGGTCGCCAGAGAGGAGACGTTCGGGCCGGTCGTCCCCATTACGACGATCCGGAGCGAGGACGAGGCGCTTGCGATCATCGACTCGTCCCCGTTCGGGCTCCTGGCCGCCGTGTTCACGCGGGACCTCGGCCGTGGCCTGCGCTTTGCCGAGGCCGCGCGGGCCGGCTGGGTGAATATCAACGAGTCGACGAACTACTGGGAGAGCCACCTCCCGTTCGGAGGGCGAGCCGGATCGCAAAGCGGGATCGGCCGCGTGGGCGGACGCTTCTCGATGGAGACGTTCACCGAGCTCAAGACCGTCGTCGTCAATCTGGGGTAAGGAAGAGGAGGCAGATGTAGTGGCGCAGATCGTCGAGCACCCTGAGGTCTTGCTGTACACGCGGATTCGGAAGTCGCCGTACTTCTACGCCTCACGCCGCCACGGCGTGCACATGTACAGCTTCTACAACCACATGTACCACCCTCGCCACTACGGCGATCCGGTCGCGGAGTACTGGGAACTCCTGAACGGCGTCACGCTCTGGGACGTGGGCGTCGAGCGGCAGGTGGAGATCACGGGTCCCGACGCGTTCACGCTCGCGAACATGCTCGTTCCGCGCGACCTGCACAAGTGCGCCGTCGGGCAATGCAAGTACGTCTTCATCACCGCCCCGGACGGCGGCATCATCAACGACCCCATCCTGCTCCGGCTCGACGAGAACCACTTCTGGATCTCCGTGGCCGACAGCGACGTGCTCTTGTGGGCGATGGGTGTCGCCTACAAGTCGGGGCTGGACGTGACGATCGGCGAGCCCGACGTCGGGCCGATGCAGATTCAGGGCCCGAAGTCGAAAGACGTCCTCGTCGACCTGCTCGGCGAGAGCGTCCTCGAGATTCCGTACTACTACTGTCAGGACTACGAGCTCGACGGTATGGACGTGATGGTGTCGCGGACCGGCTACACGTCGGAGATCGGGTTCGAGATCTACTGCCGCGATGCGAGCCACAACGCGATCAAGCTGTGGGACGCGGTGCTCGAGGCCGGCAAGCCGCACGACCTCGCCGTGATCGGGCCCTGCCACATCCGCCGGATCGAGGGCGGCATCCTCGCGTACGGCGCCGACATGTGGCTGGACACGAACCCGTTCGAGGTGGACCTGGGCTACGAGTGGATGGTCGACCTCGAGCAGGAGGCGGACTTCGTCGGCAAGGAGGCGCTGCGGCGGATCAAGGAGCAAGGAATCTTTCGCAAGCTCGTCGGCGTCGAGATCGGCGGCGCCGGGCTCGGCTCCTACAACGACGGCTCGATGATGGACTTCTTCCCGGTGTTCGCGGACGGGAAAAGCATCGGCCAGGTGACGTCGGCCTGCTACTCGCCGCGGCTCGAGAAGAACATCGGCTACGCGATGGTCCCGATCGAGTACGCCGAGCTGGGAACGGAGCTCGAGGTGGAGACGCCGGCGGAGCGAACGTCGGCAGTCGTCGTCCGCAGGCCGTTCATCGATCCCGAGAAGGAGATTCCGAGGCAGGACCTCGCGACCACGGGGGTCCCGGACGAGTCGAGCAGCTAGGGGGACCACCACCGGCGGCACGAGCGCCGATCGGAACGCGCTCGCCGAGCTGCTGACACGCCCTCGCTACGAGGTGTTCCCCGTCGAGGGGATCGCCGACGACGTCGTCGCCCACCTCCCGACCGAGATCAAGGTGGCGGTCACCTCGTCACCGACGCGAGGTATCGACGCGACGCTGCGACTGTGCGAGGAGCTCGCGTCGGCCGGGTTCGAAGTTGCCCTGCATCTCGCAGCGCGCCTTGTCCGAGACGAGGAGCACGTCCGCGACATCCTCGAGCGGCTCGAAGCGATCGGCGTTCGCGACGTCTTCGTGATTGCCGGTGACGTGGACATGCCGGCTGGGAAGTTCGACGGCGCGGCGGCGCTCCTCGCTGCGATCGCCGGTCTCGGCCACCACCTCGACGACGTCGGTATCTCCGGCTACCCGGAGAGCCACCCCTTCATCAGCGACGAGACGACGATTCAGGTGATGTTCGACAAGGAGCCGTTCGCGACGTACATCGTCAGCCAGCTCTGCCTCGACGCCGCCGTGATCGCCTGGTGGATCGGCGCCGTACGGGCGCGCGGCGTCCGCCTGCCGATCCACATCGGGATTCCCGGGCCCGTCCCGAGCAGGAAGCTTCTGCGCATCGCCACCAGGATCGGAGTGGGCGAGTCGACGCGGTTCGTACGCGGCCACGGCGGCCTGCTCACGCGTCTGTTCCTGCGCGGCCGCTACGGGCCCGGCTCGCTGATCGAGCGCCTGACGCCCCTGCTCGCCGACCCCGGCAACGGGATCGCCGGCTTCCACGTCTACACGTTCAACGAGCTGGCGACGACGGAGAGCTGGCGGCGCGAGGCGCTTCGCCGACTCGAGACGGAGCAGGCCGGCGAACTCGGCCGCCGAACGTAGCGACGACTCGAACTGGAGGTGGATCTCATGCACGTGCTCCGGCGTCTCACATTCTCGCCGGCCCTCGTACTGGCCGGCATCGCCCTGGCGATCGCGCTCGGCGGACGGGCTGCGGCATGAGACTTTTGCAGCAATTCGCGGTCTTTGCGTCGTCTTTACACGGCCCTAAAGGCCTGCTTCTTAGGGTCTCCGGGGAACTAGGACAAAACGAATCCGACTTGGGGGGTTGATTGTCGATGAGCGTGTTTCGACATGTTCGACTCTCCCCCGCAATGGTGATCGCCTGCACTGCGCTCGCGATCGCGCTCGGGGGGACGAGCTACGCCGCCATCGAGCGGCTGCCGAAGAACAGCGTCACGACGTATCAGGTGAAGGACTTCTCGCTGCTGGCGCGAGACTTCAAGCGAGGGCAGATCCCCGCGGGGCCTGTCGGACCCACCGGTCCTCAGGGCCCCGCCGGCCCGACAGGCCCTCAGGGACCCGCCGGACCGGCAGGCGGAGGAGCGGCGTTGAAGTGGGCTCTCGTGCGAGGCGACGGCGGGATCGCCGCACAGTCCGGCGGGATCACGCTCGCGGCGAAGCCGGGAGCCGGCACGTACGTGCTGGGCTTCGGTAGCGTGGTCACCGGGCACCCAATCATTGCGTCGGGGGCATACGCGAACGACGCATCGGACCAGCGTGGCGAGACGACCGCCGGCCCGTGCGGCAGCGGGACTGAGGGTCGGGGCTGTCCGGCGTCGGACAACACCAGCACCGTGTTCGTCGAGACCCGCAACAATGCAGGTACTCCGGCGGATCATGCCTTCTACGTAATGGTTCTCGGTTAGCGCATCTGGATTCGCGTGCCGCGGCTTGACCATCGAGCCGCGGCTGCGCGTCCGACTACCGAAGGTCCTGCACTCGTACGAGGCCTTCGGAGACTCCGCGCATCGCGACGTACGGCTGCAGGAGCGGATTGAGGAAGCGGTAGCGCGAGGTCCGGATGACCGCGTGCTGACCAGGCTGCGCCGCGATCGAGAAGAGTTCGCTGATCTGCTCGCTGCGGCCCGAGAAGAGGCTTCGCCGGTCGATCGGAGCGGCCGGGCGAAACGCCTCGCCGACCAGCCGCATGCGGTCGAGAAGCTCGGCCTCGCCGATGGGTGCATCCCCCGTCCCGCCTCGTTTCGCGGTGGCGGAAACGGGGCGGTTCGTCACGTCGCCCACGCAGCCAGCATGTCACCAGCGCCGCAATCGCACAACCGTGGGCGACAATGGCTCGATGCGCGTCTCAGCCAAGGTGGATTACGCACTGCGCGCTGTGATCGAGCTCGCCACCGCCGGTGACGGCCCCGTCAAAGGCGAGCGGATCGCGCAGGCCCAGGAGATCCCGTTCAAGTTCCTGGAGAACATCCTCGGCGACCTGCGACAGGCCGGAATCGTCCGCTCGCAGCGCGGTGTCGAGGGCGGCTATTGGCTCGCGCGGCCGGCCGAGGAGATCTCGGTCGCAGACGTCGTCCGCACGGTCGAGGGGCCGATTGCGAACGTCCGCGGAATCGGGCCTGAGTCGGTCTCCTACGTCGGCTCCGCCGAGCGCCTGCAGGACGTGTGGATCGCGGTCCGGGCGAATCTTCGCGCAGTGCTCGAGCGCGTGACGATCGCGGACGTCGCCCGGGGCGATCTGCCGGAGTCAGTCGCGGATCTGGCCCGCGATCCCGACGCCTGGCAGCCGCACTGAAACTCGGAGCCTCTAACGGAATGACCACGCGCTGACGGGGCGCGTCGCCCCCGCAGCGAACGCCGGGAGAGCCAGAGCTACAGCCTCAACAGCACTAATATGTCGCATTCGTTCTCCTCATTTATCCACCTGGTCGGTGGACTTTGCGTGAGGGGCCGCGGCGACGTCAAACGGGAACGTAGAATCGAGGCGGATGGCCGCCTCCACCCTCAGGGTCCTGGATCAGAGCTACGAGATCTTCCGGCTCGATCCGGCGTCGAAGCGACTGCCCTACACCTTGCGGATCCTGCTCGAGAACGCGCTCCGGAACGACGAGACCGGGGACGCCGACGCGATCCTCGCCTGGAAGCCTGAAGCGGAACCGTCCGACGAGATCTCGTACCGGCCCGCCCGCGTGCTCCTCCAGGACTTCACCGGGGTGCCCGCGATCGTGGACCTGGCTGCGATGCGGAACGCGATGCAGGACCTGGGCGGCGATCCGGCGCGGATCAACCCGCAGCTGCCGGCGGAGCTCGTGATCGACCACTCGGTCCAGGTGGACGAGTACGCGAGCGCCGGCGCCAGGTTCCGCAACGCCGAGCTGGAGTTCGAGCGCAATCGCGAGCGCTACGCATTCCTCCGCTGGGGACAGACGGGGTTCGACAACTTCAAGGTCGTCCCGCCGAACACCGGCATCGTCCACCAGGTGAACCTCGAGTACCTCGCGCGCGTGGTCGAGTCGCGCGACGGCCGCGCCTTTCCCGACACGCTCGTCGGCACCGACTCGCACACGACGATGGTCAACGGCCTCGGCGTGCTCGGCTGGGGCGTCGGTGGGATCGAGGCAGAGGCCGCGATGCTCGGCGAAGCCGTTTCGATGCTGATCCCGCAGGTCGTCGGCTTCAAGCTGACCGGTGAGCTGCAGGAGGGCGTCACGGCGACGGACCTCGTGCTGACGGTGACGCAGGTCTTGCGGAACACCGGTGTCGTCGGCAAGTTCGTGGAGTACTTCGGGCGCGGTTTGCCGGCGTTGAGCGTTGCCGACCGCGCGACGATCGGGAACATGTCGCCCGAGTACGGCGCGACGTGCGGGTTCTTCCCGGTCGACGAGAAGACGATCGACTACCTGCGGCTGACCGGGCGGGGCGACGAGCGGCTCGCGCTGGTCGAGGCGTACTGCAAGGAGAACCTGCTCTGGCACGACGAGGAACACGAGCCCGAGTACACGCAGGTGGTCGAGCTCGACCTGTCGTCCGTCGTGCCGTCGCTGGCAGGGCCGCGGCGACCGCAGGACCGGGTCGCGCTGAGCGACGCGAAGCAGTCGTTCCTCGACTCGCTGCAATCATTCGGCGTCGACTACGGGAACGGCCACGACGAGGCCGCGGCGGAGTCCTTCCCGGCGAGCGACCCGCCGGCAGACGCCCAGCCCGGAAGCGCCATCCCCAACACCCAGATCGACAACGGCGGTGCCGTCGCCGTCGCAGTCCGCCCCCGGACGATGCCGGTGACGATGGGCGGTCAGGAGTTCGAGCTCGAGCACGGCTCCGTGGTGATCGCGGCGATCACGTCCTGCACGAACACGTCGAACCCGCAGGTGATGGTCGGCGCCGGACTGCTCGCCAGGAACGCCGTCCAGCGCGGTCTCCAGCGCAAGCCATGGGTGAAGTCCTCACTCGCGCCTGGATCGAAGGTGGTCACGGAGTACTACGAGCAGGCAGGGCTCGCGGAATTTCTCGACGCGCTCGGCTTTCAGACCGTGGGCTACGGCTGCACGACGTGCATCGGGAACTCGGGACCGCTGGCCGAGGAGATCTCCGAGGCGGTCAACGACGGCGAGCTCGTCGTCTGCTCCGTCCTGAGCGGGAACCGGAACTTCGAGGCGCGCATCCACCCCGAGGTGAAGGCGAACTACCTCGCATCGCCGCCGCTCGTCGTCGCCTATGCGCTCGCCGGGCGGATGGACCTCGATCTCCTGAACGAGCCCCTCGGCCAGGACAAGGACGGCAACGACGTCTACCTGCGTGAGCTCTGGCCTTCCGCGGAAGAGATCCAGGAGACGATCACGCAGTCGGTGCGCGGCGAGATGTTCTCGCGCACCTATGCGGATGTGTTCACCGGCGATCCCGCCTGGCGCGAGCTGCCGGTCCCCGAGGGCAACCTGTTCGCGTGGGAGCCGGAGTCGACCTACGTCCGCCGGCCGCCGTACTTCGACGGGATGTCACGCGAGGAGGAACGCGTCGAGGACTTCGCGGGCGCACGCTGTCTCGTCATGGTCGGCGACTCGGTCACGACGGACCACATCTCGCCGGCCGGGGCGATCAAGCCGGATTCGCCGGCAGGCAAGTACCTCGTTGAGCACGGGGTCGAGCGGAAGGACTTCAACTCCTACGGATCGCGCCGCGGGAACCACGAGGTGATGGTGCGCGGGACGTTCGCGAACGTGCGGCTGAAGAACCTCGTCGTGCCGGGGAGTGAGGGCACCTGGACCGTGCACGTGCCGAGCGGCGAGGAGATGACGATCTTCGAGGCGTCGGAGCGCTATCTCGCCGCGGGAACGCCGCTGGTCGTGATCGCGGGGAAGGAGTACGGCAGCGGCTCGTCGCGCGACTGGGCCGCGAAGGGGCCGAACCTGCTCGGCGTGCGAGCGGTGATCGCGGAGTCGTACGAGCGCATCCACCGGTCGAACCTGCTGATGATGGGGATCCTGCCGCTGCAGTTCATGGACGGCGAGGGGCGCGAGTCGCTTGGCCTGACCGGCCGCGAGGAGTTCGCCGTCGAGGGGGTCGACAACGCCGACGCGAACGAGGTGACGGTGCGCGCGGACGGCAAGGAGTTCCGTGCGAGAGTCCGTCTGGACACGCCGCGCGAGCGCGAGTATTTGAGGCATGGCGGGATTTTGCGGTTTGTCTTGCGGCGGCTCCTAGCAGCGGGTTGAAGCGGGCTGCGGCGACCGCCCCACGCGGTAGATGATCGTGTCGAGGACCTGCTCCGGACGCGTGTGGACGGCAGCCTTGACGGCAAGCCGCGCAGCCGGACGCGTCCCGGGCGCGACGACGACGACGTCGACGTCGTGGGAATCGAGGAAGGCGCACAACCGGCCTGGCCGCACGCGTCCCGTCCCTAGCGCTTCGTAGACATCTCGCCACTCCTCCTCTTCCGGTGTGACGCGGAGCGCAAAGTGACCGCCGACGATGCGAAACCTGAACGCCGCCTCAGCGTGCCACAACATCGACCAGCCCGCAGGGCCGTAGGGCAACACCAGCGCCGTCGCGTCGGCCGGGATCGCGGCGCGGTCCTGCTTCACCGCGAAGAAGGCGGGGCGAGGCACGTGGGATGACCACTGGGCCAGCTGGAGATTGGGCAACGTCGCCGCCACGCCCGCCGCAACGAGCAGCCACCGCATGACGCTGCGGCGATCGGTGAGCGCGACTGCGATCAGCAGCGCGGCGAACAACGCGGTGTAGAGCGTGATCCGAGCCGGGAGCGCGGACCGTAGGACGGGAAGATGTGCAAACACCGTCCATGGCGCGATCGCGAGTGCGTGCCCGGCGACCTTCGCGCGCGTCCCGAGCGACAAGACGACCGCGGCCGCGAACACGAGGAGCAGGAGTCGTCGTGAGCGTGCCCGCCAGTGTCCAACTGCGGCGAGAAGGACGAGCGCGAGAAACGGCAAGCCGAGGTACGCTCCTTGTTCCGCCCCGGTCGCCGTGAACCGCTTTGCGATCTCGCCCGTTCCCGGTGGTCGAAGCCACGTCCGTCTCGTCGGAACGACGTAGTTCAGGAGGTCGGCGGATTCGAAGAACGGCGAGCGAACTGGTGCCGCCGCATGCGAGACGAGGGCGTAGACGAGGATCGGCGCGAGCACGAGAACAGCCAGAACGAGCGCGAGCGCGGCGTCCCGAAGCGTCGGCTGGACGGCGTCCCAGCCGTAAACGAGGACCGCAAGAGCAGCGCCGACGGCACCGACGACGACGAGGCTGAAGAAGATTTGCGTCACGATCATGAATTGCGCGACTAGCACCCCTGTCAGCGCCGCGACGAACCACCGCGCCGAGAGCCGCCCCTGGTGACGCAGGAGGACCAAGTAGGGCACGAGTGGGACGAGCGCCACGAATGCGAGCGGGAGGTGCGAGATCATGTGGCCGAGCTCGTACGACGAGAAGCCAAAGACGTAGCCCGCGACGAACGACGGCCAGAACGCGCCCGTGATCGCGTGCGCAAGCAGGAATGCCGTCGTCGCCCCGAGCGCCGGGGCCAGCAGGATCAACACGTTGTACGTGCGGACGGGCCCCGCCGCGGCCGTCAAGGGCGCCGCGATCAGCGCAAGTCCGCCGCCGGCCGTTCCGAGGCCAAAGTCGAAGCCGTGTGGCATCCACGCGACGTCGACATCGAGCGGGTTGTGCAGATGCCACACGGCCTGGGGCCACCACTTGAACGACCACATATAGAGCGTCTTGTCGGCGAGATCGTCACCGACCACATGGTTATTCGGGTCGGTCAGAACGTCGCGACCGAACATCAAGACCGAGAGCGCGGCGTAGAGGCCGAACGCGCCGATGAGCTTGCGGTGACGCAGCGCCGGTTTAAGCAGCCCGGCCATTCGAGGCCGCGAGCAACTCCCGAAATGTCGCGGCGACCCGAGTGACCGCTTGCTCGTAGCGCTGCTTCGACAGCCTCAGCGCGTAGCCGTTCCGGCGATGGGACTCGACCACGCGGTCGATGTACTCCCTCGCCTGCCGGTCCGCATCCGGGGGCTGCGCCACGCTTCTAGCTAGGGCACCGCTTACGGTGCCGCCTCCAGGACGTACGGGCTTTGCCCGTGCGTCCGTCTGAACTGACCGGTCGACCCGATCGAACTCATCTCGACACCGATTGTAGGTCAGCCCAAAGGCGGTCGACCAGGAGCTCCGCGTACCACGTGTACCAGTAGTTCTGGGTGAGCTTCCGGCCCGCGAGGAAGGTGCGAAGTCGATCGGAGACCTCGAGGGCGGGAACGAGCGTCGGCACGACGTCGTCGGGACGGACCTCGGCGCCGACGAACTTGCGCGTGTACCCGTAGGCGTCCTTGGTCATCGCGACCCACAGCTTCCGGTCGGCGTCGAACAGCTCGGTCAGGCCCGCGTCCTCGAGCCGCTTGAGCTTGTTGAGGCTCAGCGCCACAGCACGATGCGCGCGACGCCGACCGCGCTGACGCCGACGGTTCCGAGCTGGACGCAGAACAGGACGACCGCCGCGTCGTACAGCCCGCCGCCGGGCGACAGCAGCCACCCCAGTGAGACGGCCGCCGCCGCGAGGCCCAGGAGGAATGCGGCCAGGATCGCGCGCCCCGCCCGCCGGAACGGGGCCGTGGCCGCCGCGGGGACTGCGGCCGAGTACGACTGGAACGCCGACACGACGATCCCGAGGAAGACGAGCAGCAGCCCGGCGAGCCCCGTGGCTGCGCCGAAGACGGCGGTGACGACGTCCTGGTCCGACGGCACGGCGCCAAACGTAGCCGAGCAGTCGGAGGGAGGTTAGAGTCGTCCCGTGCGCCTCGGCAAGGACGGCAAGATCGAGCTGATCCGCAAGGTTCCGCTCTTCTCGCGGCTCTCGAAGACGGGCCTGACCGAGGTCGCCTCGATCGCCGACGAGATGGATCTGCCCGAAGGCAAGGAGCTGACACGCGAAGGCGAGCGTGGGCGCGAGTTCTTCGTGATCCTCGACGGAGCAGCCGACGTGACGCAGCAGGGCAAGCGCATCAGGAAGCTCGGCAAGGGGGATTTCCTCGGTGAGATCGCGCTCGTCACGAAGCAGCCGCGGACCGCGACCGTGACCGCAACGTCGTCTCTCCGCGTCCTCGTGATCACCGATCGCGACTTCGCGCGGCTGCTCCGCGACTCGCCCGAGATCGGCCAGGGCGTGCTCGAGGCACTGGGCGAGCGCCTCGCTGCCGACCTGTCCTAGCGGCGCGACGCTTCTCGCAGTGCGACCGCTTATGCTCGTGGCAGCAGGCGCGTCGCGGTGGCCTTGAAGCTCGCGACGACGTGCCGCCCCGGCTCGAGCCCGAGCCGCTCGGCCGACGCCGCCGTGATCTCGGCCGTCAGCGTGCGCAGCCGCACGCGTGTGCGGTTCCCGACGCGTGCGAGCGACACGATTTCCTCCGGCAGATGGTTGAGCGCCGAGTCGTCTGCGGCGACCAGCCCGAGCGAGACGTCCCACGGGTAGAGAACGACATCGACAGCGCCGAGCGCGTCTTCAACCGAGTAGATCGTCCCGCCCGCGTCGAGCCTGACGACCGTCAGCCCTTCGGGCGCCGGCGCCGCGATGCCCGTGAGGACGTTCGCACCGGCGAAGCTCGCGACGACCTCGTCGGTGGGCGCCCCGAGGAGCTCCGGCGCCGTGCCGAGTTGCCGCATCGTCCCGTCGGAGAGCACGCCGATGCGATCGGCGAGCGCCGCCGCGTCCTCGAAGTCGTGCGTCACGATCAGCGTCGGCAGGCGGAGCTCGCGCAAGAGGTCGTGCAGCTCGCCTC
>JBASRJ010000193.1:0-7619 GCA_049273785.1 Gaiellaceae bacterium | reverse complement strand
GTCGAGGACGATCGTCGTCACGTCGTTGACCATGCGTCCGAAGGCGTCTGCGATCGCGCGGATGTTGTCGCCGACCGGCTTGCCGAGGTCGATCGCGCCGCGGGCTTTCGGGCCGACGGCCATCTTGCGCATGTACATGTCGGGAAGGTTCAGCAGCGACCCCGGCTCGCCGACGGCGATCATCGACATCGCCCCGTTGCCCCCACGTGCGACGACGCCGCGACCTTCGAGCGGGTCGACTGCGAGGTCGACCTGCCGTCCTCCACCACCGATCTCCTCCCCGACGTGGAGCGGCGACTCCTCATCGGCCGAGCCGATCACGATTCGTCCCCGAATGTGGAAGTTGTCGAGCGCCTTGCGCATCGCATCGGCCGCCTCGCTCTCGGCGGACTCGTCGTTCGAGCGGCCGAGCCAGCGGGCAGCCCCCAGTGCGGCCCGTTCGGTCGCGCGTGCGTAGGACTCGCAGAGACAGAGCTCGCGCTGTTGCTCGGGCTGCTGGATCTCGACGGGCTCCTGGATCGTGTCAGTCACTAAACCCGTTGTACCTGCTCGGCGCCCGCGAGGACGAGCTCGATCACGCTGCCGATCGCCGCGTCGATGTTCGAATTCTCGATCACGGGGACGCCGTGACGGCGCGCTCGGGCGACGATGTGATCCTGGATTCGGCGGATGTCGGGAAGCCGGTCCGTGTACTTCTCGTGCGGCCGTAGCCCGTCGGAGATCGCATCCCGGACCATGAAGTGGCTGTAGTGCGCATCGATGTCGTCGATCCTGAGCACGCACTGCGCGACGAGCGCCCCGTCGATACGAGGCACCATCCCCGGGACGAGGTGCACGCCCTCAAGGACCATCGACCATCCCTCCTCGAGCGCGCGGTCGATCGAAGCACGCACGCCGACGAGGACGTTGCGCGTCTGCTCGAGGAAGCCTGCGATCACCGGGTCGTCCGCCTGCTCCGGCTCCCGCAGGCCCGCGGCCGCCTCGAAGCTCGAGAAGTGGATCGACGGCATGAACTCCTGTGAGAAGAACGCGCGCATCGTCTGCCGGACGAAGTCCGTCGACGTCACGCGCGTGATCCCGAGCCGGTGCGCCGCCTCCGTTGCGACCGTCGACTTTCCCGTGCCCGTCGCTCCGCCGACGAGCAGGATCACCGGCAGGTCGAGCTCGCGCAGCTCGGCGAACTGCCGGAGCCGCCGCATCGCGCCGGCGCCCTGTTCCCCGCCGAGCACGTCGATTGCGAGCTCCTCCAGCCGCTCCAGCTCGAGTGTCTGCTCGCCGCGCTGCTGGAGATCCTTGTCGATCCGTCGCGCGAGCTCGTATGCCCGGACGCCGGGGACGCCCACGGCCACGAGCGCACGAGCCATCAGGCCCTTCGAGTACGGCTCGTCCTCCGTGCCGAGCGGCAGCGGCTCGATGTGCCGTCGCTGGTTCATGCCGGGGACCCAGCCGGGACCAGCCGCTGAAGCTCGGCGTCGAGCTCCGGGGAGACGACGTCGTTCGCCGCCAGCACGAGCTCCACACCGCGCGCCGCGGCGGCCTCTGCGACCACGTCGATCGCCGCGGCCTTCAGCTCGACGAGATACACGTCCGCATCCACGCCCGCGAGATCCTGACGCAGATGCGCCCGGTTTGCGAGGTTCGCGGAGGCGGCGACGACCTGCGCGTCCAGGTGGCCGGTTTCGGCGGAGCCCGCAGTGAACACCGCGACGCGGCGGCCGCGCAGCGGCTCGATCGGGCGCAGGCGCAGGTCGATGCGGATCACCGGGACGTCCTTCAGCGCGCGAATCGGCTCGAGCTCCCCGTCTCCCAGGACGACGACGAGGTCCGAGATCAGAACGCGGTAGGCGTTCAGATACGCCGTCGCATCCTGGCCGGGCCCGACGACGAGGATGCGGCGGTCGACGGCGACCGGCGGGATCGCTGCGCCGCTCCCGTCGAAAACGACGATGTCCGGGTCGCGATCAGCGGCGAGTCGGGCGCCCTCCGCCACGTTGGAGTCCGTGACCGCGCCGGCGAGCCCTCCGCCTGCGCGGCGGCAGCCGATCGTGACGACACCGGCGAGTGCAGCCGTCTCCAGGTGGTCTGACGCCGCGTGCCGCCCGTCGCGGGAGAGCTCGAGCAACGACGCGAGCGTCGGCGGAGCCTCGATCACCTCGGGCTCGGCGGGCCCACCCCGTCCCATCGCCACGACGACGACCTCGCGATCGCGCGCGAGCGTGCGCGCGACATGACCGGTGACGGCCGTCTTCCCGACGCGCTTCCCCGTGCCGATCACCGCGAGCGACGGCAGCGGAAACGGTTCGAACGCCGGCGGATCGAAACGGAAGTCGGCGCCGACGTACGGGATTCCTCCTGCCAGCACGCGGCTCGCGAGCCGGAACCGCTCGCGGGGCCCGAGCACGGGCTCGTCGGACAGATCGACGACGATCTCCGCGCCTTCGAAATCAGCCACGCGCGGCACGCCGTACTCCTCCCCGCCGCGCAGCTTCTCGGTCCCGCCGGCGAGGAAGACGCCCACAACCTCGTAGGGGAGTGTCGCGAGCGCGTCGCGCACGACCGAGACGTAGTGCTCGCCGTCGATCACCACGACGGCTTTCACCGCTTCGTCGTCACCTCGCCTTCGATCCGAGCCGTGTACTTCTCGAACTCGAGCGTGTCGACCGCGAACTGGATGATCTTCTCCTGGCCGTGGAACGGGTACTTGCGCCACACGTCGACGTGGCGGCCGGAGAACTCGATCACGTTGTAACAGGGCCGCGTCTTGCCCCGCAGGCGCAGAGAGGAAACGGTGCCCGCGTTGACGATGAAGAGATCCTCGAGCCGCCAGGCGTACGGCACGTGCTTGTGCCCGGAGAGGACGAGGTTCACGCCTGCCCGCTGGAGGCATTCGATCGCGTCGCCCGCGTCGTAGATGATGTTCCGCTCGCGCCCGGTGCCGGGCACCGGCAGCAGGTGGTGGTGGCAGACGAACACGCGCAGGTCGGCCGGGCGCGCGAAGCACTCCTCGATCCAGCCGTAGGTGCCGCGCCCGATCTGCCCGTGGTCGAGGTCGGGCTCGGTCGAGTCGACCGCCACCACGGTCACATCTTCGACGTGAACGACCGAGTTGCGGTCGCCGAACAGCTCCTCGAAATGGACGTACCCGACGTTGCGCGAGTCGTGGTTCCCGGGGATGACGACGACGGCCGCGCAGGCAAGCCGGTCGAGGTAGGACTTCGCCTGCGCGTACTCCTCTTTGAACCCGAACGTCGTCAGATCGCCGGACACCACTACGATGTCCGGCTGGAGATCGTTGACCTCGTTGATCGCCCGCTCGAGCAGGTTCGGCAGGAAGTGCGGACCGCCGCAGTGCAGGTCCGAGATCTGTGCGATCACGAACGGCGCGCCGCCGTCGCGAGCTGCGCTCATGCGCGAAGTGTAGGGGCATCCGAGCGCGGTGCTACCCTGCTGGAAGGTGACTCTGGAAACCCCGGATTTCCAGGCATATCGAGGCCAGGAACCCCCCCGTTTTGCCAACCGCGCCGAACTCGAGTGCGCGAAGGTGCTCGACTTCTACGGCGTCCCCTGGGAATACGAGCCGACGACGTTCGTGCTCGAGGAGGACGCGGAGGGCAGGGTCGTCGAGGCCTTCAAGCCGGACTTCTATCTCCCGGAGCAGGACCTCTACGTCGAGGTCACGATCATGAAGCAGTCCCTGGTCACGCGGAAGAACCGCAAGCTGCGGAAACTGCGCGAGCGGTATCCGGACATCAAGGTCAAGCTCTTCTACAAGCGCGACCTCGAACGCCTGGCCGAGCGATACCGCCTCGAGCTCGCGTCGTAGTGGCTCGGCCGACGTCATTGCCGCGCTTCTCGGTCGCGAGCCGCAAGCCAGGCAAGGACGAAGGGAGCGCTCGGGCTCGTCAGCCCGAGCGCGACTGAGGACGCCGAATGGCGCCGTCGGATCGCGGGCGAGAAGCCCGGATGATGGCGTCGGTCGAGCCACCTACTCGCCGCCACGAGGTGGGCGAGGTCTACCTCTCGCGGGAGGAGCTGGCCGCTCGCGTCCACGAGCTCGGTCGCGAGATCGTCCGCGACTACGACGGGCGCGAGCCGTTGCTCGTCGCGCCGTTGAAGGCGAGCGTGGTCTTCGTCGCGGATCTGTCGCGGGCGATCCGTATCCTCCACGCCCTCGACTTCGTCGAGCTCGCCTCGTACGGCGCCGACGCGGACACGGGCGGGCACGCGCGCATCCGCTTCCTGAAGGACCTCGACGAGGAGATCGCCGGCCGCGACGTCCTGATCGTCGAGGACGTGATCGACACCGGGCTGACGCTCAACTACCTCTCCAAGACGCTGACGCTGCGCGATCCGGCCTCGCTCGCGGCGGTCACGCTGCTCGACCGCCCGTACCGGCGGCTGGTCGACGACCTGCCCGTCCGCTACGTCGGCTTCACCGTTCCCGACGAACTCTTTGTGGGGTACGGCTTCGACTTGCAGGAGCGTTATCGAAACCTCCCGGACCTGCACGTCCTCCGCCCGAAAAGTTAGATTAGACTAACTTTCATGATGGCCACGCGTGTGGAGGAGGCCGAGCGCCTGCCCGGCCGCGGCGAGCGTGCGCTCCGTGCCGACCGTCGCAGCATCTGGCCCTTCCTCGGCCCCGCGTTCATCGCCTGTGTCGCCTACATCGACCCGGGGAACTTCGCAACGAACATCGCGGGGGGCTCGAAGTTCGGCTTCACGCTCGTCTGGGTGATCGTCGCCTCGAACCTGATGGCGATGCTGATCCAGACGCTGTCGGCCAAGCTCGGGATCGCGACCGGTCAAAACCTCCCCGAGGTGTGCCGCGAACGGTTCTCGCGCCGCACATCGATCGGACTCTGGGTCCAGGCGGAGGTGATCGCGATGGCGACCGACCTCGCGGAGTTCCTCGGGGCCGCCGTCGGCATCAAGCTGCTGCTCGGGATCCCGCTCTTCCCGGCCGCCGTCATCACCGGCGTGATCACATTCGCGATCCTCGGATTGCAGCGGTTCGGCTTCCGGCCGTTCGAGGCAGTGATCACGGCGTTCGTGTTCGTGATCGGCTTCTGTTACCTCTCGGAACTCTGGCTTGCGCATCCCCCGCTCGGGACGGTTGCACGACACGCCGTCGTGCCTGAGTTCAAGGGAAACGAGTCGGTGCTGCTGGCCGTTGGAATCCTCGGCGCGACGGTCATGCCGCACGTCATCTACCTCCACTCGGCGCTGACGCAGAACAGGATCGTGCCCGCGAACGACGACGAAGCCCGGACGCTCTATCGCTACACGCGGCTCGACGTCCTCTTGGCGATGACGATCGCGGGCCTGATCAACGTCGCGATGCTCGTGATCGCCGCGACCGTGTTCTTCGGCAAGGGCCTGCACAACGTCGATTCGCTGGAGGGTGCCCACCGGACGCTCGAACCGATCCTCGGCGGTGCCTCGAGCGTGCTGTTCGCGCTCGCGCTGACCGCGTCCGGTCTGTCGAGCTCGACGGTCGGGACGCTGTCAGGCCAGGTCGTGATGCAGGGATTCCTCCGCCGGCGGATCCCGCTGTTCGTTCGCCGCTTCGTCACGATGGTGCCCGCGTTCGTGGTGATCGGGATCGGCCTCGATCCCTCGAGGACGCTCGTGATCAGCCAGGTCGTCCTCTCGTTCGGGATCCCGTTCGCGCTGATCCCCCTCGTCGTCTTCACCAGCCGCCGCGACATCATGGGCGCCCTCGTGAACCGAAAGCAGACGGTCGCTACCGCCGCGGTCGTCGCCGCCCTGATTTCGGGACTGAACCTCTTCCTGCTGGCCCAGACGTTCGGCGTGATCTAGAAGGGACCGCCGCCCTAGCTCCCGAATCCTTCGTATCCGGATTCCTAGGTCAGACGTTTTAACAGTTGAAATTCGTAAGCGGCGCGAATCGAGGACAGGGTCACACCGCCTGCGGATTGTCGTCTCCCGACGACGGTCGGCCGCCTCACCCCCGGGGCGGTCGACCTTTTCTTCGGGGAGGATGGGCGACCCCAACAGAGGAGCGCGAATGGTGGTGGAAGCACGGAGAACTTTCTCGTCCTCGCCGGCGAGTGTGCGCTGCTCGTCGAGGGCGAGGAGCGGCCGCTCCGGGCGTGGGACTTCGTGCACTGCCCGCCTGGCACCGAGCACGTCTTCGTCGGGACAGGCGACGGCCCGTGCGTCATCTTCATGACGGGCAGACGAACGGCGGACAGGAGCATCGTCTATCCGCGCTCCGAGCTCGCCCGCCGCCGGAGCGCGGGCGTCGAGACCGAGACGAGCTCGCCGTCCGAGGCGTACGCGCGGCTCCCGCACTGGCAGCCCGGCAAGCCGGATCGCTGGACCGGACTGCCCTGGGTTTAGAGATACCCGAGTGGATCGACCGGGGTGCCGTTGATACGCACCTCGAAGTGGAGGTGCGGGCCGAAGCAGTGGCCCGTGCAACCGGTGTAGCCGATCACCTCGCCCTGCACGACGTGCTGGCCGATCGAGACCGCGAACGCAGACTGGTGCGCGTAGCAGGTCGCCATCCCGCCGCCGTGGTCGATGCACGTGTAGTTCCCGTAGCCCCCCACCCAGCCCGCGATCACGACTGTTCCGGATGCTGCGGCGTGGATCGGCGTCCCGTTCGGAACGCCGATGTCGATGCCAGCGTGCAGCCGGCCCCAGCGATACCCGAAGGGGCTTGTCACGGGGCCGTTGACCGGCCAGATGAGGCCGCTGGCCGAGGGCGTCGTGTCGCCGTTCTGCGCGCCGGCGAGCTGCGACCGGATCCTTGCGTCCGCGGCGGCGAGCGCGTTCGCCTCGGCGACCAGATCCTGCTCCTGCTGCTTGGTCAAGGTCAGCGCCTGACGTTTCTTGTAGCGCGCGCTCGCGAGCTTGCTCTGGGATGCAAGCAGCTGGTCCTTGACGTCGCGCTGCTGCTGCGTGCGAATGGCGACGACATGAGTCTCGGAGGCAACGACGGCACGCACCTGCTTCGTCTTCTCCCGCGTCGCGTGCACCTCGTCGCGCGCGCTCGCGACGTCGCTTGCGATGCGCTTGTCCTGCGCCGCGATCGAGGCGAGGTAGTGAAGCGTGTCGATCGCGTCCTGCACCGACTTCGAGTTGAGGATCACCTCGGCAGCCGACGGGTCGGGCGACTCGTAGATCTGCACGAGCCGCTGGTTGAGCGCATTGACCACGCGAACGTACTCGCGCTGCAGGAAGTGCAGCCGGTTGGTCTCGAACAGGTAGAGGGCGTTCAGCTTGTCGAGCCGCTGCTGGTGCAGCTCGAGGTCGCGCTCGAGCACGGACAGTTTTTGCGCGACGTCGCCGACCCTGCCCTCGAGCGTCCGGATCTTCGACGTGACGTCCGAGATCTGCGCATTCAGCGCAGCTTCGTGCTGACGAGCTGCGTTGATCCGGGCCTGGAGCTCGGCCATCTTCGACGTGTTGTCGCCGGCGGCGGGCGCCGCAAGGACAAGGGTCACTGCAAGCGCGACAAGCAGGGCCGGACGGCGGGCCATGAGCGTCAGGTTCGGCAGGGCGTCGGACGTCCCTGCCGCGCGGGGGCTAGTGCCCCTTCCCCTTCCTCTTGCGCCCTTGCGGCCCGGGCTCCGGGATCACGGCCGGGC
>JBASRJ010000191.1:0-6561 GCA_049273785.1 Gaiellaceae bacterium | reverse complement strand
GCGCGGATCGGGGGAAGGGGCCCGGGGAAACCGGGAGGTTTCCCCGGCTAGTACCGAGGAACTTCCTGAGGAGTCCTCGGACAACGAGGAGCAGTAGATGCTCTCCTGGATCACCAACGCGTGGCGCGTCCCCGAGCTTCGCCGCCGCGTGCTCTTCACCGGGATGATCCTTGGCCTCTACCGCCTCGGGTCGTGGATTCCGGCGCCCGGCGTCGACTCGGCATCGATCCAGAACTTCTTCTCCAGCGGCGGCCGTGGCCAGGGCATCTTCGCGCTGCTGAACACCTTCTCGGGCTCGGCGCTCTCGCGCTTCTCCCTCTTCGCGCTCGGGATCATGCCCTACGTCACGGCGTCGATCATCCTGCAGCTCCTGACGGTCGTCGTGCCGACGCTCGAGCGGCTGCAGAAGGAGGGCGAGTCCGGTTACGCCAAGATCAACCAGTACACGCGCTATCTGACCATTGGCCTGGCGGCCGCGCAGGCGACCGGCTATGCGTACCTCTTCAAGAAGTCGAACGCGTTGAACGCGAACACCGGCCGTGTCGTCCTGATCATCGTCACGCTCACTGCCGGGACGGCGCTGCTGATGTGGCTCGGCGAGCTGATCACGAAGCGCGGTATCGGGAACGGCATCTCGCTCCTGATCTTCGCGTCGATCCTCGCCTCGATCCCCACAGGCGTGAACGCGTGGATCAACGGCGGCACGACGGAGCGGCTCTTCCTGCCGATCATCGCCCTCGGGGTGATCGTCGCCGTCGTCTTCATCCAGGAGGGTCAGCGCCGGATCCCGATCCAGTACGCGAAACGGATGGTGGGGCGGAGACAGACCGCGGGCGGGACGACCTACATGCCGCTGCGCGTGAACATGGCCGGCGTCATCCCGGTCATCTTCGCGGCAGCGATCATGGCGCTGCCGCCGACCGTTGCGAGCTTCTTCCCGACGACGCAGACCTTCATCAACAGGCACTTCCAGTACGGATCGGTCCAGTACCTGACGATCGAGGCCTTCCTGATCATCATCTTCACCTACTTCTACACGGCGGTGCAGTTCAACCCCGTCGACCAGGCGGACAACCTGCGCAAGTACGGCGGTTACATCCCGGGCATCCGTCCAGGCGCCCCGACGGCGCAGTACCTCGACCGTGTTCTGACGCGGCTGACGTTACCCGGGTCGATCTATCTCGCGCTGGTCGCGGTGCTTCCGGGCATCTTCATCCACTACTTCAACTTCTCGCAGGCAACGAGCCGCGCGCTCGGCGGGACGTCCGTGCTGATCGTCGTCGGCGTTGCGCTCGACACGATGCGGCAGATGGAGTCGCAGATGATGATGCGCTCCTACGAGGGCTTCCTGAAGTAGTCGAGTGCCGCTGAACGTTCTTCTCCTGGGCCCGCAAGGAGCGGGGAAAGGAACGCAGGCAGAGCGGATCTCCGTCGAATACGGCATCCCTCACATCGCAACGGGCGAGATGCTGCGCGCCGCGATCGCGGCCGGAACGGAGCTCGGTCGCAAGGTGGAGTCGATCGTCAACGCCGGCGAGCTCGTTCCGGACGATCTGATGATCTCCCTGATTCGGGACCGCCTCGCACAGGAAGACACCGATGCGGGCTTCGTCCTCGACGGGTTTCCGCGCACGACCGCGCAGGCCGAGGCGCTGAACGCGATGTTCAACGAGATCGGACGGACGTTCAACGTCGTCTTCTCGTTGCAGATTCCGGACGAGGTCGCGTTCGAGCGGCTTCGCCGGCGTGCCAAGCTCGAAGGCCGCGCGGACGACACCGACGACGCCATCCACCGTCGGCTCGACAACTATCACCGCGAGACCGAGCCGCTGATCGAGTACTTCCGCACGCGTGGGAACCTCGTCACGATCCACGCGGACCGCAGCGAGAACGAGGTCTTCACGGAGATCCAGCGGGCGCTCGACCATGTTGCGGTGACTCGATGAGGCCGGAAGCGGCCCGTCCGCGAAGCGGACCGGTGGAGGGGGTCTGGGGGAACCGGGAGGCTCCCCCAGCTCCGAGCACACGCCAATGATCATTAGAAAGTCTCAAAAAGAGATCGAGGGAATGGCCCGCGCCGGAGAGCTCGTGGCGGACACACTCGCCCTCGTTGAGGAGCACGTGCAGCCAGGGATCACGACGGGCGAGCTCGACCGCATCGCCGAGGAGTACATCCGCGACCACGGCGGCGTTCCGACGTCGAAGGGCTACCGCGGTTTTCCTGCTGCGACGTGCATCTCTCCGAACGCGATGGTCGTGCACGGAATCCCGGGCGAGCACCGCGTCGAGGAGGGAGACCTGATCTCCGTCGACGTCGGGATCACCCTGGACGGCCTGATTGCGGACAGCGCCGCGACGTTCGGGGTCGGCGAGATCGGCCCTGAGGCGCGGCGCCTGCTCGAGGTCTGCCAGGAAGCACGCGACGCGGGGATCTCGCAGGCGCGGCCGGGCAACCACGTCGGCGACATCTCCCACGCCGTCCAGACGGTCGTCGAGGGCGCCGGTTTCTCCGTCGTCCGCTCGCTCGTGGGGCACGGGGTCGGCCGCTCGTACCACGAGGATCCGCAGGTCCCGAACTTCGGCGATCCGGGCCGCGGCGCGCTCCTCCAGCCCGGAATGACGCTGGCGATCGAGCCGATGATCACGGCGGGCGGGCCGGACGTCTACCTCCACGAGGACGAATGGTCGATCTCGACCCAGGACGGCTCGCTGGCAGCCCACTTCGAGCACACGGTCGCGATCCTCGAGGACGGGCCCAGGGTGCTGACCCTGGCCAAAACGCCTGCAAAGGCTGGTTTGGTACCATGATCGGCTCGCGGCGGCCTAGCCCGCCGCCTTTTCGTGCGCGTTGAAGAAAGGAAATGTCGAACAAGGAAAAGAAGATCGAGGTCGAAGGCGAGATCACCGAGGCGCTCCCGAGCACGATGTTCCGAGTGCAGCTCGACGGGGGACACTCAGTGCTCGCGACGATCTCCGGAAAGATGCGAAAGCACTACATCCGGATCCTTCCGGGCGACAAGGTCAAGGTGGAGCTCTCCCCGTACGACCTGACCCGAGGCCGGATCACCTACAGACATCGTTGAGGACGTTGAGGACATGAAAGTCAGAGCATCAGTCAAGCCCATGTGTGAGCGCTGCCGCGTGATCAAGCGGCACGGAAAGACCATGGTCATCTGCACCAACCCGCGACACAAGCAAAGGCAGGGGTAGGAACTTGGCGCGAATCGCGGGAGTCAATCTCCCCAACCAGAAGCGGCTCGAGATCGGGCTGACGTACATCTACGGGATCGGCCAGCCGACCGCGCGCAAGGTCGCGACGGCACTCGGGCTCGACCCCGACACGAAGATCCGAGACCTCACCGACGAGGAGGTCACGAAGCTGCGCCAGTACATCGACGAGAACCTCGAGGTGGAGGGCGACCTCCGCCGCGAGCGCTCGCAGGCGATCAAGCGGCTCTCCGAGATCGGCGCCTATCGCGGCATCAGGCATCGCCGCGGTCTGCCCGTCCACGGCCAGCGCACGCGCACGAATGGCCGCACCCGGAAGGGCCCGAAGAAGACCGTCGGCCGCGGCAAGAAAGCGACGGCCAAGACTTAAATGGCACCGCCTCGGAGACAAGCGGCCAGAGGCCGCACGCGTCGGCGCGTCAAGAAGAACATCGCGATCGGCCAGGCGCACATCAAGACGTCCTTCAACAACACGATCGTGGCGCTCACCGACAAGGATGGCAACGTGATCGCGTGGGAGTCCGCCGGCTCGGCGGGCTTCAAGGGCTCGCGGAAGTCGACCCCGTTCGCCGCACAGGTGACCGCAGACGCGTGCGCGCGCAAGGGGATGGAGCACGGATTGCAGAAGGTCGAGGTCTTCGTCAAGGGCCCCGGCTCCGGCCGCGAGACCGCGATTCGCTCGCTGCAGGCGGCGGGACTCGAGATCCTCGGCGTGAAGGACGTGACGCCGCAGGCCCACAACGGCGTGCGGCCGCGCAAGCGGAGGCGCGTCTAATGGCGCGCGACCGTTCCCCCAAGTGCAAGCAGTGCCGTCGCGAGGGCATGAAGCTGTTCCTCAAGGGCGAGCGCTGCCTGACCGAGAAGTGCGCGATCGAGCGCCGTTCGTATCCGCCGGGCGAGCATGGCCGGGGGCGCATCAAGCAGTCCGAGTACCTGCTGCAGCTGCGCGAGAAGCAGAAGGCGCGCCGGTACTACGGGCTGCTCGAGAAGCAGTTCCGCACCTACTACACGAAGGCGACCAAGGGCTCGGGCATCACCGGCGAGAACCTGCTCCGGATGCTCGAGACGCGCCTCGACAACGTCGTCTACAGGCTCGGCTTCGCGGCGTCGCGCGCGCAGGCCCGCCAGCTCGTCCGCCACGGCCACTTCCACGTCAACGGCCGCCGCGTCAACATCCCCAGCTACCAGGTCAAGCCGGACGACATCATCACGGTGTCGGACGGGTCGTCGGCGCAGCAGGTGATTCGCGATGCGACCGACCTGACCGCGTCGGTGGCGCCGTGGCTGCAGGCCGACCACGACGGTCTCACCGGAAAGATCCTCAAATGGCCGGAGCGGTCGGAGATCGACACGCCGGTCCAGGAATCGCTCATCGTCGAGCTCTACTCCAAGTAAGTCGAAGAAGGAAAGGAACGCTTTGGCAACTCGCACAAGTCTGATGGAATTCCAGATCCCGAAGATCGTCCACGAGGAGCTGGACGCGGAGCGCGGGATCTTCGAGATCGAACCGCTCGACCGCGGCTTCGGTTACACGTTCGGGAACTCGCTGCGCCGCGTGCTGCTCTCCTCGCTGGAGGGCGCGGCCGTCACCTCGGTGAAGATCGAGGGGATCTCGCACGAGTTCACGACGCTCCCCGGCGTCCGCGAGGACGTCACGGACGTCATCCTCAATCTCAAGAACCTCATCTGCCGCCTGCACGGCGACTCGCCCGAGATCGAGGTGCACGTCGTCAAGCGCGGCGCCGGCGTCGTCAAGGCCTCCGACATCGAGGCGCCCGCCGAGCTCGAGATCCTCAACCCCGAGCTCGAGGTCGCGCATCTCTCCGACAAGGGCAAGCTCGAGATGACGCTCACGATCGGCCGTGGCCGCGGCTACGTGCCCGCGGAGCTCAACCGCGGGCCGGAGCACACGATCGGCGTCATCCCGATCGACTCGATCTTCTCGCCGGTTCGCCGCGTCGCGTACGACGTCGAGGCGGCCCGCGTCGGCCAGCGGACGGACTACGACAAGCTCCGCCTCGACGTGACGACCGACGGCTCGATCTCGCCGAAGGATGCGATCGCTCAGGCGTCGGAGATCCTGATCAAGCAGCTCGCGATCTTCACGGACATCGACCGCATCGAGCATCTGACGGAGGTCAGCGGCGACGGGACGCAGCCGGAGATGCCGCTCGCGCACGGGATGGAGAACTTCCCGATTGAGGAGCTCGAGCTCGGCGTCCGCTCGTACAACTGCCTCAAGCGCGTCGGCATCGAGACGATCGGCGACCTCGTCGTGAAGACCGAGAACGAGCTCGCCGCGATCCCGAACTTCGGCAAGAAGTCAGTCGAGGAGGTCAAGGAGACGCTCGCGGCGCACGGCCTGACGCTGCGCGGCGACGAGAACACCTCCGTTTAACGGCCATGAGGCACCACCGCGCAGGCAAGAAGCTCGGCCGTGATTCGGCGCACCGCAAGGCGCTGTATGCGAATCTCGCGGGCTCGCTGATCGAGCACGGCCGGATCAAGACCACGCAGGCGAAGGCGAAGGCGGTCAAGCCGTTCGCCGAGCAGATGATCACGCTCGGCAAGCGCGGCGACCTGGCGGCGCGGCGCCAGGCGATCGCCGAGCTTCGCTCGCAGGACGTCGTCCACCAGCTGTTCGCCGACGTGGCGCCGCGATTTGCGGACCGACCCGGCGGCTATACGCGCATTGTCAAGCTCGGCCCCCGGCAGGGCGACGCGGCCGAGATGGTTTACCTCGAGCTCGTGGATTTCGACGCCACGGCTCGCGCGAACGGCTCGTAGCGCTCTGCGAGGATGCTCCTCCTCGGAGGCATCCTTCTAGCGATCTTCGTCGTCCCCTGGCCGTGGGGGATCGCGACCGTGCTCGGCGGCGGACTGCTCGACATCGCGGAGAGCCTCGTACTGCTTCGCTGGTCGCGACGCCGACGTGCTGTCACGGGCTCTGAGGCGCTCGTCGGGTCCACAGGCACGATGGCGACGCGGACTCAGGTTCACGTTGCAGGAGAGTTGTGGCGTGTTTGTTCCGAAGATGAGCTGGCGCCCGGCGACGAGGTGAAGATCGTCGCCGTCGACGGGATGACGTTGACCGTCGAACGAGAAGGGCCGCCCGGAGGCGGCCCTTCCTTCGTGAAGCTGCCGGACGAGCGCTAGCGCTTGCCGATCTGCCCGACGGACGGCTTGGCCTTGCCGTTCGGGAGACCGGTTGAGTCCGTGAAGATGTCCTCGACGTGCGTTACTCCGTTGCCGGGCGCGAACGGGTCGACGTTGCGCGTATCCGACCAGATCGGATGCGCTTCGTCTCCTTTGGTGATCACGAGACTGCTGTAG
>JBASRJ010000188.1:0-24210 GCA_049273785.1 Gaiellaceae bacterium | reverse complement strand
AGAGGATTCCGAGCCGGTAGCAGCAGTGCCGCGAGCCGTGCCTGCCGGCCGCTCGCATCCGCGCGTCCCGTCCGGTCCTGGATGCCGAGAAGCGCGCTGTCGAGCGAGATCGCAAGATTGCGGTCGTTCCCGCCGCCAAGCCCGGGAATGAGCGGCAGGCCGGGCAGCGCGATACCGAGCCAGAGGATGCCGGCGAACGTCGCCATCGTGGCGAGCCCCGCAGACTCGAGCGCAGACAGGACCCTCGAGAGCGCCGAGGCGCGAATGCCGTGTCGCCGTTTGTTCTCCATGATCCGCAGACCCGCAAGGGGCTTGCCTATTCATCGGTCGGAGTAGCCCGCAATGGGTTCACTCGACCGAGGGAGCCGCGGTGGGAAAACCGTATGAATCGGCCGGTTAGACCCGGCTCGACTCGGCCCAGATGTTGATCTCGCTCTCGGTGGCGTAACCGTCGATCTCGTCGAGCTCGCCGTCCGCGAAGTCGAGGTTGTCAACCGAGGCAACGTTGGCCTCCAGCTGCTCGACGCTACTCGCGCCGACCAGCGCGGACGTCACGCGTGAATCGCGGAGCGTCCAGGCAATTGCCATCTGGGCGAGCGTCTGCTCGCGGGGCGCGGCGATCTCGTTCAGCCCGCGGATCTTCGCCATTGTCTGGTCGGTGATCAGGTCCGGGGAGAGCGAGCCATGCCGGCCCGCGCGCGATCCTTCGGGAATGCCGTTCAGGTACTTGTCCGTCAGCATTCCCTGCGCGAGCGGCGAGAAGACAATGCAGCCGACTCCCTCGTCGCCGAGCACGTCGAGCAGCTCGGGCTCGATCCAACGGTTCAGCATCGAGTACGACGGCTGGTGGATCAGCAACGGCGTTCCGAGGTCGCGCAGGATCGCGGCGGCCTCGCGGGTCTTCTCCGCCGAGTAGGACGAGATCCCTGCGTACAGCGCCTTGCCTCCGCGCACGGCGCTGTCGAGCGCGCCCATCGTCTCCTCCAGCGGCGTCTCGGGATCGAAGCGGTGCGAGTAGAAGATGTCGACGTAGTCGAGGCCCATGCGGCCGAGGCTCTGGTCGAGGCTTGCCAGCAGGTACTTGCGCGAGCCCCACTCCCCGTAGGGCCCGGGCCACATGTCGTAGCCCGCCTTCGTGGAGATGATCAGCTCGTCGCGGTACGGCGCGAGGTCGCTCCGGAACAGCTGCCCGAAGTTCTCCTCCGCCGAGCCGTACGGCGGGCCGTAGTTGTTCGCGAGGTCGAAGTGCGTAATGCCGAGGTCAAATGCGCGACGGACGATCGCACGACTCGTCTCGAGCGGGCGATCGTGCCCGAAGTTCTGCCACAACCCCAGCGAGACGGCCGGCAGCAGGAGGCCGCTTCGGCCACAGCGGTTGTAGCGCATGCGGTCGTAGCGGCCGTCGGCGGCGACGTACGTCATGCGTGCCGCTCGATGAATGCAAGAACGCGCTTCCACGCGTCCTCTGACGCATCCGCGAAGTCCTCTTGCTTACGATCGAAGAAGCTGTGTGGGGCGCCGTCATACGTGACGAGCTCGTGCTCGACCCCCGCGTCCGTCAGGGCCCGGTCGAACCCGGCGTTGAGCTCGGGAGTGATGTTCTGGTCGTCGCCGGCCTGCAGCGCCAGGATCGGCGCCTGCATTTCCCCTGCGCGGTCCGTCGGGCCGGGCGAGTCACGCGTCGCGGGATTCCCGTAGAAGCCGATTGCACCGGCGAGACCCTGGCCGCCGGCAGCGGCGAGCCACGAGTTGCGACCGCCGAAGCAGAAGCCGACGGTGAAGACGCGGTCGATCCCGCGCCCGCGGAGGTAGTCGACCGCAGCCGCGACATCCGCCTGCACGCCTTCCGGCGTCGTTTGCTGGACGTGCGGCATGTATTCGAAGTCGTCGCCGCGCTTGTCGGTGCCCGCCGTCCGGCCGAAGTAGTCGAACGCGATTGCGGTATGCCCACGCTCGGCGAACCGCAGCGCGAGCTCTTCGTAGAACCGGTAGAGCCCGCGGACGTCGGGGAGAATGACGATGCCGATTCCGTTCGGCTCGTCAGGCGTGGCCGCAAATGACGCGAACCGGTTCCCATCCTTCGCCTCGAGCACGAGGTCGTCGTGCGAGACGGCCGCGCCCAAGATGACCGGGATCGGTGGGACGGAGTCGAGCTCGAAGCACACGACCGGCCCACAATAACCGCGAAGCGCCGGCCGATGACCGCGCTTCGCAGCTTCGGAGTCCTACCCCGTCGCGGTGACGACGACGGTCTTCGTCGACACGCCGCCGGCCGAGTGCCTAGCCCTGAAGGTCACGCGCTCGCTGCCGGCCGCCCCGCGACTCCCACAATTGTGCCCGCCGCCGACGGCAGCCTGATCAGAGCCGAGCTACAGGCCCGAGGGCCGCCAGCGGTTGCCGCCTGTTCGAGACCAGGCCGGAGATACGAGCGTTCGTTTTCGCGTTGACGAAGATCTCGTCATAGGAAAACGTTCGTCCGTTGATGCGTCCGGTGGGCGCCCTGAAGTGTCCGCGCATCTCGATCAAATAGAGCGATCCCGCGCGGTTCAACTGCGCGCGTTCGCGCAGCGGTGGGTTGCCGAAGCGCTGCCGGTACTTCGCGTACGTGGTACGGACAGCCTCCAGGTCGGCCGGGTGTGCTTCACCGAGGAGGTGCGCCCCTCTCAGAGCGATGCTGCGCAACCGAGCGCGCTCAGCCGCCCCGATCGTGCCTCCAGTGCGAACACGTGCGGCCGCCTTGCCGACACTCGCCGTAGCAGCAGATGGACCGACAATCCCAATCGCGGCTACCGCTACGACGCCGACCGCGACGGTCTTCTGCAAGGACATCGCGACAACTCCCTTCGGTTGGGGAGACGCTAACGGACGGCAACGTCCGGGCGCAACGGCGCCGAGCCGAGGCGGACGTCCGAGCGCCTAAGGCGCCGAGCGGAATCGAACCGCTGTACGAGGCTTTGCAGGCCTCTGCCTAGCCACTCGGCCACGGCGCCGCGCGGGTCATCGTAGCCGCGCCTACTGAAGGACTTCTTCCAGAAAGGCGACCGCGCGCTCGAACGTCTCCACGCGGTTGTCCAGCTTGCCGATTGCGTGGCCCTCGTCCTCGTGGACGAGCAGCTCGCAGCGGATGCCCTTCTCCGTCAGCACGCGGTGGATCTGCTCGGTTTCCTCGAGCGGGACACGTGGGTCGTTGGCGCCGTGCTGGATGAACAGCGGCGCGCGGATGCGGTCGACATGCGTGATCGGCGACGCTTCGATGAGGAACTCGCGGTCGCGCTCGAGCGTCCCGTACTCGGGCTCACGCACCGCGCGCCGCCACGGCGCCGTGTCCTCGAGGAACGTGACGAAGTTCGAGATGCCCAGGCACTCGATCCCGGCGGCCCAGCGCTCCGGCTGGAACGCCAAACCGGCAAGCACCATGTAGCCGCCGTACGAGCGGCCGTAGAGGACGGCGCGCTCCCCATCGATCCTCGGACGCGTGCCGAGCCAGTCGTGCAGCGACGAAAGGTCACGCACGGAGTCCAACCGTAGTCGCACGTCGTCCAGATGCTCGTAACGCTTCCCGTAACCGGTCGATCCGCGCACGTTCGGCGCCGCGACGGCGTAGCCGCGGGACACGAGATGCTGCGTCAGCGGGGTGAAGCTCGGCAGGAACGCCGGACGGTACTGCGACTCCGGTCCTCCGTGCACCGTCACGACGACCGGGAACGGGCCGTCCCCTTCCGGCTCCCACAGGAAGACCGGGATCGACTCGCCGTCGAATGACTCGAAGCGGTGGAGCTCGGGTTCGCGCAACACACCGAGGGCGACCGCCCGCGGCAGCTCGGTCGCGCGCCGTAGCTCGCGCTCGCCGACGTCGTAGGTCCACACGTCCCCCGGATCGACCGGCGAGCTGAACTTGAACGCGAGCGCCGAACCGTTTGGCGCGAACACCGGCTCCTCCACGACACCCCGGCCTGGAAGTGGTACCTCCTCCACGACGGAGAGCGTTCGTGCATCGCGGAGCTCGAGGCGGCTGTAGCCGTCTTCGTTCGCGTGGACGAGCAGCCACCGGCCGGCGTCGTCCCCGTGACACTCGAGATCCCAGTCGCTCTCGACGGCGACGCTCCAGCGCCGAGACTCGAGGTGGTACCGCTTGATCGCGTTCGTGTCGCGACCCTCGTTCGTTGCGGCGTAGAAGCCGCTGCCGTTCAGGAGCCATAACGGCTCGTGGAACCATGCGTCGTCGTCGTGCGGGGTGAGGTGCTCGGCGTCGCCGGTCGCGACGTCGACGAGGTAGAGATCGTTGTCGCCCGCCCGAGCGCTGTCGTGCTGGACGACCAGCCTCCTGCCGTCCGGAGAGAAACCAACGGGTGTGTTCCAGCCGCCGGGTGCGAAGAGCTCGCGCTCGTCGTTCCTCCGCAGCGTCCGGACCACCACGGCCCAGTCAACGCCGTTCTCCCGGTTCGTCGCATACGCGAGCAAGGCGCGATCCCGGCTCAGGCACGCGTCGCGGTGCACGAACTCCGGCTCGACGACGAGCGGCTGCTCCTCTCCTCCCGCCACGAGCCAGAGTTGCGTGTGCTCGTTCCCCTCGTGGTCGCGCTCGAGCAGGATCAGATCGGCCCCGGCGACGAATTGGCCGTCGACGGGATCGGAGGCATCCGTGATCTGCACGAGCTCGCCGCCGGCGAGCGGCACGGCGTACAGCTGCATCGTGCCCGGCAGATCGCAACGGACCAGCAGCGTGTCGTCTGAGCTGTCCGCCGGCACGGCCGTGCGCAGCTCGAGCAGCGCGCGCAGGTCGACGACGCCGGCTAGGGCACCCATGTCTCCAAAGCGGGCGTCAGCTGCAGCTCGTGCGTCCAGGCACGCGGGCTCTGAGCGTGGAGATAGGCGATCGCCTTGGCGATCTCCTCCATCGAGGCCGACTTCTCTGCCGGATCTCCCTTCAGCCAGTCTGCCGTCTTCTCGCTCTCGATGATCGCGTCGACGATCAGGAGCGCGACATGGACGTTCCGCTCGCGCAGCTCTGCCGCGACCGACTGTGTCAGCGCGCGCGTCGCGAACGCCGCTGCGGCCCACGGTCCGCGTGTCGCCATCCCGCGCCGCGCCGAGCCGCCGGTCATCTGGACGAACGTGCCGCCGCCGCTCTCCACCAGCACGCGCGAGCCGATCCGGACGACGTTGAAGATCGCAGGCAGGAGATCGTGCAGGTACCGGTCGAACGCATCCTCGGCCAGGTCGACGATCGGGCCGCCGCGCGGCCCGTTGGTGATCGCGCTCACGACGAGATCGATCTTGCCGAAGCGCTCGCCCGTCTCGGCGAACGCCCGCTCGACCTCGGCGGACGACGTTGCGTCCGCGACGATCCCTAACCCGTCCGGAACCTCCTGCCGGAACGTGTCGATCGTCTCCTGCGTGCGCGCGACCCCGGCAGCATTCCAGCCGTCACGGACAAGTTCGCGAGCAAGTACTCGCCCGACGTTCCGCGCGCCGAACGTCAGGAGTGTTGGCACTACGCAGCGACGCCGGTGAACTGCGGAATGATCTCGTCCCCGTACGCCTGCAGCGTCTCCTCCTGCGCGTGCGTCATCAGGTAGACGTTGAACTGATCGACGCCGACGGACTCGAGTTCCTTCAGCTTCTTCGTCGCCTGCTCCGCGTTGCCGAGCACGCAAAAGCGGTCGACGATCTCGTCCGGGACGAACTCGCCGTGCTTCGCGCCGACGCGCGAATGGTCCTTGTAGTCGTAGAACTTGCGCGCCTTCACGTACTCGGTGAGGTCCTTTGGAATCTCGGAGCTGTCGCCGTAGCGCTCGATCAGATCCATCACGTGATTCGAGACCATCGCCGGGAACCACCGCGACTGCTCGCGCGCGTCGGCGATGTCGTCGGAGATGTGGCTCGGCGCGCCGGCGATGCACTTGAGCTCGCTGGGGTCCCTCCCCGCCTCCTCGGCTGCACGGCGGGCGGTGTCCATGATCCACTGGATGATCACCGGGTCGGCGAGCTGGATGATCACGCCGTCGGCGACCCGCCCCGCGACCGCGAGCGCCTTCGGCCCGTAGCCCGCAATCCACATCGGGATCTCAGGCAGCTCGTCGCGCACCCACTTGAGCTCGAGCTCCTTCTCGTTCCAGTCGACCGCGCGCCCGTTCATCAACTCCTTGATCATCCTGCAGCGGTCCTCGAAGTCCGCGACCTTCACCGGCTTCAGACCCACGACACGGCGTGACGAGTCGCCGCGACCGATGCCCATCACCATGCGGCCGTCCGAGATGTCCTGCATCGTCGCGTACCAGCTCGCCGTGATCGTCGGATCACGGATCCCGGGATTCGTGACGAAGTGCCCAAGCTTGATCTTGCTCGTCTGTGCCGCCGCGAGCGGTAGCGTCGCGTAGGACTCCTCCCAGAGGATGTGCGAGTCGTACGTCCAGGCGTACTCGAAGCCGTGGCCCTCGGCGATCTGCATGAGCTCGATCATCCGCTGGTAGGGCGGGTCGGGCAGGACGGTGACGCCGAAGCTGAGCATGGTGCCTCCCCGGTCGCGTGGCAGGGGAACGAGCATACCGCCGCGAAGTTCGGGCGGACAAATGGCTGCGTTGTACTTTCTGTTCGCGTTTGTCGCCGGTTCGGTGCTCCCGTTGCAGGCCGGAATCAACGCTCAGCTCGCGCACTGGCTGCACTCGCCGATCCGCGCGTCGTTCGTCTCGTGGTCGCGGGCATGGCGCTCGTCGTCACGGAGTGACGCTGGTGCGGCTGTTCTAGCCAGACTCGCCGCGGCGCAGTCGTCGCGCGACGACGCTGGCCGCGGCCGTTGCGACGAGCACGAGGGCGACGCCGCCGAAAACGAGGACGGTGGTCGGAACGGCGCTCGCGCTTGGATCGGCGGCGGCGCGGGCGGCTTCCTTCCGCACGGCGTTCGACGACTTCGTGGCGGCGAGCGTCCGCACGACGCCCTTCACCGCACCGGCCTTGCTCCTAGACGCGGTCTGCGCTTTCTTCGCGAGACTCGCGATCAGCGCCCGGTTGATGTCGTCGGCGGCGCTGGAGTAGATGCGAATGTCCTCGGGAAGCTCGGCGAGCGCCTGCTGGTAGCACTCCGGCGCGTAATTCGCGTGGAGGCGGGCGTTGCGCCAATCCTTGATGACCGCGGCTGCGCATCCGGATCCGGCAGCAGCCGGAGCGGCAACTGCGAGCGCGAGGACAGCGGCGAGGGCTGCGGCTGCCAAAGCGGCGGGAACGCGTGTGAACGACGGGACGCTCATCTTGACCCGCCATGGTCGCGGCCGTTTGTGGCGGAGATGTAAGGCCGCGATAAGAGTCCCCTAAGAATCGCGAGGCGCACGACGACGGCAGGTCGTGTCATCGATGCCGGCTTCCCCGTCCGCCTCGGCGCAAACGGGTAGGACGTAAGGATTTTTTGAGGATCGGCCTCCGCGCGGCGGCCCGAGATTCGTCACGGAATCGACACACACGCGTGCGAGGCACCGAGGTACCGTCCCTAGCCCCCGCCCACCCGGGGTCGCGCGCGTGCGCGTGTACATAAGAGACGAAGAGGCGGGTCTAGGGATCGAAAAAGCGGCCGCGGAGTCGGGTTCAACCGTCGGCGACGGAGGCGATCGTCTTCGTGGCGAGCTGGTCGAGAGCCCGCACGGACAGCTCCAGGTGCTCCTCCTTCGTGTCCTCCAGCTTCGTGTGCGACAGGCCGCGAAGCGACTGCACGAACAGCATCACCGTCGGCACGCCCGCGCGCGCCACCTCGGCAGCGTCGTGCAACGGTCCGCTCGGCAGCCGGTGTGACGTTCCCGTGACTTCGTGGATCGACTGGTCCGCGAGCTCGATCAGCTGCCCGTCGAAGAGGATCGGCTCGATGTTCCAGATCCGCTCCCACTCGACCTCGATGTCCTCTTCCAGTGCGAACCGTTCGCTCGCTTCCTTCGCCTCGGCCAGCATTTCCGCCAGCTTGTCGGCGTCGAGGTGGCGCTGGTCGAGGAGGCACTCCGCTGTCTCGACGACCGAAGTCACGATCCCGGGCTTCGTGACGACGCCGCCCATCGTGCACACGGCGCCACCGCCGGTGCGTTTCGCGATTTCCCGGATCTCGAGCTCGAGCTTCGACGCGCCGGCGAGCGCGTCGCGGCGCTTGTCCATCGGGGTCGACCCTGCGTGTGCCGCCTGACCGCGGAACGTGATGCCGTGGCGCTCGACGCCGACCGTTCCGAGGACGACGCCGAGCGGCAGGTCCATCGCTTCCAAAACCGGTCCTTGCTCGATGTGCAGCTCGAGGTACGCCGCGGCACCCTCGAGCTCGGAGCGTGCGTCGAGCGCCCGGTCGAGGTCGACGCCGTGCGCGCGCAGGGCGTCGGGAAGCGCGACGCCGTCCGCGTCGTGCCGAGCCCGCAGCTCGTCCTGATCCGCCATCGACCCGGCCGCGGCCGATGAGCCGAACAGCGACCGGCCGAACCGCGCTCCCTCCTCGTCTGCCCAGTTGACAAGCCGAACCGTAACGGGCGGGGAGCCGTCTGCCGCGATCCGTCGCAGGACCTCCGCCCCGGCCATCACGTTGAGCGCGCCGTCGAGCCACCCGCCGTTCGGAACCGAGTCGATGTGGCCGCCGATCAGCACGGCGCGGTCGGACTCGCCCCGGAGGGTGAACCATTGGTTGCCTGCCGCGTCGACCGTCTCCTCCGCCCCGGTTCCGGCGACCTTCCCGCGCAACCACTCCCGCGCCCGCCCCCACGTCTCGGTCCACGCGACCCGCTGGGCCCCGTTCTCGTCCCCGGTCAGCTTCTGCAGCTCACGGAGCTCGGCAACCGCGCGGCTCGGCTCGAGGGGCACGCGGCGACTCTAAACCGCCGCAGCGGAGTGTGGTAAGCATCAGCCGTGTCGGCGATCGCAATCGAGCGACCGCGTGAACGGGCGATCGCGGTCCGACGGGGAATCGGGCGAGGCGCGCTGTTCCTGCTCGTGCTGGCCGCGCTGTGGGGCATGTGGGAGGGCTACCGCGCCCTCTGGATCCACGAACACTGGACGTGGCCGTTCGTCGTCGACAACACGACGATGCCGCACCTGCACGACATCATCCATGCCCTCTTCCAGCCCGCGCGGTTCCAGGGACCGCTGCTCATCTCTGTGCTCCTGAAGGCCGCCGCGTTCACGGCCAAGGAGGCTGCGATCGGCTTCGCGATTGGCGCGGCCGCCGGCTTCGCCCTCGGCGTCGTCCTCGCGCATTTCCGCATCCTCCAGCGCGGCTTCCTCCCTTACGTCGTCGCCTCCCAGACCGTGCCGATCCTCGTCGTCGCGCCGATGGTGGTCATCTACCTGGGCGCCAAAGGCGTGCCCGGCTGGTTCTCGGTCTCCGTGATCGCCGCGTACCTGACGTTCTTCCCCGTCACGATCAACACGATTCGCGGCATGCACTCCGCCGACCGGCGCGCGCTCGAATTGATGCGCTCCTACGCGGCAGGACGTTGGCGCATTCTCTGGAAGCTCCGGCTCCCGGCCGCGCTCCCGTTCATCTTCGCGGCGCTCAAGGTCTCTGCAACCGCCAGCATCGTCGGCGCCGTGATCGGGGAACTGCCGTCGTCGATCCAGGACGGGCTGGGCGGCCAGATCCTGAACTACAGCCAGTACTACACGACCCAGCCGACCGGCCTGTGGGCGACGAACGTGATCGCCGCGCTCCTCGGAATCTCCTTCTTCCTGGCGGTGCTGATCGCCGAGAAGGTCGTCGTGCGCCGCGCACCGGAGAACCTCGTCTAGTCATGAGCGTCGTCCGGATCGAGGGCGTCACCAAGCGGTTCGGGAACGTGACCGCGCTGGAGGACATCGACCTCTCGATCGCTGAGGGCGAGTTCATTTCATTCATCGGGCCGTCAGGCTGCGGAAAGTCGACGCTCCTGAGGATCATCGGCGACCTGATCCGGCCGACGGACGGCAACGTCGTCGTCAACGGCAAGCCTGCGCGCAAGGCGCGAATCGACCGCGACTACGGGATCGTCTTCCAGGATCCGGTTCTCTACGACTGGCGCACCGTCGCGAAGAACGTCGCACTGCCGCTCGAGATGGCGCGATGGTCACGACAGAAGCGGGCCGCCCGCGTTCGAGAGATGCTGGAGCTCGTCGAGCTCACTGGCTTCGAGGACCACCGCCCGTGGCAGCTCTCGGGCGGGATGCAGCAGCGCGTGTCGATCGCGCGCGCGCTCTCGTTCGACCCGGCGCTGCTGCTGATGGACGAGCCGTTCGGCGCACTCGACGAGATGACGCGCGAGCGGTTGAACATGGAGGTGCTCCGGATCTGGGAGCAGTCGGGCTCGACGATCGTCTTCGTGACACACTCGATCTCGGAGGCGGTGTTCCTCTCCACACGCGTGGTCGTCATGTCCGCGCGCCCCGGGCGGATCACGACCGTGATTCCCATCGACCTGCCGCAACCGCGCACGGCCGCGACGCGCGAGGAACCCCGCTTCTTCGAGCTCGTCACGCAGGTTCGCGAAGCGCTGCACCTCGGCTCCGATCTGGATCGGACTGCACCCGCGCCGGAGACTCGGGAGGCGACCGCGTGACGAGCGAGGCACCTGTTGCGGTCCAGCCGGTCCCGCGGGGCGGCATGGGAAGACTCGTCGGCCGCCGGCTCGTCGACTGGCTGCCGGCCGCAGTCGTGCTCGTCGGCGGCATCGCGGCCTGGCAAGGGCTCGTGGTCGCACTGCACGTGCAACAGTTCCTGCTGCCGAAGCCGTCGTCGATCGCAACGACGTTCTGGGACAACCGCAGCGAGCTCTGGCACGCCGGCTGGTTCACCTTCCAGGAAGCACTGGGCGGCTTTGCGATCGGATCGGGCCTGGCGATTCTCGTCGCGCTCGTGCTGGCGCGCTGGCGCCCGCTCAGCGCAGCGCTGCTGCCGTACGCGATCGCGGCGAACGCGATTCCGATCATCGCATTCGCGCCGATCGCGAATCAGTGGTTCGCGGGCGGGCTGACGAAGAGCTCGAAGATCTTCATCGCGGCGGTCCTCTGCTTCTTCCCCGTGCTCGTCAACACGCTGCGTGGCTTGACCTCGGTCCGCCCTCAGGACCTCGAGCTGATGCATTCGTACGCTGCGGGGCAGGTCGCGATCTTCCGGCGAGTGCGGATTCCAACCGCGCTGCCGTTCATCTTCTCGGGCCTCAAGGTCGCGACCGTCCTGGCGATGATCGGTGCGGTCGTCGGCGAGTACTTCGGCGGCACCCAGGAGCAACTCGGCGTGCTCATCCTCGATCGCACCCGGATCTTCCAGTTTCCGGAGGCCTGGGCGGGCATCGCGCTGGCCTGTCTCCTGGGAATCGCGCTCTACGTGGCGGTGTCGATCGCCGAGTGGCTCGCCCTCCGCTGGTCGCCATCGACATCGGCCTGAGGAGGGGTCAAAATCGACCCTGACTCGCAATCACGAAAGGGGATTGGATGAAGCACCGTAGGTACTGGGTCGGGGGATTCGTGTTGCTCGTCCTCGCCGGCGCGGTCTGGGCGGCGGTCGGGACGGCCGGGGCAGGCACGGCACGACACGCGAAGACGGACAAGATCACCCTCCAGCTGAAATGGGTGACGCAGGCCCAGTTCGCCGGCTACTACGCGGCGAAAGCGAAGGGGTACTACAAGCAGCAGAACCTCGATGTGAACATCAAGGTCGGCGGGCCCGACATCACGCCGGAGACGGCGGTGGCGGGCGGCGCGGCGCAGTTCGGCCTCGACTGGGTGCCGAACCTTCTTGCGACGCGAGATGCAAACACGAAGCTGGTCGACATCGGCCAGGTCTTCCAGCGCTCGGGGATGACCGAGATCACGTGGAAGGACACGGGCATCGACACGGTCGCGAAGATGCGCGGCAAGAAGGTAGGGAACTGGCTCGGCGGCAACCAATGGGAGTTGTTCGCCGCGCTGACCCGTGCCGGGATGGACCCGAGCAAGAACAAGGGCGTGAAGATCGTCAAGCAGCCCTTCGACATGAACCTGTTCATGAAGCGGCAGATCGACGCCGCGTCCGCGATGACCTACAACGAGCTCGCGCAAGTGCTCGAGACGAAGAATCCGAAGACCGGGAAGTTGACGAAGCTCAGCGACCTGAACGTGATCAAGATGGAGAACATCGGGACGGGGATGCTCGAGGACGACATCTTCGCGACCGAGTCGTGGCTCAAGGACAAGGCCCATCAGGACATCGCGAAGCGTTTCCTCGCGGCGTCCTTCCAGGGCTGGATCTGGTGCCGCGATCACGCGAGCGACTGCGTGAAGACCGTCCTCAAGCAGGGCCCGACCCTGCTCAAAGGCCACCAGACGTGGCAGATGAACGAGATCAACGCACTCATCTGGCCGTCCCCCAACGGGATCGGGATCGTCGACGCGAAGGCCTTCGCCCGCACGGCGAAGATCTCGCAGCAGTTCAAGGTGATCAAGAAGGCGCCGTCGGGCGCATACCGCACCGACCTCGCGAAAGCGGCGGTGACGAAGCTGAAAGGCATGGGCGTCGACGTCTACGGCCGCTCCTGGAAGAAGGCGGGCGTGAAGGTCACGCCTGGAGGAAAGTAGGAACCGAGCCGAGGGAGGGAGATCCACGATGTCCGTGCTCATCAAGGGAGGCCGCATCATCACGGCGGCCGACGACTACGTCGGCGACGTGTTCGTGGACGGCGAGCGGATCTCCCTCATCGGCGAATCGCTCGATGTGCAAGCCGACAAGGTGATCGAGGCAGCCGGGAAGTACGTCCTTCCCGGCTGCGTCGACCCGCACACGCATCTCGACATGCCGTTCGGCGGGACGGTGACGATCGACGACGTCGAGTCCGGTCAGACCGCAGCCGCGTTCGGCGGCACGACGTGCCACGTCGACTTCATCATCCAGCCGAAGGGGTCGACGTTCGCCGACGCGTTCGAAGACTGGCGCGGGAAGGCGAACGGCAAGCAGGTGATCGACATGGGCTACCACATGGCGGTCACGGACTTGCACGAGGGCGGCACGCTGGAGGAGCTCGCGTCGCTGCCCGATCAGGGCGTCACCTCGTACAAGCTGTTCATGGCGTACAAGGGCGCGCTGATGGTCGACGACGAGACCCTCTTTCGCACGATGGAGGTCGCGGCGGAGACCGGCGCGCTCGTGATGGTGCACGCGGAGAACGGCGACGCAATCGACGTGCTCGTCAAGCAGGCGCTCGCCGCGGGCAAGACGGAGCCGAAGTACCACGCCCTGACGCGGCCGCCCGAGACCGAGGGCGAGGCGACGAACCGCGCGATCCAGCTCGCGCGCGTGGCCGGCTCGCCGCTCTACGTTGTGCACGTGTCGTGCCGGGAGGCGGTCGAGCCGATCGCGCGTGCGCGCGAGGCCGGCTGGAACGTCCACGGCGAGACGTGCACGCAGTATTTCTTCGTCGACTACTCCTTCCTCAAGCGGCCGGACTTCGAGGGCGCGAAATACGTGTACACGCCGCCGCCGCGGGCGAAGGAGAACCAGGACGTCCTCTGGAACGCCGTGCGGACGGACACGCTGAGCGTGATCTCGACCGACCACTGCGCATTCCTGTGGGACGGTCAGAAGACGATCGGGCGCGACGACTTCTCGAAGATCCCGAACGGCGGGCCCGGGCTCGAGAACAGGCTCCACATGATCCACGAGTTCGGCGTGCGCGCCGGGCGGATCACGCTCAACCGGATGGTCGAGCTCCTCTGCACCAACCCTGCGAAGCTGTTCGGCCTCTATCCACGCAAGGGCACGATCGCCGTTGGCTCCGATGCCGACATCGTCGTCTTCGATCCCGAGCGGAAGTTCACGATCAGCGCGCGGACACAGCATTCGAAGACGGACTACAACCTCTACGAGGGAACGACGGTCACGGGCGCGCCGGACGTCGTCCTCCTCCGCGGCCAGGTGCTCGTTGAGGGCGATGAGCTGGTCGCAGAGCCGGGCATCGGCCAGTTCGTGAAGCGCGCAAAGTTCGGGGAGGAGCTGAAGCCCGAGCGAGCGGCCGCTACGGCCTGAGCGCCCGCAGCGCCAGCAGCTCCCAGAGGACATTCGCCGCAGCAAGCGCGGTTGGTTGGCCCGGCCCGTCGTACGGCGGCGAGACCTCGACGACATCGCAGCCGGCCAGATTGATTCCCCGGAGCGCGCGTAAGAACGCGACGGCCTCCGCGGTCGAGAAGCCGGCAATCTCGGGTGTGCCCGTTCCCGGTGCGAACGCCGGGTCGAGGAAGTCGATGTCGAAGGACAGGAACACGGGGCCCTCACCGACTCGCTCGCGGACGAGCCGTTCGTAGCCGTCCGGGCCGCGGGCGCGCAGCTCTTCGCTCTGGAGGACCGTGAAGCCGAGTTGGCGCGACACCTCGAGGTCGTCCGCCGCGTAGGCCGGCCCGCGCATGCCGGCCTGAACCGAAGCCGCCGGATCGAGCAATCCCTCCTCGACCGCGCGCTTGAACGTCGTGCCGTGGAAGTACTTCTGGCCGAAGTACGACTCCCACGTGTCCGTGTGCGCGTCCAGCTGGACGAGTGCGAGCGGCCCGTGGCGACGCGCAAGCACGCGCAGCTCCGGGAGCGTGACCGAGTGGTCGCCTCCCATCGCGAGCGGGAAGACGCCGGCGTCGACGATCGGCGCGAGCGCTGCCTCGACCTGCGCGTACGTTCGCTCGATGTCGCCGGGAGAGACCGGGAGATCGCCGTAGTCGACAATCGAGAGCGCCTCGACGACGTTGACCTCGTGGACGGGGTGGTAGGGGCGAAGCAGCGCCGAGGCGGATCGAATCGCTTCGGGTCCGAAGCGCGACCCCGTGCGATAGCTCGTGCCGGTGTCGAACGGAATGCCGTACACGGCCGCGTCGACACCCTGCAGGTCCGTCACGTGCGGCGCGCGCATGAAGGTGCGAATGCCAGCGAAACGCGGGATCACCTGCGCGTCGAGCGGACGGTACGGCGGACCCTGCACCGGCCTACCGTAACGGGGAAGCCGGGTCAGACCCGGAGGGTCTGACCCTCGAGCCTCAGGTCGTTACGCCGCCGCAGGAGTCGGATCGGGCCGCACGAGCACCGTGTCCGCGACCTTGATGACCTCGTCGACCGGAAGGTCGGCAGCCGATGCATGCTTCCGGATCGCGTCCTCGCTCGACGCCTGGTAGATGCAGACCGTCCCGACGCTGCCCCCGTCCTCTTCCAGTACGTAGCTTCGAATCCAGCGGATGTCGTCCTCGCCCATTCGCTCGCCTTCCGCGGTCGAGCGCGCAGCCGCCTCCTGCAGATCGCCGGGAGAGCGCCAGCCGCTGCGGCGCAAGATGACGTAGGTGTCCATTCGGACGCTCCTTCTGTCGTTTACGGGATGCTCGCGGTTACCTTGTCTGCGGGAAGCCCAGATCGACCTTGGACGTCGCCGGATCGGGCCAACGGGACGTCACGACCTTGCCACGGGTATAGAAGTCGATTCCCTCCGGCCCGTAGACGTGCAGATCGCCGAACAGCGAGTTCTTCCAGCCGCCGAACGAGTAGTACGCGACCGGCACGGGGATCGGCACGTTGACGCCGACCATCCCGACTTGCACGTCGAACTGGAACTGGCGTGCGACGCCGCCGTCGCGGGTGAAGATCGCCGTGCCGTTCCCGTACGGGTTCTCGTTCACGAGCCGGACGGCGTCGTCGTAGGTCTCGACGCGCGTGATCCCCAGCACCGGGCCGAAGATCTCGTTTTCGTACGCCTTCGTCCCCGGCTTGACGTCGTCGAGCAGCGACGGTGCGAGGAAGAAGCCCTCGTCCGGCGCGCCGCCGTTCCGGCCGTCGACGACGACCGTTGCCCCTTCTGCCGGCGCGTTCTCGACGTATGCCGCGACCTTGTCGCGATGCTCGCCGGTGATCAGCGGGCCCATCTCTGAGGCGGGATCCATTCCGTCGCCGACCTTCACGTTCGGGATCCGCTGCTTGATCGCGTCGACGAGCTCATCCGCCGCGTGGCCGACCGCGACGACCATGGAAACGGCCATGCAGCGCTCGCCCGCGGAACCGTAGCCTGCGCTCACGGCGGCGTCCGCCGCCATGTCGATGTCCGCGTCGGGCAGGACGATCATGTGGTTCTTGGCCCCGCCGAGCGCCTGGCACCGCTTGTGGTTCCGCGTCGCCGTCTCGTAGACGTACTTCGCGATCGGCGTCGAGCCGACGAACGAGACCGCGACGATGTCCGGATGCTCGAGCACAGCGTCGACCGCAACCTTGTCGCCGTGCACGACGTTGAAGACCCCGTCCGGAACGCCCGCTTCCTTCAGGAGCTCCGCGACGTAGTTCGACGTCGAGGGATCTTTCTCCGACGGCTTGAGGATGAACGTGTTGCCGCATGCGATCGCCGGCGCCCACATCCACATCGGGACCATCGCCGGGAAGTTGAACGGCGTGATCCCGCCGACGACGCCGAGCGGCTGGCGGATCGAGTAGACGTCGACCCCGGTGGAAGCCTGCTCCGAGTAGCCGCCCTTCAGCAGCTCGGGGATCCCGCAGCAGTACTCGATCACCTCGAGGCCGCGGGCGACCTCGCCGAGCGCGTCGGAGAGGACCTTGCCGTGCTCGGCGGTGAGGATCCGCGCGATGTCCTCGCGGTGATCGTGCACGAGCTCACGGATCTGGAAGAGAATCGCCGACTTCTTCGACAGCGACGTCGCGCGCCAGGCCGGGAACGCGGCCTTCGCGGCCTGAACCGCGCGGTCGATCTCCTCGGCGCTCGCGAAGTCGACGGCGCCGGTCTGACGACCGAGCGCCGGGTTGTAGACGGGCCCGCTTCGCCCCGATTCTCCCTCGACGATGCGGCCGCCGATCCAGTGGCTGATCCGCTTGACGTCCTGTGCCTTCTCGACGGGTGGGCTCGCTAGCTCGGTCATCTCATCCTCCTCGCGTGACCGGTCCAGCGTACCGCAGGTAGTCAGTGAAAGACGACGGCGCGTGGCGGCGACCAGAGGCCCACGAAGCCAGTGGAATCGATCGCGCGCACGCGCACGGCGACGTGCTCGCCGCGTCGGCCTCGCACGCTCAGCGTCCTCGCCGAGGTGCCCGACCGGACGGTTCCCCACGCCGAAGTTCCTCGCCGAAGCTGAACGTCGTAGCGAACGGCGGACGCATTCCCGCGCCAGCGGATCGTCGCACGGATCCCGCGCACGCTCGGCGAGAGCAGCGTCGCGACCGGGACGGCCCCGGACCGCGTCGCCGAGACGTAGCGCGGATTCGAGATGCGCGCCGAGTACGTCGTTCGGAAGCCGGTCAGCAGCCGGTGGTCGTCGTCGTTCACGTCCGCCTCGAAGTTGACCTGACCACCGTCGAGGTAGACGAGGCGTGCGAGATCCAGCGGCGGACCGGCGGTGGGACGGCTGTTGTAGTTGAAGTAGTTGATCGCCTTCACGTCCGCATGGGTCTGGACGTAGTCGAACATGGCGTCGATCCAGTCACGCTGCTTGGCCGTCGTCAGCACGCTTCCGCGGTGGCGCACTCCCCATTCGGCGAGGAAGAACGGCTTGCGATGCGCCGTCGCAAAGTTGTAGACGGCGTCGAGATCGCCGACCGGCTCGACGTCGTAGATGTCGGCGCCGGCCCAGTCAACGTAACCGTCACCCGGGTAGTACGCGTCGATGTTGGACGCGACCCACCCGGCGCCGATCGGCGGAAACGCGTTCGGGATCCAGGCGAACGAGACGTTCAGGGCACCGACCGCCCGGAACAGGTCGACGACGCGCCGCCAGGCCGAGACGAAGTCCGCGGCGGTGAGACTCGCGTTCGCGAGTGAGCTCTGCCCATACCACCAGCTGCCGTTGAACTCGCCGCCGAAGAGCCGGACCAGCACCGGCCCCGCGTACGCCCTGAGGGCGCGGGCGTACTCGCGGACGTAGCCGTCCAGCCTTCCCGAGGCGATGTCCTTCGTGGTGATGCCGCCGTTCGCTGCGGTCGTCGGCGCCAGCGTCCAGTCCAGGTAGAGCACGCTCTGCGGCCCCGTCAAGGACTGCACCTTCGCCACGTCGTCCAGTAAGTCGCTGAACGGCACGAACGGCTTACCGGCCTGATCGGGGTGCTGCCAGGCCGAGTAAACCGTGAGGAAGGTCGGCGCCTTCCCGGCGAGCTCGTTCGTGATCGAGTCGTGGATCCGGGTGTCGAACGGGCGCGTATCTCCCCACGCCTGGTCGGTCGTGTCCCAGAGGCGGAAGGTGAAGCCGAAGTAGCTCTCGCCCTCGGGCGGGGCCAGCAGTCGGGTCAGCCCGGCGTGCGCCGGCGCGGCCAGGAAGAGCGCCACGCCCGCGACGGCGAGGAAGCGCGTCACGCGCTCACCATAGTGAGGCGACGTGACGAGGGCGCTAAGCTCCGCCCGTGGCGATCGTCGAGTCCAACACCGAGCTCGGACGGCAGGTCGTCGCCGACGCGAAGCAGTACGTCCTCCACTCCTGGTCGGTCCAGGACGCGCTCAACCCGATCCCGGTCGCTGGCGCGGAGGGCCGCTACTTCTGGGACTTCGACGGGAACCGCTACCTCGACTTCGCCTCCCAGCTCGTCAACGTCTCGATCGGTCACCAGCATCCGAAGGTCGTTGCCGCGATCAAGGAGCAGGCGGAAAAGCTCTGCACGATCGGCCCGCCGATGGCGACCGAGCCCCGCTCGACCCTCGCGCGGATGCTCGCCGAGATCACGCCGGGCGACCTTCAGATGTCGTTCTTCACGAACGGCGGCGCGGAGGCGAACGAGAACGCGATCAAGCTGGCGCGCTGGTACACGGGCCGTCACAAGGTGATCGCGCGCTACCGCTCGTATCACGGCGCCACCGCCGGTGCGATCACGCTCACCGGCGATCCGCGGCGCTGGCCCGCTGAGCCCGGGATCCCGGGCGTGGTGCGGATGCTCGATCCGTACACGTACCGCTGCCCCGCAGGTCACCCCGAACCGTGCCCCGTCTGCACCGGCGCGCCGCACCTCGAGGAGATCCTCCAGTACGAGGGCGCGCACAACGTCGCGGCGGTGATCCTCGAGACCGTCGCGGGGACGAACGGGATCATCGTCCCGCCCGACGGCTACCTGCAGGCGATTCGCGAGGTCTGCGACCGGCACGGGATCCTGCTGATCTGCGACGAGGTGATGGCCGGATTCGGCCGTACGGGCAAGTGGTTCGGCGTTGACAACTGGGACGTCGTCCCCGACATCCTCACTGTCGCGAAGGGGATCAATTCCGGCTACATCCCGCTCGGCGCGATGATCGTCCGCGCCCCGATCGCGGAGTGGGTGCGTGACAAGTACTTCGCGGGCGGGCTGACGTACAGCGGCCATCCGCTCGCCTGCGCGTCCGCGATCGCGTCGATCGCGGCGTTCAGGGAAGAAGGCATCGTCGAGAACGCAGCCGAGATGGCGGGCGTGTTCGCGGAGGCGCTGCGCGGGCTCCAGGAGCGGCACCCGTCGATCGGCGACGTGCGCGGGCTCGGCTGCTTCTGGGGAATCGAGCTCGTCAAGAATCGCGAGACGCGCGAGCCGCTCGTTCCGTTCAATGCCACCGGCGAAGCGTTCGCACCGATCGCGCGCATGTCGAAGGCCGCACTCGAGCGCGGGCTCTATCTGATGACGCACTGGAACGTGGTCATGGTGTGCCCGCCGCTGACGATCACGCGCGACGAGATCGAGGAAGGGATCGCGATCCTCGACGAGGCGCTCGCGATCGCCGACGAGCACGCCGCCTGACGATGCCCGACGAGGAACGCCGATCGGGAAAGGATCGCCGTACGGGCGGCGACCGCCGTTCCGGCTCCGATCGGCGGAAGTCGACGAACCCCGCGCCGGGAACGGATCGCCGTTCGGGCGACGACCGGCGTTCCGGCGAGGACCGACGCGACGGCGACGATCGCCGACAGGGCTCGTAGAGTTTCAGGACGGTGAAGGAGCCGAAGGAGCCGGAGCTCTGCCTGCGCTGCGGCACGCCGATGGAGTGGCGTCACTCGAGCTGGCAGTGCGCGAGGTGCCACTTCAAGCTCGGCTGCTGCGAAGGCGAGTGCCCGGACGACTAGCGACGTCGACCTCGTCGTCCTCGCCTACGTCGCGGGCCGGGCCGTCGGGCTGACGGACGAGGAGCGGAACGCGGCCGTGCGGCGGGCGCTGTTCGTGTTCGCCGCCGGCGGCGACCTCCATCGGGATCCCGGGTTCGATGATCCGGCCGTGCTCGAGCTGGCGAACGACCTCGACACGCCGGCGCGGCGCGCCTCACTCGAGGAGGCGCTCGCGTCGGTCGACGGAAGCGAGCCCTTGAGGAGCGATCCCGACCTTGCGTGGCGCGCCTATGCCTGCAGCCTCCTCGCCGAGGCGATCGGCGAGGAATAGCGGGCGTCACGCGGTCGACTAATGGGCCGCCAGGCGCACCACGATCGCGACCGCAAAGACTGCGGCGCCGACGCCGACCGCTTCGAGCGCGAGGCCTGCGCTCGCGCTTCCGCTCGCGACAAGCAGCAGATCGGCGAGCAGCGCGGCGCTTGCGACCGCGGCCGCAATCCCGACGGCGGTGCGCGCGATCAGCGCGTTGTCGGCGCCGGCGAGCCCACCTGCCAGCGAGACGAACCCGAGCTCGGCAGCGAGGAGGAGCAGTGCGGCAACGAGCGCAGCGCGCGAGTCGACGGAGCCACCGCGCAGCCGGAGAAAGGTCGCGTACTCCGCGCCGACTCCTGCGAGCCCCCACGCAAGCAGCAGCGGTCGCCGGATCAGCAATCCGAGCCCGGCGACGAGCCAGCCGGCGATCCCGACGAGCGCGACGAACAGCACGAGCCGGTCACCGGCCGCGGCGGGGTAGGCGACGAGAGAGGCGAGCAGCACCAGCGAGGCCAGCGCCGTCCCTAGGCGACCACGACTCTCCCGCGCCTGCGAAATGTCGTCACCTCCTCGAGCCCTTCCGCGAGCGCCCGCTCGTCGTTCCACACCGCGATCGGGACGCCCGCCTCCTGAAAGCGGCTGCGCAGCGCTTCGCGCCGAAGCTCCCACACCCGTCGCGCCACCGACGACACCTCGCCCGACGGCGGCGGCATGAACGGCTGCGGCGAGATCTCCACGACGACGAGGTCGAAGCCGCGCGCACGCAGGTCGAGCAACGCGCCGGCGGCGCGATCGTCGAGCAACGGCGTCAAGGCGATCACCATCGCCTTCGGTGGAAGCGTCCGCCGCGGCAGCACGTCGATGTCGCGCCACGCGTAGTTCAGGACGATCTGCGTGTCGATCAGCGAGTCGACGAGCCGATAGAGCTGAATCGTCCCGGTCGCCGGCAGCATCCAGTTCAGCATCCCGCCAAACGTCACGAACCCGACGCGATCCTTCTGCTGCAGGTACCGGGCGATGAGGGAGGCCGCGGCGCGAAGGGCAAGGTCGAGCGTCGATCGTCCTTCGCGGCTCGCCTCCGTGAACGTGTCCATGAACAGGAGCACGTCCGCGTTTCGCTCGGCGTGCTGCTCGTTCACCCACAGATCGCCGCGCCGCGCCGTCGCGCGCCAGTTGACGTGCCGGACGTGGTCGCCGGGAACGAAGAGCCGCAGGTCGGCGAACTCGATCCCCTCCCCCCTCTGCCGCGAGACGTGGTGGCCGCTGAAGACCTGCGTCTCGAGGGGACGCAGGAGGTCGCGGATGAACTCCTCCCGCGGATAGACCTTGAGCGGCGAGCGCCGGTCGACTTCCCACTCCCAGGCGACGAACCCGAACCGGTCGCGGGCACGGAGAAAGACGCGGCCGACGCGGTACCCGCCCCATCGCTCGCAGCAGAGACGGAGCCGCAGATCGCGCCGGTCGTCGTGACCGATCGAGATCGAGGCCGGGTCGTCACCATCCGTGACGCCGATCCCGCGCGGGAGCTCGAGCAGCACCTCGAGCCTGGCGGCGCCGGTCTCCGCCGTGAGGGCGACGCGCGCCTCCAGCTCCTCCCCTTCGAGAGCGCGCTCACTCTCGAGCTCGACATCCGTCTCGATCCGCGGACTGCGCGCGAGCAGCAGCGAGACCGCCGGCAGGAGTGCAAACGGCGCCGCCACGACGACCAGCTCCTGCAGCCGGAGCGCCAGCGCGGCGACGAGCCCGACGGCGGCCAGGCCGACGTACGCGACGAGCTTCGGGGAGAGCGTCCTGGTCATCCGGGCCGGCCGGCGACGTCCTCCGCCGCCGGCGTCGGCACCGTGCCAAGCGACTCGCTGACGACGTCCTCGGGTCGCACACGCTGCACCCAGAGCTCGGGCCGCAGCATCAGCCGGTGCGCAAGCGCGGGAACGGCGACCGCCTTGACGTCCTCAGGTGTGACGAAGTCGCGGCCGCGAAGCGCTGCGTGCGCGCGCGAGAGCTTGAGCAGTGCGAGCGTGCCGCGCGGACTGGAGCCGACCTGCACCCGCGTGCTCGTCCGCGTCGACGCCACGAGGTCGACGAGGTAGTAGCCGATCGACTCCGAGACGTGAACCTCTTCGATCGTCCGCTGGAGCTCGATGAGCCCGGCGCGATCGATGACCGGATCGAGCTGGATCTCGTCCTCTGCACGCTCGAGGCGGCGCTCGAGCATCCCCCACTCGTCGGCGCGACCCGGATAGCCCACGCTGACGCGCAGCAGGAAGCGGTCGAGCTGCGCCTCGGGCAGCGGATACGTCCCCTCGTACTCGATCGGGTTCTGCGTCGCGATCACGAGGAACGGCCGCTCGAGCTGATGCGAGACGCCCTCGATCGTCACTTGGCGCTCCTGCATCGACTCGAGCAGCGCCGCCTGCGTCTTCGGCGGCGCACGGTTGATCTCGTCGCCGAGCACGAGATTCGCGAAGACGGGACCAGGGCGGAACTCGAAGTCTGCCGTTCGCTGGTTGTAGATCGACGAGCCGGTCACGTCCGACGGCATCAGGTCCGGCGTGAACTGAATGCGCGCGAAGCGCATGTCGCAGACCTGCGCGAACGAGCGCGCGATCAGCGTCTTCGCCAGTCCCGGGAAGTCCTCGATCAGGATGTGTCCGTCCGCCAAGAAGCCGAGGAGGACGAGCTCGAGCGGCGCCCGCTTGCCGACGACCGCACGCTCCACCTCGGTGAGGATCCGTTCGCAGCGCTCGGCGACGTCTCCGACGCTCGTCATGCGCTACAGCCTCTCAAGTTCGGAGACGAGCTCGCGCAGCGAAGCGAGCGAAGGCCCGTGCGCGAGCCGGTCCTGCGGCGGCGGCCGGTCCGGGCGGACGGCATCCCAGGCTGCAGACGGCACGAGCTCCTGCGCACGCGCAGCCTCCCGGTCGAGGTCGACGCCGTAGCGCCGCCGCAGCCGGATCGCGGCGATCTCGCGGAGCACGGGCCGCAGGCGGATGTGAAAGTGGAATTGGCTGAGGCGGGACAGCTCCACATCGCGCTCGAGCGCTAGCCCGCCGTGTGCCGGCTCAGGCTCGCACATCGCGGCGAGTGCGCCGTCGAAGCGAGACGCGGGCGGCGCGGGGAGGAACGCGCGCACGGTTCGGATCAGCATCAGCATCAGCACGCCGGCGATCGTGACCAGGTAGGCGTCGAGGACGCGCGCGCGGACACCCGTGCTCGCGAACAGGCCGATGAGCGCGCCCAGCGTGGCGAGCGCCCCGACGATGACCGCGCGGCGGACGGGATAGCTCACGCCGGCACAGCCGCCGGACGGAGGTCGTCGCGCACGGAAAGAAGAGAAGAGATCGCACGATCCCTCATCATCTCGTCGATGTCGTGCGCGCTGAACTTCGCGCGCTCGAAGAGCTCAGTAAGCTCGCGGACGGCACCGCCGCGGACGCGAAGGCTCAGCAGGATGCGCGACAAGTACTCGAACGGAGTCTCGGCGGGATCGCGAGCGTATCCGCGCCGCGCGAGCACTCGTTCCATTCGCGCATAGGCGGCGATCACCGCTCGCCTCGCGTCCTGCTCGTGCCGCAGATCGTCGATCGCGTCGGAGAGAGCGGCCGAAAGCTCCTGTTTGACGTTGTCGGGAAGAACGAGCGGGTTCGGCATCGGTCGCGCCCGCGCACGGACGTAGTAGACCGTGCCGCCGACGATCAGCAGGCCGAGGAGGCCGATCGTGAGCGTCCAGTCGAAGTGAGCCCCGCCCGTGATCACGGGCTTCGACTTGGCCGGCTTCGTCGGCTGCGGATTGCCCAGGGCGTTTTGCAGCTGGGCCTTCTTGGCGTGCTCGAACGCGCGTTTGAAGCCCTTGGAGGCGAACAGGTGGTAGCCGATGAAGGCGATCAGCGAGAACACGACGAGCTGGACGATCTGCGTCC
>JBASRJ010000182.1:0-3772 GCA_049273785.1 Gaiellaceae bacterium | reverse complement strand
ACAAAGTGGTGGCCGTCGCGCACCACGCGTTCGTGACTGGCTTTAACACGATCGCGCTGGTGAGCGTCGCCGTGGCGGCGGTGGGTTCCGTGGCGGGGTACGCACTGGTGCGGTCGCGGGACTTCGTGGTCGTCCCCGCGCCGACGGCGGCTCCACCGGAGCCGGCGCCGGCGAAGGCGGCTTAATGAGGCATCCCAGGCCCGGCGGCCCGACGAAATGCGGTAGGCCCGACCCATCGATACTGAGCCATCCCGCCGGAGCCAACGGCGGGGGATCAGGTTCCGGTCGCCTGGATCGCTTGTTCGATCAGCTTCACGAACCGCGCCTTGTAGTGGGTGAGGGCGCCCACATGGCTCGCCGCGGCGAACTCGACGGTCGTCGATCCAGCGCGCCCGGCCATGAACCGCTCCAGGGCAGGGTCGATGGCGCGGTCGTGGGCCGAGACTGCGTACCACGACGGGAGCGCGTGCCAGGCGGCGGGGCCGGATGGAGTGACGAAGAGGCCCAGGCTCGTGGGTCGCTGCTGGGCTGCGATCTCGGCGCCCAGTTTCGGATTCAAGTCCTGGGCGAAGTCCTCGGCATAGAACCGCGGGTCGACGATGGCGAAGGGAAACGGGGCGAACACGAGATGTGCCAGAAACGCCCCCGGCGCGTAGCCAACACCCAGGCTGTTGATCGTCTCACCGCTGTCTGGGACGTACGCCGCCGTGTAGACCAATCCGCGGACGTCTGTGCGGCCGCTGGCGGCGTTGGTGATCACGAAGCCGCCGTAGGAGTGTCCCACCAGGATCTTGTCTCCCGGGATCGAGTCCAGCGTCGAGCGCACGATCGCCACGTCGTCCGACACAGACGTCAGGCCGAGCGCCGGGGTCGCCGTCTTGTAGCCGTCCTTGTGCAGCGCGTCGGCAACGCCGTCCCATCCGGCAGGCGATGCGAAGGCGCCGTGCACGAGCACGATCGTCGTCGTCGCGTCCGACTTGGCAGCTCGGGCGCTGGTGGAGAAAGCTGAGAACGAGAGCATCAAGGCGGCCGCGATGAGCGCGCCGAACGCGAGCAGGCGGGCCCTCCGCTCCACGGTGACGGTTTGGGTCAGACCGTTCATGACCTCCTCCTTCGACGAAGGACCTCCTCCTTGGTGGTTACGGGCACGCTCGACCAGGTCTTTGGCGCCTATGCCGCGGGGGCGAAGAAGTCGATGAGCAGTTGGTTGACGCGTTCGGCCTCGTCGTGATGCACCCAGTGCGACGCGTCGGGCAGGCGCTCCACGCGGTCGAGGTTGGGCACGTCGTCGCGGTGGGGCTCGGCCAAGTCGGAGCCGAGGTAGGAATCACGCTCCCCCCAGATCACCAGCGTCGGCGCTGAGATCGGGCGAAGCTTTGCGGCGGCTTCCTTCTGCGACTGTCTTACCGAGGCGCGGTAGTAGTTGATCATCCCGGCCGCTGCCCCCGGCTGCGACCACGCCTCTTCGTAGCGTTCGAAGTCCTCGTCGGTGTAAGGGGGGTTTGCGTCTTCCAGGAAGTGCCGGAAGAAGTGCCAGTCTCTGAGGTGAACGACTTCCTCGGGTAGCCCCGGTGTCGCGAAGAAGAAGAAGTACCAGGACTTCCGCAGCTGGCTCGGGTGTTTCAGTCCCTCTGAGAGCCGCCGCGGATGGGCCGCGTTGAGGATCGCGAGCCGCTCGACCACCTCGGGGTGGTTCATCGCGACCGTCCAGGCAATCGATCCGCCCCAGTCGTGGCCGACCAACATGGCGGACTCCGCACCGCGTTCTTCGATGAGGCCGCGGATGTCGTCAGCGAGCAGGTCGACGGCGTAGTCCTTGAAGTCCTCTGGCTTCGATGACAGGTTGTAGCCACGCGTGTCGGGTGCGACGACTCGAAAACCCGCCGCCGCGAGCGGCTCGATCTGTCGCCGCCAACCGAACCAGAACTCAGGGAAGCCGTGCAGCAGAACGATCAGCGGCCCATCGCCGGCCTCGACGTAATGCAAGGTCTGATCGCCGACCTCGGCGTTGCCTTCCCGAAGCTCGATTCCGACGTCAGGGAGCGTGCTGGTGGTAGTCATGAGGACCTCCGTAGGTAGGGGGACTTGGGCACTCAGCGAACCGACGCGAACGCGCCGCGTAGTTCCTCGGAGAAGAGGTCCGGCTCCTCCCAGGCGGCGAAGTGGCCGCCCTTGTCGACCTCGTTGAAGTAGACGACGTTCGAATACGACTTCTCGACCCAGCTGCGAGGGGTCCGCCAGATCTCGCCGGGGAACGTCGTGAAGGCGACCGGGATCCGAACGTCTGACGGGAGCGCCTCGCCGGCCCCTGGGGCGTCCGGTCCGTAGGCCTCCCAGTACGACCGTGCCGCAGAGGCGCCGGTACCCGTCAGCCAGTAGAGCGTGATGTTGTCGAGGATGTTGTCGCGCGTGAGGTTGCCCGACGGCCGGCCGTCGACGAATGCGCCTGAGATCTTGTAGTAGGCGTCGGTGTCGTGGTCGATCATCCACGCCGCCAGGGAGACGGGCGAGTCCAGCAGCGCGTAGCCGATGGTCTGGGGCCTGGTGGCCTGCTCCACGAAGTAGCCGTTGCCGCTCGTCTGGAACGTCTTGATCGCGGCAAGCGCCGCCTGTTCCTGCTCGCTGTCCGCCGGCAGGGCCGCGGGGTCGTTCAGCGCCGGCACCAGCAGGTTGGTGTGGATGCCGATCAGACCCTCTGACCCGAGGCGGCCCATCGCATCGGTGACGCCCGCACCGACGTCGCCGCCCTGGGCGACGTAGCGGGTGTACCCGAGGCGCTTCATCAGCTCGGCCCACGCCCGCGCGACCCGGCCGAGGTTCCAGCCGAGCTCGGCGGGCTGGCTGGAGAAGCCGTAACCGGGCAGGGAAGGCAGCACGAGGTGGAACGCGTCCTCCGCGGAGCCGCCGCGCTTGGTCGGATCCGTCAGTGGGCCCACGGTGTCGATCTGCTCGATCACTGAGCCAGGCCAGCCGTGGGTCATGATCAGCGGCAGCGCGTCCTCGTGCGACGAGCGGACGTGGATGAAGTGGATGCTCACGCCGTCGATCTCGGTGACGAGCTGCGGCAGCGCGTTCAGGCGTGCCTCGACGCGCCCGAAGTCGTACTCGTCCAGCCAGTAGCGCGCGAGTTCCTGCGTGGCGGCCAGCTGGACACCCTGCGAGCGGTCGGCGACGAGCTCCTTGCTGGGCCAGCGTGTCGCCGCGATGCGCCGGCGCAAGTCATCGAGCCGCTCCTCCGGAAAATCGACATGGAACGGCCGGATCGCAGCTGCAGTCTCGACGGTGGTGCTCATCACGACCTCCGTTCTCGAGAGACCCCGCGACCGACCCTACGCTTTCCCGTCCGGCCGGGCAATCGCCGACACCGAATCGTCACCAGAGGCAGTACGGCGAAGAAGGAGCAGCTCGCACCCGCGTCGAGTGAGAGGATGGTCGTCCAGCCAAGTCATCTGTCACCTCTCGCGTCGCACTCCTCTGGCGAGCTGCCAAAGCGACCCGCGCCGCATCACCGACGCCAGTAACGTGCGCCGAACAGGATGCGAGCGGCCGGGATCACAGCACTCGGCGAGCCCGTCGAGATCTTCGAGGTGGACGAGCTGGCGACGCCTACAGCAGGCGAGGTCCTCATCGACGTCGTCGCCGCCGGCATCGGCAACTGGGACGAGCTTGTCAGGATCGGCAGCTGGCAGATCGGCGGCCCGGCTCCGATGGCGCTCGGGACGGAGGCGGCCGGGACGGTCGCAGCGGCCGGCTCCGGCGTGGCCGAGCTGCG
>JBASRJ010000173.1:0-1596 GCA_049273785.1 Gaiellaceae bacterium | reverse complement strand
CGCGGGAACCGCTCCTCCGCGCGCGTGGGGTCGCGCGCCGTTTCGGTGCGCAGATCGCACTCGAGCCGACGGACCTGGACGTCTGTTCTGAGGAAACGATCGCGCTGATCGGCCCGAACGGCGCGGGCAAGTCGACGCTGCTGTCGATCCTCGCCGGCTCCCTCGACCCCTCGGCGGGGAACGTCGAGCGCGTCAACGGCGTTCGGGTGGGCTGGGTGCCGCAGCGGCCCTCCTTGTACGACCGCCTCACGGCGCGCGAGAACCTCGAGTTGTTCGCGCGGCTCGAGCGGGAGCAGCGACCGGCCGTGGCGGCGCAAGATCTGCTGTCGACCTTCGACCTCCCCGCCGACCGACCCTCCGCGTCACTGTCGGTCGGCAACCGTCAGCGCCTCAACGTCGCGATCGCGCTGCTCGGCGAGCCGCGTGTGCTCCTGCTCGACGAGCCGACGGCGTCGCTCGACCCGGGGCAGCGGCGACGGCTGTGGGAGATGGTGAAGGGCGGCACCGTCGTGTTCTCGACGCAGAACCTCGAGGAGATCGGGCTCTACGCCTCGCGTGTCGTCGTGCTCCAGCGCGGGCGGCTCGCGTTCGACGGTCCCGTCGCGGAGTACGACCGCGTCCACGCGGCCGAGGTGTTCGAGTGAGCCGCGCGGCGCTTGTCCTGCGGAAGGACCTGCTCGTCCTCTGGCGGTCGCCGCTGCTTCTGACGCTGCTGATCGTCTACCCGCTGCTCGTGGCCGGACTGGTCGGAGCCGTTGCCGGATACGGGAGCTCCAAGCCGCGCGTTGCGCTCGTCGACGAAGATCATCTGCCCGCAGTCGTTCGGATCGGCGGCCGTGATTTTCGGATCGCCGACGCGATCGACGAGGTGGGACGGAACGTCCACCTCGTGCGACTGTCGCGTGACGAGGCGGCACGGCAACTCCGGTCGGGGCGTGTCGTTGCGACGCTGACGGTTCCGCCGGGCTTCCTCGCCGAGCTGAAGAGCGGGCTGACCTCCCCGAGCCTGGTCTACCAGACGACGCACGGCGGGATCTCGTCTCGCGTGACGCAGCAGGTGCAGGCGCTCGTGTACTCGCTCAACACTCGTTTGCAGAAAGCGTTCGTCAACACCGACCTGCACTATGTGCAGCTGATCCAGCACGGCGGCACGGCAACCTTCGGTGGCAAGACCTACGACGTGCTCGGCCTCGACCGCATGCACGACCTGCTCCTCAAGCTGCCGAAGAGCCCCGAGCGCGACCGCGTCGCGGGGTTTGCCCGCATTGCGAGCGTCGCGCTCGGGCAGACGGGAAACCTGCTTGCGTCGACCGCGAGCCCGATCACGCTCGAGCGGGCGCCGGAGAAGTCGCGCAGCTCGCTCCTGTCGGCGCAGGTTCAGGCGTATGCGCTGGCGCTGACGATCACGTTCCTCGCGCTCCTGCTCGCCGCGGGCACGCTCGCCGCCGAGCGCGACGAGAACACGATCGGCCGCCTCGCGCGTGGGCTCGTGTCTCTGGGAGAGATCGTCTGGGCGAAGATCGCGCTGGCGGCGGTGGTGGCGCTGGCGCTCGGGCTCGGGATCGCCGTCGTCTTCGGCGTGATCGTCGAGGCGGG
>JBASRJ010000164.1:0-6835 GCA_049273785.1 Gaiellaceae bacterium | reverse complement strand
CCGCGGCCCAGGCCGAACCGCCGGCCGAAGCCGCCACGGCCGAGGCTCCCGCGGCCGAGCTGTAACGAAACCGGCCGCTACCCTCACTAGTAGGACAGTCGTATGGCGATCCTGATCCCGATCGCGTTCGCGGCAGGGGTGCTCACGGCATTCAGCCCGTGCGTCCTCCCGGTGCTGCCGATCATCCTTGCGGGCGGTGGCACCTCCGCCACCCCGCGACGGCCCTATGCGATCGTCGCCGGACTGGTCACGTTCTTCACGCTGTTTACGCTCGCGGGCGCGTGGATCTGGAGCCAGCTGCACATCAACGCGAAGTACCAGATCCGTATCGGCGCCGTGATGCTGCTCGTGCTCGCGCTGACGCTGATCCTGCCGAAGGCGGGCGAGCTGCTCGAGCGCCCGTTCGCGTTCCTCACGCGGCGACGGGTCGGAGAGATGGGTGGCGGGTTCCTCCTCGGTGCCGGCCTCGGGCTCGTGTTCGTGCCGTGCGCGGGACCGGTCCTCACGGCCGTGATCACGAATGTCGGCGGGCACACCGTCGGCGTCAGGACCGTCCTGCTCGCACTGCTGTACGCGCTCGGTCTGGCGGTTCCGCTCCTGCTGATCGCGCAGGGAAGCCGTCGAACCGCGATGTCCTTCCGCGCGCATGCGCACACCGTTCGGATCGTGGCAGGCGTGCTCATAGCCGCCGTCGCCGTCGTCCTGTATCGCGGCCCGACGTGGCTCACGGACCTGCAGACGAAGGTCCCGGGCTACCTCGATTCGGCGCAGCGTGCGATCGAGGGGAATCACGCCGCTCGCAAGGCGCTCGGCGACCTGAAGCCGAAGAAGAGCGACCAGACGCCGTTCGCGTCCGCGGAATCGAAGGGCCTGCCGCGGCTGCGGGTCCCGTCGAAGGCCGTCAAGGTGCCGCTGAACGACTACGGCGTGGCACCGGACTTCCACGGGATCTCGCACTGGGTCAACTCGGGCGGCCTCTCACTCGCCGCCCTGCGCGGGAAGGTCGTCCTGATCGACTTCTGGACGTACTCCTGCATCAATTGCCTGCGGACGCTTCCGCACCTCGAAGACTGGGACAAGCAGTACCGCTCGAAGGGGCTCGTGATCGTCGGCGTGCACACCCCCGAGTTCGCGTTCGAGCACGATCTCGGCAACGTTCAGAAGGCCGTTGCCAAACTCGGCGTCCGCTATCCGGTCGCACTCGACAACGACTACAAGACGTGGAACGCCTACTCGAACCAGTACTGGCCGGCGGAGTACCTCCTCGACCAAACCGGCCACGTCCGGCACATCCACTTCGGCGAAGGCGAGTACGGAAAAACCGAGCAAGACATCCGCCTGCTGCTCCGCGCCGGCGGCAGCTCGAGCCTCCCGCGGCCTGTGCGCGAGCGCGACGCGACGCCGACCGGCGACATCACACGGGAGACGTACCTCGGCTACTTCCGGATCGACCGCTATTCGGGCTCACAGTTGAGCGCGGACGTCGCGCGCGACTATCACTATCCGACGACGCTGGCGCGCGACCACTTCGCCTACGACGGCCGGTGGACGGTCGAGAGCGAACGGATCGTCGCCGGCGACGGCGCGCGGCTGCGCCTCCATTTCCACGCGCGTCAGGTCAATCTCGTCCTCGGCGGGAAGGGCCTGGTCGGGGTGATCGTGGACGGACACTCGAAGGGAGCCGTCCGGGTGAACGGCGACCGGTTGTACACATTGGTGTCGAGCCCGCGCATACGCGGCGGCGTCCTCGACCTCGCGTTCACGCCTGGCGTGCAGGCGTACGCCTTTACGTTCGGCTAGGAGCGTCTAAGGCTGCTCGGAAGGCCCTTCCTGATCGCCGTTCTCCGCGTCGTCGCGCTCGCGGAGGAAACGTGTCAGCTCCGCTGCGAGTGACTCGCCGGAGGGAAGATCCTCCTCGTCCTCGATCATCTCCGCGCGCTGCTCGAGCTCTGCGACATACGCCGCCGTCTCCTCGTCGGAGGCAACCGCCTCGGTCACCTGCTCGCTGTAGCGGTCGGCCGCCTCGTCCAGTTCGGCCGTGTCGATCTCGGTGTCGAGGATGTCGGACAGCCGCTGGCAGAGCGCGAGCGCCGCGCGCGGGCTCGGTGCGAGCGACACGTAGTGGGGCACCGCAGCCCAGAGGCTGACGGACGGGATCCCGGCCCGGCCGCACGCGTCGTGGAGAACGCCGACGATCCCCGTCGGCCCTTCGTAGCGCGAGCGCTGCAGGCCGAGTCGCTCGATCAACTCCGGGTCGCTCGCGCCGCCGGTGACCGGCGCGGGCCGCGTGTGCGGGACGTCCGCGAGCAGCGAGCCGAGTGTGATCACCATCTCGACGCCGAGGTCCTTCGCCAGGTCGGTGACGAGCCCGGTGAACGTCCGCCAGCGCAGGTTCGGCTCGATCCCTAGCATCAGAACCGCGTCTCGGTCCAGACCCGGGATCTCGGCGTGGTAGAAGGCGTTGTCCGGCCAGTCGATTCGGCGCGTCGCTCCCTCGATGAACGAAACGTGGGGCCGCGTCGCCTGGAAGTCGAAAAATCCCTCGGGATCGATCTCCGCGAATCGCGCCGCGTTCCAGATCTTCGCGAGGTAGCCACCCGCGAGCGACGCGCCCTGGCCGCCGTCGTTCCAGCCGCGGAATGTGGTGATCAGCGTCGGGCTGCGGAGCTCGGGGCGGTGCGCGACGTGCAGATCGTCAGTCACAGTGACCCTTCCGGTGGCATTCGTGGATGCCTGGGTCGCGAGCACCAAGCGATGCAAGGACGCAGGGAGCGCTCGGGCTAGCAAGCCCGGGCGCGACTGAGGACGCGGCAGCGCGCCGCGTGATTGCGGGCCAGGCGCCGCCGAATATCGCCGGGAGGGTCACGTAGTCATCCTACGTTCGGGACGAGCGATCGGAGTGGACGCGCAAACAGCGTCGCGAGGGCGACCGTCCCTGCCCAGACCGTGGCCGCGAGCACGACGTGGACGAGGACGACACCCCACGGAAGGTGCGTCCGCCATTGGAGCTCGCCGATCCCCATCTGGAGGATGAGGAGCGCGAGCACCGCGACGAATGCGGCGAAGAGGCGCGGCGACCGCTCGCGGCGTGCGGCCAGGTAGCCGAGGCTGAACAGGAAGGTCGCCAGGAAGAGAGCGACGACGACTGCGTGCGCATACACCGTCGGCCTGAGCGTCGCGAACCGGTCGACGTGCTTCCCGCCGCCCGAATGCGGTCCGGCGGCGGTCGCGAACGTGCCGCTGACGACCAGCACCAGGCAGGCGGCGACGAACACGTAGCCGAGCCGTTGCAGCTCGCGCGGAACGAGCGGTTCCGCGTGTCCTTTCTGGACGCCGCGCACCTCGAGCGCGAGCACGACCGCCGCGGCGAGCAGGAGCATCGAGAGGAGCAGGTGCGCCATCACGACGGGCCAGCGCAGATGGCTCTTCACGGCGAGGTACCCGAGCGGTGCCTGCGCGAGCGCACCGAGGAAGATGGCGAACGCGAGCCGAACGACCCAGCGCGGCAGCACCGGCGTCCGCCTCGCCGCGAGCCAGGCGATCAGCGTGATCGCGATCGTGACGCCGCCGATCACCCGGTTGCCGAACTCGATGTACGCATGCGCGTTCTTCGCCGGCAGCGGGTGGCCTTTCTCGCAACCGGGCCAGTGACGGCAGCCGAGCCCGGAATCCGTGAGCCGCACCGCAGCCCCCGTTCCGATGATCAGCCAGAGCGCGAAGAGCTCCAGCGCCGCAAGTCGCAGGAACTGCGCCGGCGAGAGCGCGAAGCCACGAATCCTTGCGAGCGCCGTTGTGGTGGCGTCCACGTCGCGAGTCTAGATAGGAACCTAGACCAGCGGTTCCAGAATCGAGGGATACCCGTCCGCGCCCTCGAACGGCGTCGGACGCGAGCCGAGGAACAGCGGACGATCGGCGGCGTTGAGCAGCACGGGCATCATGTCCGGCCCGCGGAGATGGCCGAGGATCCCGTCCGCGCACGTCGACTCGCCGAACTCGCGGACACGGTCGGCACGCACGCCCGGTCCCGCGACGACGAACGGCACCGGATCGCCGGAGTGGATCACCTCCGGGAACGCCGGGGTCGCATGGTCTCCGGTCACGCACACGATCGCCCGGTCGGTCGGGAGGTCGCCGAGCGCGGCGTCCATGGTCTCGAGCATCGCCTGCTTCTGGTGGGGATCCTTCGTGTGCCCCGCCGCATCGGCGCTCTTCTGATGGACGAAGACGAACGTGTCGCCCGCGTCGAGTCGCTCGCGAGCGAGCTGGAGACGTCCCAGCAGGTCACGGATGGGATCGTCCGTCTCGACCGCCTCGATCGCCTCCAGCCCGATCGCGCGCGCAAGCCCGCGCAGGAACGCCGACTCGGCGGCGAACGCGCCGCGGAGCCCGTGCCGCTGCTCGAACGTCGGAACGACCCGCGGGCGTCCCCACCATTTCAGGGTGATGACGTTGAACCGCTCGCCTTCGAGTCGGCGCATCACCTCGCGCATCCATGCCTCGGCGGTGCGGGCCGTGCGCTCCGCTTCCGGCACGAGCGCCTGCGGGCGCAACAGCGGATGACGCGCGCGGAAGAACGCATCGCTGTCGGTCACGCGTTCGTCCGCGCCGCCGGAGATGCGCAGTACCGCCTCGCCGCGCCAGACGTGCAGCAGCGAGAACGTCAGGCCGTCGATCTCGATCCCGTCGCACGACTTCACCAGCCGTTCCGCCTCGTCGGCGTCTTCGACCGGATGCGGCCGACCCGTCAGCCACCAGCCGTCGTCGCGCCGCTCCGCCGGCCTCAGCGCCGCGTAGGCGAACACGTGCTCGGCGCTCACCTCCTGACCGCGGCCGAGCGCCTCGAACACTGCGCGGCCGGGAAACTCGTCTGGCCGGTACCCGAGCATCGACCAATGGGCGACCTCGCTCGACGGTGCTCGCCCGGGCCCGACGGCGTAGATGACGCCGCACGATCCCGACGCGCAGAGACGGTCCAGGTTGGGCGTCTGTGCGGCTTCGACGCCGGTCTTCCCGCCGAGCGCGTCGTGCGCGCGATCGGCGACGCCGTCCAGGAGGATGACGACGATCGGGTGGAGCTTCAAACGAGAATTCGTTCCAACGAACGAATGACGCGGGCGACCCCGGGTGGCACGAGCGCCTCCCAGTCACCGCCCTCGCGGATCGCCTCGCGGACCTCGCGCCCGGAGATCTCTTTCTCCGCGCCCTCGTCGAGGATCACGACCTCGTAGCCCGCGTCGCGCATTCGCTCGAGCTTCGTCCCGCCCCACTCCGAGAACAAGCGCAGATATTGAGTCACACCGTCGGGCACATATGCGGGCCACAACTCCGGCTCGTTGACCGGAAACGGAATCACGTGCACCCGGAATCCTTCCTCTTCGGCGACCGCCTCGATCATCAGCAGCCGCTCGGCGTACGTGAACGGATTCGACTCGGGGAGGTGCCGCAGCGGGTCGCTCGGTTCCTCCCGCAACCGCCGCGGATCCGGGTTCGTGATGCCGACGAAGACCTCGTCGGAACGCGCAGCCGCGCCGCGCAGGTACTCCAGATGTCCGTTGTGGAAGGGCTGGAACCTTCCGTGGATCATTCCCGCCGCCACTATTCGACGACGACCCCGGCGCCCTCCTCCACTCGCCCGATCCGGCGAATGAACAGACGCTTCGCCGTGAACTCCGCCTCGAGCGCGACGGCTCGATCGACGGGGATGGAAACGAGCAGGCCGCCGGCAGTCTGCGGGTCGTACCCCAGCGCCTCGAGCGTCTCGTTCAATCCGCTGGTGCTCACGTGGGCCCCGGCGAAGTCGCGGTTGCGCGGATCGCCGCTCGTGCGAACGCCGTTCCGCGCGAGGTCGAGCGCGCCGTCGATCGCCGGGAAGCGCTCGGACTCGAGGTTGATCCGGACGCCGCTTCGCTCGGCCATTTCGTGCGCGTGACCGAACAGGCCGAACCCGGTGACGTCGGTGACCGCGTTGGGGCCGACACCGCGCAGGACTTCCGCGGCGGCCTTGTTCAGCGTCCGCATCCAGTGCACCGCGCGCTCGAGCTGCATCGCGCCGGCGAGCCGTCTCTTGTAGCCGGTCATGATCAATCCCGTGCCGAGTGGCTTCGTGAGGAAGAGGGCGTCGCCGGGACGCGCGCCGTTCTTCGGCCAGATCCCGTCGGGATGCACCATGCCGACGACGGCGAGACCGTACTTCGGCTCCTCGTCGCGGATCGTGTGACCGCCGGCGAGCAGTCCACCCGCCGCGCGCACCTGCGCGTCGGCCGCCGCGAAGATCTCCCCGAGCATCTCCAGCGGCAGCTCTTCGGGGAACGCGGCGATCGAAAGCGCGAGCAGCGGAGTGCCGCCCATCGCGAACACGTCGTTCAACGCGTTCGTGGCGGCGATCGCACCGTAGTCGCTCGGGTCGTCGACGACCGGCGGGAAGAAGTCCAGGGTGAAGATCAACGCACGCTCGTCGTCGAGCCGGTAGACGGCTGCGTCGTCCGCCGGGGCGAGCCCGACGAGAAGGTTCTCCTCCTCCACGGGGAGGAAGCCCCGCAGCAGTTGCTCGAGGCGAGCGGCTGAGTACTTCGCGGCGCAGCCTCCGCAGGATGCGAGGTCGGTCAGTTTCACACGGCCGGTCTCGGTGCCCACTGCGTCCTCCATCGTCGTGAACGGCGAACTGTAGGGATCGGAAAGAGCTTCGTCTACAGACTGCCGACGGTTCACCTTGTTACGCCAGGACCGCCCCCAAAAAGCCGGCGGCGGCGCAAAGCGCCGCCAAGGAGCCGACTAGGCGGCGCCGCAGTGAAGGCCGCGCGAGCTTTGCTCGCGCGGCCGTTCAGTCGCCCAGCCT
>JBASRJ010000152.1:0-17007 GCA_049273785.1 Gaiellaceae bacterium | reverse complement strand
ATTCTAGAGTGGCGGCGTGCGCAGCCTGTGGCTCGACGAGGGGCTCGCCGGCGAGGAGGCGGTGCCGCCGCTGGAGGGTGCGGAGCGTGCGGATGTCTGCATCGTTGGGGGCGGGTTCACCGGTCTTTGCAGATGACGTGAGGTCATCTCAGGTGAAATAACCCGGAGGTCGCAGGTTCAAATCCTGCCCCGCTACTTTCGCCGGCTGACGTGCGTTTGCGAACCTACGGACTAATGCCACACGGGCCGTCAGTGCACCGGGAACATCAGGGGGCCGCCCGAAGGCGGCCCCCTGATTGGGTGTTAGCCACGCCTTGGGTTAGGCGTGGGCGAGCTCAGGAACAACGCCAAGCTGCTGCATCATCCCGAACGTGTCCCAGTTCGTGTACTCCTCGATGACCTTGCCGTTTGCAAGGCGGGAGAGAGTGAGTCCCGAGACCTTCACCTGTTTGCCGGTGGGGGCGACGCCCATCAGGTCACCGTCGTGCTTGCCGCGACCTGTCCAGCGGGTCGCGACCTTGTCACCTTCGGCGATCTGATCGTCGACGGTAATGCGGGCATCCGAGTACGCCGCGCGATAGGTCGCGATGTTTTCCTTGAAACCGTCGGGGCCGCGCAGGGGCTCTGGGATGGACGGGTCGTAACCGACGTACTTGCGGTCGATGAGCTCGTCGACGACGCGTAGGTCCCCCTTCCACGGTTCCTCGAGGAGGCGGCGGACGATCGCTTTGTTCTGATCCGAGGACATAACTTCTCCTTTCCTCGGCTCTGGTGCCCACGCGGCGACGCTGCGCCCCGAGGGCTGGGACCGAAGCTGCTCGAGAGGCTGGGCTTCGGGACATGAAAAGTGAAGACGCGGCGCTCGCGTTGACGCTTCGGGCGTCGGAAACCGACTTCTCGCTGCCGCGACCTACGCTACAGGTGATCAGGCCCGGAACGAGCAAAGCACGAGAGCCGTCGAGATGTTGACCGCAAAGTGCGGCATTTTTCCCTGAACGATTTTTCAAAAGACTGATTCACGCCCGGGAATGCCTCGCTTCCCGGCAGACCTGCAGCTGCTGCTGGCCGGCGCCATTCTCGGCGGGCTCGTCGCGCCACGGAGTAGAGGTGTTCAGAGAGAGGGCGTCGGACGGAGGGTTGAGCGCCGGAGAGCCCAACGGTCGCGACTTGCTTTAAGTCGCTTCTAGCGCTCCGGGAAGTTGGGGTGGAGTGTCAGCCTGATCTGGGTGGATCGTGATGCCGCCGGTCGCGCGGGCAAGTAGCGCGACGGTCGCGAAGGAGAGGAAGAAGACGGCGGCGACTACGGTGACGATTCCGAGTAGCTCGACGCCGAGTTGGTGAGCGGCCGCGCCGCCGCCGCCAAAGAAGAGTCCATTGGGGAGCTTGGGAAAGCCTGAGCCGGCGGCGAAGCGTTGTTGGGCGAAGAAGGCGATCATCGAGACGCCGAAGAGACCGCCGACGAGGTGTCCGGCGAGCAGGCCGGCGGGATCGGAGAACCAGGTGAAGCGCGACAAGACGCGCTCGGCGGTGAGAAAGAGTGGGCCGCCGCAGAGACCGAGGATGATCGCGCTGGCCGGGCTGACGAAGCCGGCGAGCGGGGTGATGATGATCAGCCCCATCAGGATCCCGTTGACGGCGTACAGCGGCCGCAGCTGCAGCTCGTGCTTGGTGAGGACGTAGGCGCAGACCATCATCGAGAGCAGGCAGGCGGCGGCGGCGAGAAAGGTGGTGATGACGACGACCATCGCCTCCTTGTTGAAGGCGAGGACGCTGCCCGGGTTGAAGCCGAACCAGCCGACCCAGAGCAGCAGAATCGAGAGCGTCAGCCAGCCGGGGCTGAGCTTGAACGGCACCCGTGGGCTTGTCCGGAGGCCCCGCCGTCGCTCCTCGCGCCAAATCTGGCAGAGGATCGCGAGGCCGGCGGCGCCGGCCGCGCCGTGCACGACGAGCCCGCCGGCGAAGTCGACCATGCCGCGGCGGGCGAGCCAGCCGGTCGGGTTCCAGATCCAGGCCGCCGGCAGGTTCCAGATCAGGATGAAGTAGACGACCGAGTAGCCGACAAAGGAAGCGAGCTTGACCTTGCGCAAGACGACGAGCCCAACAAGCGCGAGCGTGACGGCAGCGAACGCGGTCTCGAACAGGAAGTACGTGGCAGGCGTCAGCCCGGTGTTGAAGAAGCCGTGGCGCATCGACCACCAGACGCCGCTGGTCGCCGAGAGCTCCTTGGTCGAGAAGCCGCCGAGGAAGAAGCCGGGAGAGTAGAACGGGTGGCCGATGAACCCGCCGGCCGTCGGCGCGAAGGCCGTGTTGAAGCCGACGAAAGCCATCACGACGAGCGCCAACCCCGTCATCAAGATCGTCTTCAACAGGCTGAAGTCGAAGTCCTCGCCAAGCTCGCCGATCTCGAGGAAGCCGACCGAGATCGTCATCGTAAACACGAGCAGCGCGGCAATCAGCACCCAGAGGTTGTTGATCGTGTCGACCACATCCGTTTCGTTCCGCGCCCCAAAACGAATCCCTCTCGCGATCGAACAGCGGAACGCTCGGCTCCGCAGCCGAATCCCGCTTGGATGCTCGGCGACAATTGCTGAAGCGAGAGGGCGCCACCGAACCGGCGGTCGCCCTCCACGAACCTGATTGACGCGATCCCTTACTTCACGTAACCGTGAAGCACTCACTTGTGAGAACCGTTCCGTCGGTCCCAACGACTCGGAAGCTCCTGCGAGACGCGGCGAATACGGTGTTCGCGCGGCTGTCGCAGGCACTTGCGCGAGCGTGAACGGTTCCGCTTGCGGCGTAAGCCTGACCCTGGTAATCACTGCTCAGCGAGCGGCCAGTTGGGACTCGTCCTTGCGGCGCATCGCCTCATAGACCGCGTTCCAATGACCTGAAATCTCCTGGAGGGCGCGGGCCGTGGTTAGTGCAGCGTCTTCCAGCCGTGCGTTCACCGCCTCGACCTCGTCCAGACGCCTCTCGATCGCCTCGAAGCGAGTGCGATACCCGCTGACCTCGCGAGCGATGATGTCGAACTCAGTCAACTCTGACCCTAGGAACGCCGATCGCTTGTACCCCGTCGATCCAGCAAGAGGCTGGCCCCGCAGACCGAGCTTCGTTCGCCTTCTCCTAAGCCCCCCGCCTCGCGCGCCTTCCCAGGCGCGTCGGTGGCTTCCGGGCTCGAGGATTAGTGTCGAAGTCTGAGGGCAGGGCCAGTCCAACCATCCTACTCCCCCCGGAACTCCATGCGCGGTTTCGCCAATCGTTCCGCCAAGCCCTCAACCCGGAAGGTCGCACAGAGTCTCCGCTTCCTCCCGTCCTCGCTGGGCTTTCGCTCATGGTCGACCTCGGCGTCGGCAGCGAGCCGGAGAAGACGATGCGGCCAGTGCCGGCACGAGCCAAGCCAGGAACATCGTCGTCTTCAAGATCAGCCTCCATGGAGGTCGGGTCCAACTTCATCGTCGCGCTCGACCCGGCCCGGACTCAGACCGAGCGCGCCACCGCAGGCCCGACGGCGGCCGGATCACTAAGGAGATCGCAGCGTCGCGCGGGTTTTTCCTGGTATTCCGTGTGGTACTGAAGTGAGCGAAACTCCGAGGTCAACGCTGGGACACCGGATCTCAAGTGGAGTGTGGGCGCCCACAGGTCGCTTCGTGGACTTGCTCGGTCAGCGAGTTCATCTTCTCCGTGAGCGTGTGGATCTGCTCGGTGAGGTCGGTGTTCTTTTTCAGCAAGTCGGTCTGAAACTGGGCGAGCTCCTCTCGATGCTTCGCGGCCGCCTCTTCGTTCGCCTTGTCCGTCCTCGTTTGCGCCTTCTGGGCGATGATCACGAGCGCGCCCGTGTAGAAGGCCACTGCTGAGAAGACGAGGTTCAGCAGGATGAACGGCGCAGGATCGAAACCTTTCCCGTTGAGTAGGCCTGTCCACGAGTTGCTCAAGAAATGGATGACGTGGTTTGCCAATACCCAGGCGAGGATCATGCCTGAGCTGATCACGAGGAACCCAACCGTCCCCATACCGCTCGCGACCTTCTCGGAGACGCGCTCCATGAAGCTACTCCCGCCGGCGTATGGAGAACCGCCGCTCTCACCGCTCTGGTAGTGCTTGTGGTATCGCAGCGGATCCATCTTGAACCGATGCTGCTGCTCAGACGCCGTTGTTGCCATTCCCTTCTCCTCTCTGCCCGAGATCTCTCTCGTCCATTCAGCGCCTGCGGTCGTGATGCTAGAGATCCGATCTGCGAGAGGGCGCGGCCATCCGCGCTGTCATCCCTTCGGCGCGGTCGACGCTCATCTGCAGCGGTTTCAGGTCCGAACGGATCGGTGAGCAGGGGCGCCCGCGCCAGACGGGCGCAACCTCCGGGTCACGCAGTCTCTGATGACTCGCCCGGTTGATGCGCGAGCTGAGCGAGGACTATGAGGTTCGTGCCCAGCCGATTCGGCGGCAGACGGGCCTCCAACGCGCGGAATGGTGCTGTGAACCCCCGCGTCGCCCATCCCAGGCTTTCGGGCGGTTGTAACCAGCGCCCGCTCGCGGCCGACCTCGCTTCGCGCGACGCCTCCGCGCGGCCAAACGTCGCGATCAAGTGACGTAGCGTCTCGAGCGAGTAGCCGAGGAGCAGGCCAACCCGCTTGACGTGGCGGACGACGAACTCTGCCTCGCCGAGAACCTGGGCGAGCCGCTCCGGCTCATAGCGACGGTAATGGCCGACCCGCCGGTCGGCGGCACCATAACGGCACTCTCCCGCGGGCACACTCAGAAGGAGCCAACCTCTCGGCCGGAGCCGCTGTCCCCACGCCGTCAGCACTTCATGCTCGTCGGCGATGTGCTCGAGCACCTCGAACGCGCAGACGACATCGAACCGCTGCCCAGGGTCGAGTCCGTCAAGCCCACCGACGACCGCCCCTCTGCCGAGCTTCAACAATCTTGCCTGCGCCTTTGCGGCCGCGGCCCGATCGGGCTCGACGCCAGCATAGTCGTACACCGAGGCGAGCCGCACGCCAAACGCCCCTTCGCCCGCGCCGATCTCCAGAACCGCTTCGATGTCATCGAGTTGCCCCAACAGCGACCGGATGGTGTCGTGCCGAAGCCACGCAGCGAGCGTAAGCGGCGGGGAGCTGCGAATGGCGAAGCTGCATCCCACGGAGCCGCCGGACAGTAGACGGCGCGATCTGACATCAACCTGAACGCCCTACAACATAGGACCTCGTCTCCTCGACTCACCCGTCGGATCAGCGTGCCTGGCCGCTAGGTGAGTAAGAGAAACGCGAAGCCAAGCACGCACCCCAGGGTCGCCACGAGCGCGCCGACAACGGCCGATCCAGCCACCAGGAGCCACATCCCAGCAAAGAAGCAGGCGAGGACGAGAGTCATCACGAAGATCGCCAACGCTCTCCGTTCCAAAGCCCTTCGCGACCGCGCAGGGGAATCAGGCGGCGCGCGCACAAGCGGGAAGCCTAATCACTTCAAGCACACCGAAACGGCACCGGCGACGGACAAGTATCCGGCTGACCCGGTTCGTCCAGGCGCGTAGACCGTGGTGCTTCTTACACACTGGGTGGCCGTGGTCAGGGTGGGGGTGCCACTGCAAGCGCCAGCAGCGGTGGACGTGGCAGTTATGTTTGCGCAGCCAGAGGTACAGCGTGCCGGCGAAGGCCGTGATGAGCGTGATGTCGGCGAGCGGCCCGCTTACGAAGTTGTAGCCACCGTGCGTGGGCCAGTGGATTAGGTGGTGCAGGTTGGCCACGACGAACCCGCGGGCCAGGCTACCCTCGACCGTCGCGTAGCGATCAGGCAACTGCCAGGCGCCGAGAGCGCTCACTGGAGCGGTGTCGAACCGATGCTTGAGCTCGCGCTCTTGCAAAGCCCGTTGACATCGGCTCTCGAAGCATGCGATCGTAGGTAGGGACAGGGGTGTCGACTGAGGCGGGTCCGACTGGGGGAGCGTTGGCACCGCAGGTCGAGTCTGTCTACAAGATCCATCCGGCGATCGGGATCGCACGGCTCGGGAACGCGCCGGCCGATCAGTTCTTCATCGGTCCGGAACACGCGGGCACACCCGCAGGCGGCGACGCTCCGGGAACGCCCGTCCCGCCCTATAAGCACGCGGGCGCGGTTAAGCCGCAGGCCGCGCGTTTCCGCATCTTCGAGTACCGGCGCGTCGGAGGGAAGTTGAGTGTCGCGCGCGAGGTCACTCTTGCCGAAAGCGACGTAGTCGCGATCGACTGGCAGGTGCACGTCGCGAACCGAAAGGCGTCATTCCACGAGTTCGACGGGCTGGCCGGCGAGGGGACTCGACCTGCCAAGCGTCGCAACGAGGGGCTGACGGTCGCCGAGCTCGAGATCGATCCTGGTCCGCGGTCGATCTCGGGGACCGATCAAAAGGGCGTCGAGTTCACGAAGGGAACGAGCGCCAACCCAGGCGCCGAGACCTGGCCGCTCTACCACGGTCCCTCGCCGCCTGCGGGAACGCCGGTGATCGGGTACCTCGGCGAACTACGAACCGATGCGGCGGGGCGGCTGCTCGTCATCGGCGGCCGCGGGCATTCCGCGACGAACACCAACACTCGTCTCAATCATTACGCGAACAACGACGGTTGGTTCGACGACGTCTCCGACGGCCCGGTCACCGCGAAGGTGACTCTCAAGGTGAGTGGCTCCGGCGGCGCAAGCGAGCAGATAATCAACGCGATCGGAGCGTGGGTTCTCGTCGGCCCGCCGGATTTTGGGCCGCAACTCGCAAACGTCGTCAGCCTGTACGACTTGCTCTACGACCTCGCCGCGCGCAAGCTCGACGTACCTGCGGGCGAAGCGGTCTACGACGGGCCCCTGAAGGCGCTCGCACAGATCAACGCGGAACTCAAGGTGAAGGGCCGTTCCGAGCTGCATGATCACCGGCCCGCCTTCGATCTCGAGGTTCGACCGACCCTCCGCCACGCGATCGACGCGATCTGGCTCTTCAGACCGGCGCGTCACGCGCACACCACGCTCGGCGCAGACGCGAGCATCGAGCAAGTGATCGACAAGCCGGGCGCGGCGGGCGCTGCGATTCGCATGCTCGTCTTCCACCGGCTTCGCTCGCCGCCAGGAATCGTCGCGACCGTGGGCCTCCGCGACATGCCCCGACTGCTCGGCGACGACCCGTATGCACCGGGACATCCGCGCTATCGTCTCGCGCTCACGCGAACGCAGTACCTCGTCCTCAAGCGCTGGGCGCAAGGCCATTTCGTCGCGTCGGGCGGAGCCGCGCAGGCAGCCGCGCGCGTGCTCCACGGACTGAGGCACCTGTTCGGCGGCGCGGTGCAACCGGCGAGCTCCGGCGCGCCCACGCCATGGGGCCTCGACTGTGCCGCGCTCGAGAATTGCGTCGGCGGCGCGTTCTATCCGGGCATCGAGGTCAGCTGGCAGATCCGCCACAAGGAGCTCTTCCTCGAGCCGTTCAGGATCAGCCACGCCGCGAAGAGCACCTACTGGGGCGAGACGCAAACGATCCGCGCCGGCCATTTCAGCAGGCAGATGGCCGTGCCCTGGCAGGCCGACTTCCGCGACTGCAAGATGGAGCGGCAGGCGCAGACCGGGATCGAGTTCGGGTGGTGGCCCGGTCAGCGCCCAGACTGGGTGTACCCGACCAAGACGGACGCGGCCGCGAAGAAGATGGCGCGTTGGCATCGGCCCTCGACGCCGCCTGGAATCTGGCCCGCAGGCGATCCTGAGACGCCGACGCACGCCGAGATGGTCGAGCACTGGTACAAGCTCGGCTTCATCGTCAAGGACGGACCGGACTTCGTCGAGAGCGAGCGCAACCCGCACGTCCCGTGACCTCAGCGGACGTCCTCGTCCTCGGAGGAGGCCCGGCCGGGAGCGCCGCGGCCCGGACGCTCGCCTGCCTCGGGAAGAGCGTCGTCGTCGTGGAACGCTCGACTTATCACGACTGGCGACCTGGCGAGAGCCTGCCGCCGCAGGCACGCACGACACTCGCGGAGTTAGGAGTAGTCGAGCGCCTCCTGGAGTTGGAGCCGGCGACCTCCTTCGGGATTCGAGCGTGTTGGGGTCAGTCGGACCCTTACGCGATCGATTTCATCCTCGACGCGTCTGGAACCGGCTGCCAGGTCGAGCGTCCCCGGTTCGACGCGATGCTTGCATCTGCAGCCGCCGACGCCGGGGCGGCCCTGGTCACCGGCGCTCGCCTGTTCGCACTCGAGGTCGAGGGATGTTGCTGGCACGCAGGCGTAGAAACGGCCGGGCAGCGTCGTGTGTTCAGGGCCCGCGCCTTGGTCGACGCCACTGGTCGCAGCGCCGTGGTGGCGCGCCGGCTTGGTGTCCGCCGTCGATCCTTCGATCGACTGATCGGGCTCGTTGGGCTCGTCGACCGGCCGGAGAGCGCGGCCGTGGACTCGAACCTGCTTCTCGAGGCGGTTGAAGACGGGTGGTGGTACTCGGCACCGCTGCCGCGCTCGCGCATGACGGTGGCCTTCATGACGGACGCCGACCTGATCAGTTCTCGGGCGTGTGCGTCGGCGTCGGCATTCACGGCGCGCCTCCGACAAGCGCCCTACACGACAGAACGAGTTCAGGAGTTCCGCCTGCGAGACCTACGCGTGCGCTCCGCCGCCACCGCTCGGCTCGACGAGCCCTCCGGTGCCGGATGGCTCGCAGTCGGCGATGCAGCCGAGGCGCACGACCCACTCGCGGGCATCGGCCTGACGAAGGCGATCGACTCGGGTCGTCGCGGCGCACGGGCGCTCGCGGCGGCGCTCGACGGTGACGCCGAGGCGAAGACGCGGTACGCGGCTGACACAGCCGCGTCGTTCCGGCGCTACTTGCGACAGCGAGCCGAGCAGTACGCGCGCGAGCGGCGCTGGGCGACCTCGCCGTTCTGGCGGCGGCGCCGCACCGATGACGCTTTGCTCGAATGTTAAGAGCAGGTTGTCGCCAGTGATCTCATAGGGAATTCTCAGAATGCGCTGGTTAAATGAGCCTCTGTGATCGAGGCGCAGGGTCTAACGAAGGATTACGGTGACAAGCGTGCGGTCGACGGGCTGACGTTTTCGGTTCGGCCGGGGATTGTGACGGGCTTCCTTGGGCCGAACGGCTCGGGTAAGTCGACGACGATGCGCTTGATCCTCGGATTGGACGCGCCGACGGGCGGCGATGTGACGGTGAACGGGAAGCACTACCGAGATCACGTGGCACCGTTGCACGAGGTTGGCGCGTTGCTCGAGGCGCGGTCGGTCCACACCGGCCGTTCTGCGTACAACCATCTGCTTGCGCTGGCGCGAACGCACGGGATCCCACGTCGACGCGTTGACGAGTTGATCGATCTCGTCGGTCTACGCGAGGTTGCCAGGAAGCGAGCCGGGAAGTTCTCGCTGGGGATGGGGCAGCGGCTTGGGATTGCCGCGGCTCTGCTTGGTGATCCGTCGACCGTCATGCTCGACGAGCCCGTGAACGGGCTCGATCCGGAGGGGATCCACTGGATGCGCTCGTTGTTGAAAGGGCTGGCGGCGGAGGGTCGCACTGTTTTCGTTTCCTCGCACCTGATGAGCGAGATGTCGTTGACGGCCGACCATCTGATCGTGATCGGGCGCGGCAGGAAGATTGCGGATACGAGCACCTCGGAGTTCGTGAGCGCGGCTTCCGGAAACGTCGTACGCGTTCGCTCGCCGCAGGCGGCCGAGCTGGGCCGGCTCCTGGTCGCCCCGGACGTCACGGTCGAGGCTCTCGAGCCCGGATATCTCGAGGTACGTGGGCTCACCGCGGTGCAGATTGGCGACGTCGCCGCAGCGAACGGATTCGCCCTGCATGAGTTGACCCCGCAGCAGGCATCGCTCGAAGAGGCGTTCATGGATCTCACCCGAGAGGACATCGAGTTCAAAGCTGCCGAGCTCGAGTCCGAGGAGGCCGTAGCGTGAGCACGCTGGCGAGCATCCACAGGCTGCCGCGGGCCGCCCACACCGGCCGCGTCACACAGGCGCGGGTCGTTCTCTCAGAGTGGACGAAGCTGCACTCGCTGCGCTCGACGAAGTGGTCGCTGTTCGCCGGCGTCCTGCTGACGATTGCCTTCCCGATCATCTTCGCGGCCGTGACCTCTTCGCATTGGGGGACGATGAGCGTTCACGAACGGGCCGACCGGCACCCGCTCGACATCGCGCTCGCGGGTGTCAACGTCTCGCAGCTTGCGATCGCAGTTCTCGGTGTGCTCGTGATCACCGGCGAGTATTCGACCGGAATGATCAGAGCCAGCTTCACCGCGGTCCCGAAAAGACTGCCCGTCTTGTGGGCGAAGACCGCCGTCTTCGGTGTCGTCTCGTTCCTCCTCATGCTTCCGCCCGTGCTGATCGCGTTCTTCGCGAGTCAAGCGATTCTCTCCAGGCATCACATCCTCCAGATCTCGTTCTCGCACCCGGGAGTCGCTCGCTCGGTGATCGGCGGTGCGATCTACTTGTTGCTCGTCGGTGTTTTCGCCTTGGGGATCGGAGCGATTGTCCGCAACACCGCCGGGGGGATCGCAACCTTCGCTGCGATCTTCTTCGTCATTCCGCCGCTGATGAACATCCTCCCGACGAGCTGGAACAACGCAATCAGCCAGTACCTCCCGAGTGAAGCCGGCCGCCAGATCTTCTCGCTCACACACGGGGCGCATAGCCTCGCACCGTGGCCCGGGGGCCTGCTCTTCCTCGGCTATTGCGCGCTGACGCTCGCAATCGCCGCGGTTTTGCTCGTACGCCGCGACACCTAACGGACCGTCGTTTGCTCGGGCACGTCTGATTGGTCGGCCGCCGGCCCCGGGTCGCGACCAGAGCCGCTCAGGCGCCTTCCTCGACGCTGTAGACGGCCCATTGGTCCGGAACGCCCTTCAGCTGGTGGATGCCGCGCGGCGTGAACCGGATCGCCGATCCAGCAACGAGCGGGGGCACCGACGCGGAGACGAGGACCTCGTCGGCCTCGGCGAGTGCGGCGACGCGCGCGCCGATGTGGACGGCTAGGCCACCGATCCCCGCGTTCATCAGCTCGATCTCGCCGGTATGCAGGCCGGCGCGGATGCTGAGGCCGAGCGATTCGGCGGCGTCCCTGATCCCGCATGCGCAGTAGATCGCGCGGGCCGGCCCATTGAACGTGGCGAGCGCTCCGTCACCTGACGTCTCGATGAGCTGGCCACCGAAGCTCTCGATGTGCGAGCGGAGTAGCTCGTCGTGCGCCTCGCGGACGAGTTTCCACGCCGCGTCGCCTAAGGTTGCCGCGCGCTCGGTAGAGCCGACGATGTCGGTGAAGAGGATGGTCGCGAGTACACGGTCGCTTCGGCGGGCTCGGCGAATGCCGGTCACGAACTGTTCGATCTCGTCGAAGAGCGGCTCGATCTCGCCTGAGAACCATTCGTTGTCGTTGCCCGGGAGCGTGACCAGTTGGGCGCCGGGAATGCGATCGGCCAGAAATTGTCCGTGGCCATGGCGAACGTGCTGGTCGTCTTCTCGGTGGAGGACGAGCGTGGGCACCCGAATGCTGGGTAGCACCCCGGAGAGGTCGGTGCGCATGAACAGTGCGTAGATGGTCGCGGCTGTACCAGGACCTGCGCCGAGGCGCTGGCAGCGCGCGCTCCAGCGACGGAAGGCCGACTCGCTCGAGCGCGTTGGTGCGAGATAGTCGACCAACGCTCCACGCCCCGAGATTGAGCGGTAGAGCTCGACGTAGCGCTCGGCAGCCTCGGGCGGGATCCCGAACGGTGTCTCGGGAGTGCGCAGGAAACGAGCGAATGCATTGATGAGGACGAGACCGGTCGTCCGATCCGGATTGGTTGCTGCGAAGAGCATCAGTGGGAGCGCTGCTTCCGAACCAGCGACGAGGGTCGCCTGCTCGCTTTCGGCCGCGTCCAACACTGCGCCGATGTCGTCCATCCAGGCCTGCATCGCCGGAAGTCGCGTCGTGTCGATCGAGTCGGAGGCGCCCCAGCCGCGAAGGTCGCACATGATCAGGCGTCCGCAGGCGGTCAGGCGCCGTAGGCCGCGGGCGACGATCGGATCATCCCAGAGGAGGTCGATCGGCGTGGTCGTCCGTGGCACGTAGAGGATGTCGCGTTCAGCCCCGTCCGTCACCTGATAGGCGATGTGATTGCCACCGCTCAGGGCGTAGCGCGTCTCGGGTGTCGATGCCATGACCCCGCGACTACTCTAGTCGAGCGATGTCGCGTGCCTTCATCGCAACGGGTGACAGCCCCTACCTGGTTGTTCAGAGTTCTGTCGCTCGACGCGGCTGATGTAGTTGCGTTGAAGTCGGCCCAGTGCGCCGTTCGTGTAAGAGGTTTCGTTTCTCGCGCGATCGTTGCATTTTGTTGCCTGACGTCATATCGTCGCGGCTGGTGGCAGCTGTTGAACGCCCCGCTGCAAGGAGAGTCGGGCTCAGCAGACGCCGGTGGGGCTACGTCGTCTGGGCCGTGGCTCTTGGCTTCGTCTTCGTCCCGGAAATCCTCGCGGCAATCCCCTTCACGGAGTCGCAGTTGCCGTTCCCAACGATTTCGAGGATGACGGGGCACCTGGAGTACGAGCACGCCGAGTGGGAGATCGCTCCGACCATGCTGAGCGTGTTCGTGCTGCTCTCGCTCCTCCGCGTTCCGCCGAAACAAAAATCTGGCGGCCACACGGCCGAGACGGATGTTTCTCGAGGAGACAGCGAACAGACTGGTCCCTACCGAACGCCCGCTGGCCGGTTGACCTCTACGCCCGTAGCGAAGACGGCTGAAGAGTTCGACAACGAAAGGCTCGGCATTACGTTCGCGGTCCGCTCGATCGCCGTCGCGATCGTGATTACCTTGATCACCCTCTGGGCTGCGCGCCACTGGCCGAACCAGTACATCCCCACTTCGACAGGGAGGAAGAAGCTCCCGAACTATCACGTCGCCTACTTCCTGTACGGCTCGATCGGGTTCTTCTGGCTCTTACTGCCGAGCCTCTCCGCCTGGCTCGGCGCCAAGGACTCCGTCCCAAGCCTGTTCAGGACGATCGTCAACGTCGAGGAGTGGATCGCGAAGCCGCGCAAGCCGGTCTGGCCTGAACGCGTCAGCAACGCGGCCGCGTGGCTCGTCTCCTTCCTCCTCGTCTGGGGAATGGTGTTCCTAATGCTTCACCTGACGCTGTATCCATTCCCGAACATCACGCGCATCCTCAACCACGGCGGCTAGACCACCGGTAGCGGCATGTTGTCTGTGGAGTTCTGCTGACGCGAGCTTCGACGCTGCGCCGCCAGTGGCTCGACCGCGCATTTGAGAGCGCGGGCATCGACCCGTCGTCGTGGGATCCTGCGCGTGGCGTGGAGGTAAACCGGGGGGCGGTCGCGCGCGTTTACGAGTATTACGGCCGCCTGTTCCTCGAGCATGAACGGCTCGAGTGGGCTGGGATGGCGAACCTGATCGGCCCGTCGTTCTACGCCGGCTTTCTCGACATCGGGTTTTTCCCCGACCGGATGCGACGCCTGCTTGCGCTCGTGCGACGAGTGTTGAGGACAGCTCGGGTTCGTGTCGGCCGGCTGCTGCGACAAGGCGCGGGAACTGAGGAGTTGCTGGTCGGGGAGCTCGGATTCTTCGAGACGACCTTCTTGACGATGCAGCGGAAGATCTTCGAAGACCAAGCGCTGATGCACGAGGCGTACCTCGGGGCCGGTCTGGACGGGATCCGTGCACTGGGCGCGGCCGGGATCATCGACAACGCGACGGTGCTCGCCTGGGAACAGATCGACGCCGACGACGATTCTGTGCTGGTCCACGAGGGTAACCGCGCGCTGCTCTACCGGGAGCAGTACGACGTCATCGATCGCTTCTACGTCGACATGCGCCAACACGCACCGCCCGCGGGGCGCCTGTTCACCTACCTGCTGACCCTTGCGGGCACGCCCGCTGTCCCTCGCGCCAGGAATTACTGCGCCGTCTTCCCGCTCACGCTGGGGGCGCCAATCTCGCGGCGGACACGGGTCGCGCTGCGAACGCCGTTTGCTGCAGGCAATCTGGCACTGTTCGCCGACCGCTGGAAGCTGATCGACGCAGACACACTGCCCGCCTACCAGAAGCTGATCGGGACGAGGGCTGCCGAGGCGCGCGGCCTGATCGAGCGGCCGATCAGTGAACGCACCGGCCGTTTTCGGCTGTTGCGTCGCGGCGGGCGCATCCTCCTAGCCGCTATTACTCACTGGCGGCTCGCCCTCGAGCCTGCCCCTGCGAAGGCCGTCTCGGTTGGCGAGCCCGTGACGTTCGACCTGACATCGGCACCCACGAGGGGCGAGGCCGGGCTCGCAGAGGGGCAGGACAGCCGGATCTGGACGAACCGAGGGCGCCGGCCGTTCCCGGTGTCTGTGTCGCTTCCGGGGGCGCGCCTTTTCTCCACCGACGCCGCACTAGCAGTGGTATTGAGCACGGAGCGGGGCGGAAACCCAACTCGGCTGACAGTGAAGCTGTCGGCTACCGACCTTGAGGGAGCACGGCGGATACTCGCGGAGCTCGCACCGCGCTGGCAGCTCGATCAGGCGGAGATCGGCGCCTGGGCAGCGCGAGCCGCCACGGCGACGACGGCCACTCACGCATACAGCACGCGCGTGTTTGCCGCTAAGCCAGCTGGGTTTGTCCAGCTCGAGCTCCAGGTCGAGCACCACATCGAGCAGGACGCCTACGTTGTGGACGCACTGTTCTCCTGGAAGGCGGCGGCCTCCGGCGCGCGCTTCTTAGGCTCTTCTTAGATTCATCCCACGGAGCTCTTACCGCACTACGTCTTCGTCAGCACGAACTTCAAGGTCACCGGCGCCATCGGGTAGGCGCGCCGGTCTTGTCGGGCAGCTGGTTCGGCTGACAGGAATATGCTGGCCGGGAAGCTACGAGGGAGGTTCGCTCATGTCGTTGAAGCTGAACATGTTGCCGCCCAGCGTGAACAACATGTCGGTGCGAGTCTTCGTCCGGGCCGCGGGGCTCCCGTTCGAGGAAGAGAACGTGTGGGGCCAGACCCAGTCGGAGGAGTACACCGCCAAGATCCCGTCCGGCTTGACCCCGTCAGTCGAGACCGACGGGCTGACCAAGGGTGCGCTCTGGGAGAGTTGCGCAGTGATGATGTTCCTGGCGAGCCGGGAGGGTCTCGACGACCTCTACCCGACCGACCTCGCGCGCCGTGCGATGGTCGACAGCGCGAACTTCTACACGATGAGCATGCTGTATCCGCTCGTGGCGCGCGCGACGTACCCGCGCCTGAGCTTTTCCGGGTACCCGGGCGAGGTGTCCACGTCGGACGCCACCGACGACGAAAAGGAAGCAGCGCGCAAGTCAGCGGAGGATGCGCTCCCGCGCCTCTTGGAGGTCTATCGGGACTTCTTCATCACGGACAGCGGCTTCATCGGCGGCGACACACCGACGATCGCCGACATCCGCCTTGCGTGCACGCTGGAGTTCCTTGCTGTCGCGGACGCCGGCCTTCCGGGCTGGGCGACGGACTACATGCAACGAGTCGAGTCTGCACTCGGTGATGCGTACAGCGAGCCCGTGGCCGACGTACGGGGCTACATCGCCCAGGTCACAGGCCAGGCGGTGGCCACCTAGCACGGTTCGCTCGCACGGCCGTCCGTGCACCGGCTCACCAAGGCGCAGGCCCGGCGCATCGCGGTGTGCGCGCAACTGATCGACGCATCCCGACCGTCCGAATTACTCACGGTCGTGCAGCAGCTGACCCTCCTGCAGATCGACCCGACCGCGGCATCGCGCCAAGCGCGGACCTAGTCGCCTGGAGCCGCCTTGGCTCGGGTCCTCGGCTACGTGATCACGCTCGGCGTGCGAGGCTCGGAGTTCAAGTTGGAGCCAACGCTGCGGCCGGCGCCAAGCCCATGGCCGAGGCGTGCGAGCGGGCCAAAATCGAAGCGACTGATCGAGGCAGCCCGGTTCGGTAGACCTTCGCATGCGCGAGCGTCAGGGCGCTTCTGGGAGAGCCGCACTGCTACTTCCCCCGCCGCGCTTCCGACCTCCCCGGGCTCTGCCGAGCCCGGCTAGCCTAACTGTTGCCAGGCCTCCGACTCGTCGTTCCGAATGCTCGTCCCGCCCGTTGGCGGACAGCCGGCGCTGTCGACCCCGTGCGTGTTCAGGATCTGTCCCTGATCAGAGAAGTTCGTCGTCTGCCCGTTGATCGTCACGTGCACGACCGGGATCGCGGGCGAGACAGCGGTCGCGCACAGGTTGGGGTCGCAGCCGTAACAACCGGCGCTGTTCTCGTCCGAGCCGTCGAACGTTCCGTAGCCCATCTGCGCCAGGATCAAGCTCTGCCCTGCAGGGATCGTGTTCGTGCCCCACAACGCGAAGTTGCTGCTGCCGATCGTCACCGTCACCACGACGTTCGTCAGCGGCGTCCCGCCCAGATTGTCGATTCGGACGGTCGAGGTGTCCCAGCCGCCGCTACTCGAGTCAGGCTGGCCGACGAAGACGACGTTGGGCGAGCCCTGCCAGGGATTCGGCTTCGGCTGTGGGTTGTTGTCGTGGTGCGTGTCGTAGTAGCCAACGTAGACACTGAAGGAAGGCGGAGAGCCGACCGTGAAGTTGCTGCTGCTCGTGGCTTGTCCGGTGGGAGTCGTGACGGTGATGGGCCCGCTGCTGGCGGCGGTTGGGACTGTGGCGGTGATCTGCGTGGTCGAGTTGACCGTGTAGCTCGCGCTGGTGCCGTTGAACGCAACGGCGGTTGCGCCGCTGAGGTTGGCACCGGTGATCGTCACCGTGGACCCCGGCGCGCCGCTCGTCGGGTTGAAGCCGGAGATCGTCGGCGGCAACATGAAGCTGCCGCTGCTGGTCGCCTGCCCGCCGGGGGTCGTGACCGAGATCGGACCGCTGGTCGCAGCGGACGGCACGGTCGCCGTGATCTGCGTGCTCGAGTTGACCGTGTAGCTCGCGCTGGTGCCGTTGAACGCAACGGCGGTCGCCCCTTTCAAATTCGTGCCAGTGATCGTCACCGCCGTCCCGACCCCACCGCTGGTCGGGCTAAAGCTCGTGATCGTCGGCGGCAACAGGAC
>JBASRJ010000141.1:0-36290 GCA_049273785.1 Gaiellaceae bacterium | reverse complement strand
CGTCCACCCGCATCATGCAGTTCGGACACGCCCCGGAACAGCAGAGCAACCCCCGGCGTCGGTGGTACTTGAAGCTGCGGGAGAACACACGCCGCCCTGACGCGAACAGCGCGGACCCGATCGTGTCGCCCTCGAATCCCTCGACCGGTCGACCGCCGAAGAAGAACCGGACGGGTCGCGCGCGGTCGATCCGCTCGTTCGGCTGTTCCGGAAGCCTCACTGGGCAGCCGGCGTCTTGGCCTGCGGCAATTCCGTCTTCAGCACCTCGTTCGTGCGCGTATCGCGCTCGGCGAGGAACCAGATTTCGCAGCCGAAGCGGTGATACCACCACTCACGCTGTACCCCGGCGACGTTCCGGCGGAAGTACACGTAATCGGTGAGCCCGCGTAGGTCAGGCGGCGCTTTGGGCCGCGACGTGACCTCGCCGGCACACGCGAACTCGTTGACGTCGCGCGGCCCGCAGTTGGGGCAGTTCAACAGGAACGACATGCAGGCCTCCGGATCGCCGCTAGGGAAATAGTATTGCCATTTTTTCGCAGCCGAGGCAAACCTCGCAACCACGACCCTCCCGGGCAGTCAGCTTTGGGACGCTATTGCCGGTCAGGCGATATAGGCTTGACAGCGCCCACGCGGCACTCTAGACACACGCTGAATCCGTGCGAAACGAAGGAGTTTCGGAGGCCTCCGTCCCGGCGTCAGCGCCCGTTTCCGTCGCTGAATCAGAAGGAGTTGGCTAATGGCAGTCGTCGAATCAGGTCCGTCTGAAGTACAGCGCGTCCTCGCCAAGGGAGCCATCCCCGATCCCTTCCCGACGCTCGACCAGGCTCGGCACGATCCAGGTCGGCTCGAGAAGATCCGGCAGATCCGCAAGCTCATCGACGAGCAGGGCATCAAGTACGTCTTCTTCCAGCAGGTTTCGGTCTCGGGTCACGTCAACGGCAAGGGCGTCGTCGCGACCCTGTGGGAGAAGGTCGCCCAAGAGGGCTACCAGCTCGTCTACGGCGCGACCGCCGACCTGTTCGTCGATCGGCAGGACCGCTACATCGGCTTCGGTCCGGAGGAGTCCGAGCTCGCGGCGGTCGCCGACCTCGACACGTTTGCGCAGCTCCCGTGGGATGAGCGCGTCGCGCGGGTTTTCTGCGACTGCTACGACACCGAGACAGGCAAGCCCCTCGAAGCCGACCCGCGCCAGAATCTCAAGCGGATCACGAACGAGGTGGAGCAAGAGCTCGGCTACACGTTCCTCTGCGGCATCGAGCCCGAGATGATGTGGATGAGCAAGACGGACGACCCGAACGACGCGCAGGGTCTCACGAAGCCCTGGTGCTACCACATCAACCAGTTCGAGGAGCTCCGGGAGATCATCCTCGACGTGATCGACTACGGCGAGCGGATCGGCATCAACCCCACCTACGGCGACCACGAGGACTCACCCGGCCAGCTCGAGCTCAACTTCCTCTTCGACCGCGCTGTCCGCACGGCCGACAACCTCTCGACCTACCGCCAGATCTGCGCGGCGGTGGCGCGCAAGCACGGCGTGGTCGCGAGCTTCATGCCGAAGCCCTTTACAGGCGTCTCGGCCAACGGCGCGCACCACCACTTCACGCTCGTCGACGAGGACGCCAACAACGTCTTCTACGACCCGGACGGTCCCGCGAAGCTGTCCGAGGTCGGGCTCCAGTTCATGGGCGGGATCCTCGACCACTACCGCGGCCTGTGCGGGATCACAGCCTCCACCGTCAACTCGTACAAGCGCTTCTGGGACTTCGGGTTCTGGGCGCCGATCTACAAGGACTACGGCTGGCAGAATCGCACCACGCTCGTCCGCGTGGCCAGCGGCGGACGCTTCGAGTTCCGCGCGGTCGACTCGGCCTGCAACCCATACCTGACGCAGGCGGCGCTCCTGAAGGCGGGCCTCGACGGCGTGAAGCGGAAGCTCGACCCCGGCCCACCGCAGCAGCGCAACGTGTACGACGTGCTTGCGGAGGGCGGCCAGATCCCGCGCGTGCCCGAACACCTCGGCGAGGCGCTCCAGGCGCTCGCCGAGGACGACGTCGTGCGCAGCGCCCTGCCCGGGCGTCTCTACGATGTGTACATGCACTACAAGCGTGACGAGTGGGAGCAGTACCTCGCCGTCGTCACCGACTGGGAGCGCGAGAAGTACCTGGACGTGCTGCCCTAGTGCCCCTCCCAGCAATACACGCCTGCTTCTGGCCCGCGATCACGCGGCGCCAGAGTCCTCCCTCGTCCTTACCAAGGCTTCTAGCATTGGCTGCGGACGAGTGGGGCCTCTGGCTTGGTGCTCGCGACCCAGAAGCGAGGCAGTATCACTGGAAGGGGCACTGATGTGCGGAATCGCCGGGATCATCTACCGGAACGGAGACGGCAAGCACGCCGTCGGCCACGACATGACGGCGATGCTGCAGTCAATGAAGCACCGCGGCCCCGACTCCACCGGCTACGCGCTCTACGGGCCGGCGTCAGAGCTCGTCGTCATGCGGTACAAGCTCGCGGACGCGAATGACGCGCGCGATCTCGAGTTCGCACAGCGGCTCGAGCACCACAAGGCGGACGTCGAGGCGCGGCTACGGATGCTCGGCGCGAGGATCCACAAGATCGAGAAGGAGACCGCCTACGCCTTCCGGGTCACGTTCGAGTACGACGGCGAGCTGAAGGCGATCACCGACGTCGTCGAGGACGTCCCGCACGCAGAGGTGCTCTCGCTCGGGCACTCGCTCGAGATCATCAAGGACCTCGGCGACGCCGAGCAGGTGGCGAAGCAGTATCGCCTCGACGGCTTCGTCGGCACGCATGCGATTGGTCACGTCAGGATGGCGACCGAGTCCGACGTGGACATCTCGGGCGCCCACCCCTACTGGGCCTACCCGTTCGGCGACGTGGCCGTCGTCCACAACGGCCAGCTGACGAACTACTTCCAGTGGAAGCACCGGCTCGAGCGGAGCGGCCACCGCTTCCAATCCGAGTGCGACTCCGAGGTGATCGCCGTCTACCTTGCCGAGAAGATGAGCGACGGCTACTCGCTCGAGGACGCGATGCGCGAGAGCCTCGAGGCGTTGGACGGCGTCTTCACCTACATCTGCGTCACGGGCGATGCGCTCGGCGTGGCCAAGGACGAGATGGCGGCGAAGCCGCTCGTCCTCTACGAGGCGGACGACATCGTCGCCCTCGCCTCGGAAGAGATCGCAATCCGCGCCATCGTCGACCACGAGATCGAGACCTGGGATCCCTACGAGGGCGAGGTGATGGTGTGGACGCGCTAGCCGGCGAGCGCATGATCACCTACGACGCGCGCGGGCTCGTCGAGCCCGACGACACGGTCCCGCGCGTCTCAGAGATCGACGGCGACCGAGCCGTCTTCGACGCGAAGAGCCTGACGACGCGCCAGATCAATCTCGAGCTGCGCTGGCTGCTGTACGAGGAGGGCGTGAAGGACGTCACCGTCCTCAACCCCGGCGCGAAGCACTCGCTGGGCGTCGGCATCCTCACGCGCTGCCGTATCACTTTCGACGGCAGCCTCGGCTATTTCGGCTGCGGCCTGATCGACGGCCCAGAGATACAGGTCAAGGGGCGCGTGGGCTGGTCGGCCTGCGAGAACATGATGTCCGGCGTCGTCGTGATCGAGTCCAACGCCGGGTCGTTGACGGGGGCGGCGATCCGGGGTGGCGACGTGGTGGTCAAGGGCCAGGTGGGAGCCCGCACGGGAATCGACCAGAAGGGCGGCACGATCATCGTGCTGGGGCGCGCCGGCTCGATGACCGGCTTCATGATGCAGCGGGGCCGCCAGATCTTCTGCGACGACGTCGGCCCGGGCCTCGGCGACTCGATGTACGACGGCACGATCTATGTCGCCGGCAAGGTGAAGTCGCTGGGGATCGACTGCGTGCCGGGCGAATGGAACGACTCCGACACCGAGCTGATCGAGCGGAAGTTCCGCATCTACGGACTCGGCAACCCTCCCGAATTTCAGAAGTTCGTCTGCGGCAAGAAGCTCTACAACTACGACAACCTCGAACCATCCGAACGGAAGCTGGTCCTCTGATGGCCGACGAGACCGCGCCCAGCGGACGCAACGTCCTCGGGCAGTCGAAGATCTTCACGCCGGAGGTCATCAACGACATCCACATCAAGGCGGAGCTCGGCCGCTACCGGATGCGCGGGTTCTCGGCCTTCAAGAAGATGCCGCACTGGGACGACCTGATGTTCCTGCCTGGAACGCTCACGCGCTTCGTGATCGAGGGCTACCGAGAAAAGTGCGTGACGAAGACACTCCTCGGCGCCCGCTTCGCGAAGAAGCCGATCGAGCTCGACATCCCGATCTACATCACGGGAATGAGCTTCGGCGCGCTGTCACTCGAAGCGAAGATGGCGCTCGCCAAGGGCGCCTCAATGGCGGGCACCGCGACCTGTTCCGGCGAGGGCGGGATGATCCCGCCGGAGCGCGACCTCTCCACGAAGTGGTACTACCAGTGCATCCAGAGCCGGTACGGGTTCAACCCGCACCACCTGATGCTCGCCGACGCATGCGAGTTCTTCATCGGCCAGGGCTGCAAGGTCGGACTCGGCGGCCATCTGATGGGCCAGAAGGTGACGGAGCAGGTCGCCGAGATGCGTTCGCTGCCGCCCGGGATCGACCAGCGCTCGCCCGCACGCCATCCGGACTGGCTCGGCCCGGACGACCTGTCGCTGAAGGTGCAGGAGATCCGCGAGGCCACCGACTACCAGATCCCGATCCAGCTCAAGCTTGGCGCTGCACGTGTCTACGACGACGTGCACATGGCGGCCAAATGCGGGCCGGACATCATCTACCTCGACGGTGCCGAGGGCGGCACCGGGGCGGGGCCGCACATTGCAACCGAGGAGACCGGGATCCCCCTACTGGCGGCGATCCCCGAGGCCCGCAGGGCGCTCGAGAACGTCGGGCTCGAGGACGAGATCGACCTCGTCGTCGCGGGCGGCATCCGGAACGGCGGCGACGTCGCAAAGTGCCTCGCGCTCGGAGCAAAGGCGGTCGCAATCGGTCACTCGTCCCTGATGGCTCTCAACTGCAACAAGGAGATCCCAGGGGTGACCGACTACGAGGGGACGATCGGCGTGCCGGCGGGACAGTGCTATCACTGCCACACGGGCCGTTGTCCAGTCGGGATCACAACGCAGGATCCCGAGCTCCGCAAGCGGCTCGTGGTCGAGGAGGCGGCAGAGCGCGTCTACAACTTCCTGCACACGCTCACGCTCGAGGTACAGATGCTCGCTCGCGCCTGCGGGAAGACGAATGTCCACTCGCTCGAGCCCGAGGACCTCTGCGCGTTGACCGTCGAGGCCGCGGCAATGGCGAAGGTTCCCCTTGCCGGTACCCAGTGGATCCCCGGCGTCAGCGAGGAACGCACGCTCGCCGAGATGAAGCGAATGCTCGAGAAGCACCTCGAGTACCCGGTCGACTACCTGCCGTCACAGGTCGAAGAGGTGGTGCCGGATTGAGTCTCCAAGAGCCTGAGAAGACGATCGCGCTCGACGCGGAGTACCTCGCGGGACATCGCTTCCCGTACCAGGAGGACATCGCGCTGGTCGAGGACGTCGACCTGCTCGCGGCGACGCCGGGACCGGATCTCAACTGGCTCGAAGACGTCGAGCTCCTCGAAGAGGATGGCGTCCCGGCAGTGTTCGACCGCTACTCGAATTCGTTCCTCAAGATCTATTTTCGGATCCCCGAAGGGCGAGAGAACGAGATCGCGCGGAGGGTGCTGATCACGCACCTGCAGTCGGGGAACTCGTACGGCATCCAGCTGAAGGACAAGCACGCAAAGTTTCCGCAGCCGGAGCTCGGCCCCTGGGTTGAGGGCTCAACGACGGTCGGCACGAACTGGCACCCGGCCGCGCTCGAGGGCTGGGAGCCGGCGGACCACTGACGGAATCCCGTAGCGATGCTAGAGTCCGAGTTGGCCACCTGGATATAGCATTGCCGAGAGGGCGATAATGACCTTTCCGACAACCTCGCGCTACGTCGTCGTCGGCGCCGGAATCCACGGCCTCTCGACCGCCTACCACCTCGCCAAGGAGCTGAGAACGCGCGGTATCGGGTCCGGCACGGACATCGTCGTGCTCGAGAAGAGCTCGCCCGGCTCGGGCGCGTCCGGCATTGCGTGCGGCGTCGTGCGCAACAACTACTTCCAGCCAGCGATGAGCGAGCTGATGCAGGCGTGCGTCGAGGTGTGGGAATCCGACCCGGCTGCCTACCACTACAACTCCGTCGGCTATATCGCGCTCGGCGCGTCGGTGCAGGAGTCAGACATCGCCGCCACGTTCGAGCGGCAGGAGCAGATCGGCTACCGCTCGGAGCTGATCGTCGGCGCCGCGAAGGTCGACGCGCACATGAAGTCGCTGTTCGCGGATTGGCGGGCGAAGGGGGTTACGGTCTGCCTCCACGAGCACCAAGGAGGGTTCGCGTTCAACATGGACTCGGTCATGGGCCTCGTCGCCAAGTGCGAGTCCGAGGACGTGGCGATCCTCTCAGGCGTCGACGTCGAGGAGCTCGAACTCGGAAGCGACGGCGCCGTGACCGCAGTGCAGACAAACCGCGGACGGATCGAGGTGGGCGAGCAGCTCGTCCTCGCCCCCGGGCCGTGGGCGAAGCAGTTCTGGGCGATGCTTGGGCTGCCGCTGACGATCGACATCCGCACTCCGGAGGGCGAGGTTGTTCGGAACCAGCCGATGTGGACGTACTGGAACCTGCAGGAGGGCGAGGTCGGCGTCGATCCACTCGCTTTTGCGACCGCCGATGGGAGCGCGCCGCCGGTCATCCATCTCGACAGCGACGCGCCGCTGCACACCGACGACGGCGAGATCGTCACCGATGAGCTTTGGGGCATCTACTTCAAACGTGACCGCCATGGCGTCCAGGGTGGAGCGTCGCCGCTCGTCGTCGAAGACGAGGTGCAACTCGACCCATACCCGCAGACGACGAACGTCGACGCCGGGTTCCCGGATATGTGGTGCGCCGCGCTTTCACACGCGCTCGCCCGCTTCGAAGGGTGCCGCGCGCTCTACAAGGACGCACGTTCGGGCGGCGTCGGCGCCTTCACGGCCGACAACTTCCCCGTCTTCGATTACGTGAAGCCGAACGTCTACGCGATCCTCGACTCGAACCACGGCTACAAGATGATCGGCGTCGGCCGCGAGGTGGCCAAGGTCATCGTTGGAGAACACTCCAGTCTCCTGTACCCATTCCGTTTCGAGCGTTTCACCACCGGCGATCTGCACCCGGTCTCGCATTCGCCGTATCCCTGGTCATAGCCGCCTGGCGACGGCGGCGCGGCTAGCTCTCCTTCGCCCGCTTGCGCTCCGGGTCGTACACCGGATGCCGAACGACCTCGCCGGCGACGGCGTCGTCGCCGACCCGGGCGGTCACCTTCGTGCCCGCCTTCGCCAGCTCCTTGCGGACCTTGGCGAGCCCGAGGGTCTTGCCGCCGAGGTAGGGCGAGACGATCGCTTGCGTCACGAACCCCACCTCGGCGCCGTCGACGGACAGGGATGCCCCGCTCGCCTCGTCGCCACCCGACTCGAGCACCACGCTCGTTAGCCGGAGCGTCGTCGTGTCGCGGTCACGCTCGAGTCCGGCACGTCCCTGAAACTCGCCCTTTTCGAGCGCGACCGACCAGCCGAGCCCGCTCTCGTACGGCGACACCGTCGGGTCGTACTCGATGCCGCCGATGATGAAGCCGCCTTCGATCCGGAACAGATCAAGAGCGGTCATCCCGATTAGCTTCATACCCTGGGGCTGCGTCGCCTCGACGAGAGCGTCAAACAGCTCGAGCGCATGGTCACGCTCGACCCAGAGCTCGTACCCGAGCTCGGCGGTATAGCCGAGGCGCGTCATGAAGATCGGGATACCAGCGATCTCGACGTCCTCGCGAAAACGGTAGTACGGGAATGAGGCATTCGAGAGGTCCTTGCTCGCGAGCGGCTGCAGCATCTGCCGGCTCAGCGGTCCCTGGAGGCAGACGTGCGGCATGTCGTCCGTGAACTCTCGGACATGGATCTGTGTTCCGGCGGCGAGCCGGGAGAAGATCTCGTAGTCGCGGTCATTTGCGCCGCAAAAGCGGACGTGCTCGCCGGCGGCGTCCCTCCGCATGACGGTGCAGTCGTCGACCATCTTCCCGTCCTCGGCGCACAGCGCGCCATACGCGACCTGTCCCGGCTCGAGCTTCGAGACGTCGCGCGTGACGACGCGGTTCACGAGCTCGAGCGCGCCTGGGCCGTCGAGGTCCACCTTGCGCAGCATCGTGAAGTCCATCAGACCCGCGGTCTCGCGTACCGCGCGGTACTCCTCGAGCGTGTCGGTCACGTTCAACGGCGCCCAGTACCCGAAGAGGTCCATCCATTCGTCCGTCAGCGCCGTCAGCCGCGGGTAGAAGGCCGTCTCCTTGCTCATGGCTGCTCCTCCTTTCCGTCTCGCCCGCCCACGGTCACCGGCGCCGAGAGGTCCAGCGACTCCCACACGAGCTCCGTCAGCTCGCGCAACTCGATCTCGCCCTGGTGGCCGGACGTCTTGATCGCGTCCTCGTACATCGTCACGTCCTTCGGGCAGCACACCACGAAGTAGTCGATGTCGTCCAGCGCAACCGCCTCGTCGATCCGCTGCTCGCTCGGTCGGGGCGCGTCGTCACGCTTGAGCTCCGTCATCCAGATCCGTCCGCCGCCGGCGCCGCAACAGAACGAGTTACTGCGGCTTCGGGGCATCTCCACGAGCTCCGCGCCGATCGCCGCGAGCACCCGGCGCGGCTCGTCGTAGACGCCGTTGTAACGGCCGAGCGTGCAGGGGTCGTGGTACGTCACCCGGTAGCCGAGCGGCCTCTCCGGCGTGAGTCGGCCGTCCTCGAGCAGCTCGAGCAGGAACTGCGAATGGTGGATGACATTCCAGTCGACGCCGAGGGCCGAGTACTCGTTTCGAAGCGTGTGGAACGAGTGCGGGTCCCAGGTCAGGATCCGGTCGAACGTGCAGCTCGAGATCGCCGCGACGTTCTCCTCGCGCAGGTGGTTGAAGAGACCCTCCTCGCCAACTCGCCGGACGTCGCAACCCGCGTTGCGCTCGGCGTCGTAGAGGATCCCGAAGTCGACGCCCGCGCCGTGAAGAAGGCGGGCAAGAGTTTGTGTCACGAGCTGGTTGCGCGGGTCGAACGATGCGTAGTCACCGACGAACCAGAGGATCTCCGCGGGCTCCTTGCGAATGTCCTTCACCTCGAAGTCGAGCCCCTTCGCCCAGCGCGCGCGCTTGCGGCGGGGCTCGCCGAACGAGTTGCCGGATTCGTAGATGGATTCCAGCGTCTGCTGGAGCGTCGGATCCATCTCGCCTCGCTCGACGAGCCGCCGGCGCAGCTGGTTGATGATCGGAACGTGCTCGATCCCCACCGGGCAGATCTCGACACAAGCCATGCACTGCATGCACGACCAGAGCGTCTCGGGCCGGATCGGATCGCCGAGGATGCTCGCGCTCGGGTCGTGCAACGGCGGGACCCGTAGCTCGTGCCGGAGTCCCAGCGCGCCCTCGGCGACCTCGCGCAGGTCGAGGATCACGTCGCGTGGCGAGAGCGGGTATCCGGAAGTCGTCGCCGGGCACGCGGCGTGGCACTTGCCGCATTTCGTGCACGCGTCGAGCTGAAGGAGGTAGCGCGGCGGCAGGTCGAGGATCGTGCCGTACCCGACCTCGTCCGGCTTGGCGTCCGGAGGGAGCGGCGATAGCTCTCTTCCAGCCCGCTCGTCGCGCGACGCGACGCTCGCGGGGCTCGTCAACACATGCAGCGCCTTTGTGAACGGGATCGAGGCGACGAATCCGAGGGCGACGATACCGTGCACCCACCACTGAACGAAGTGCGCGTCGGCGGCCGCGCGCCCGGTGAGCCCGAGCCCGCGGAACGCGTGCCCAACCGACCATCCCAGCGGTGACCAGACCTCGAACGACGGGTTCGTTTCCGCGATCCGGAACGACTCGAGCAGGAAACCCGTCAGTGCCAGGAAGAACAGGACGCCGAGAAAGGTCCAGTCGCCGATCACGTACCGCCGCCGCTCGTGCTCGCCCTCGGTCCGGTCCGGGCGCCAGTAGCGCAGACGAAACGGTTTCTCGATCCCCCGCTTGTAGGCCATGATCGCCAGCCCGACGATGAGCGCGGCGCCGAACAAGTCGAGAAAGAGCGAGTAGCCCTCGTAGAAACCGTTCCGGAAGAAGTCCCAGTGCAGGATCGGCTTCGCCACGTCGTCCTGGAAGGCAAGGATGACGGTTCCGATGAAGAGGACGATGAAGCCGTAGAAGATCAGGAAGTGTCCCGCGCCCGCCAGTGGGTCACGCCGCTTGATCCCCGAGTGGCTGAGCACGACCGCAGCCATTCGCCGAAGACGCGCGACCGGCCGATCGAACTCGAACGGGCCGCGCCCACGGCGGTACTTGAGCACGAGCCGTGCGACACCCCAGACGAAGATCGCCGTCGAGACCGCAATCAGGCAGTACCAAAACACGATCTCCCAAGTGGAGAGGCCGGCGAACGTCGAGCGGGTCGGCGTCAAGAGAGCTTCTCGAGCTCCTCCGCGACGTCGAACAGATCGGCGACGGCACCGAAGTGCGCGACGTTGAAGATCGCCGCCTCCGGGTCGGTGTTGACGGCGATGATCGTTCCGCTCGTCTTCATGCCGGCGAGGTGCTGAACCGCTCCCGAGATCCCGAGGGCGAGATAGACCTTTGGCTTGACCGTTTTTCCGGACTGGCCGACCTGGCGGGCGTTCGGCATCCAGCCGGCGTCGACGAGTGGACGCGAGACGGACAGCACTGCGCCGAGCTTCTCAGCCAGTCGCTCGAATTGCGGAATCGCGTCTTGCTCTCCGACTCCGCGACCGATCGACAGGAGGAAGTCGGCAGTCGTGATGTCGACGTCCCCGACGGCCGCTTCCCGGAAGTCGACATGTCGCGCGCGTGAGGAGGGAACCTCGACCGAGAGGGCGCTCGTCGCTGGGCTCCCACCGGTCGCCGCGGGTGCGAAAGCGGTGGGGCGAATCAGCAGGAGCACGGGCCGGCCGTCGGGAAACTCGAGCTCCGCGTCGACCTTGCCGCCGTAGAACGAGCGCGTCGCGACCACCGCTCCGCCGTCACGAGCGAGGCCGTGCACGTCACTCGCGAAGCCGAGGTCGAGCTTCGCGGCGACCGCCGGGCCGTAGCCCATCGAGTTGACGGTGAAGCCGAGCAACACGACCTCCGGCTGGCGTTCTGCGATCAGCGCCTCGAGCACGTGTTGATAGACGTCGTTCTCGAACTCCTCCTGCTCGACCGAGACCTCGACGATCTCGTCGACTCCGTCGAAGGTCACGTCGAGCCGCGAAGGGTCGCGCGCGATCACGGCGACGGCAACAGGGTCCCCGAGCAGCCCAGCAGCCGTGACGAGCTCGCCGGTGACGTCACGCACTGCACCGCGCAGGGTTTCGGCAACGATCAGGGTCTCGCTCACTTCAGGCGCTCCTGGAGGATCCCGGCGATCCGTCGCGCGATGTCGGCCGCGGACCCGTCGAGGAGCTCCGCGCCCTCGCCTTTCGGCGGCGCGAACATGCGGCGGAGGCGGTAGGCGGGCTCGCCCTCTTCGCGGGGTGGGACGACCTGGATCTGCTTCTGCTCTGCGTGCTTGATCGCACGCAGCGTTGCGTAGCGAGGCTGGTTGATTCCGGTCTGAATCGTCAGCAGCGCCGGCGTGTCGACCTCTGTGACGTCGACGAGCCCGCCCTCGAGCTCGCGGTCCACGGTGGCGCGACCAGCTCCGGGATCCCACTCGATCCGGGTGACCACGGCGACGCGCGGAAAGTCCAGCAGCTCGGCGAGCGCCGTTCCGACCGCCGCCTGCACGGCGTCGCTCGATTGCACGCCGCAGAAGACGAGGTCCGGCGACTCGGCACGCACCTCCGGCGCGAGTAACCGCGCGATGGTGATCGGGTCGCGCGAGCCGGAGTAATCGATCCGAATCGCGCGATCCGCTCCCATCGCAAGACAGCGCCGCACCGCCGGCTCGACGTCCCCGACACCGACGGAGACGACGACGATCTCGTCACCACCGCTTCCGGCCTTCTCCCGGATGCGAAGGGCCTCCTCGGTTGCATAGGAGTCCCACTCGTTGAGCGAGGCGTCGAGGAAGTCGGCGTCGACGTCGCGCGCGTCGTCGGTGAACTCGACCTCGTCGCCGAGCACTGCGACCTGCTTGACGCAGACGACGATCTTCACGCGGGCGCTACGCCGCCTTCGCGCTGCTCCTAGACCACCGCGAGCTCGCGCTCGATCACGCGCCGCTCGCGGATGAACGGCTTCGGAATCTCCGGGTTCTCGGAGTCGATCTCCCGCGCGAGACGGTGCCCGGAGAAAACGCAGTCGGCGATCAGCCGCGGGGCTTCGCAATCACCGATCCGGTAGCAGCCGGTGATGCCCTCCCCGCGGAGAGTGTCGAACCCGATGCTGTCCTTGAGCTCGCGATAGAGCGCTTCGTTCGAGCGACGCTGCGTGACGAGCACGACCGCGTCCGCCTCCCACGTCTGCTCGTGTCCGTCCTCGTCGTACACGTGCGTCGCCACGACGGCACCCTGCTCGATGCGGCTCGGCATGTGGGAGGTCACGATGTCTACCCCGAGCTTGTGGAGCTTGCGGTGCTGGTTCGGCGCCTCGAGCGTGAAGTGCATGTAGGGCGCGATGTGCCCGAGGTGCGTCATGAGGGTGACCTTCTTCCCTTCACTTGCCAGCTTCTCGGCGAGGGAGACGCCCATGAAGTAGCCGTCGTTGTCGACGACGAGCACACGGTTGCCGGGCACCTCCTTGCCGTCGCGCATGATCTGCTCCGGAGTCAGACACCACGGCTGTGACGCATCCGCGCCCGGGATCGTGTCGTGTGTACAGCCGTTGAGGCCGTCGCCGACCCAGTGCGCGCCGGTGGCGATCACGACGATCTCGGCTCCGTACTCCTTCACGGCGTTCGCGTCGAGCGTCGTATCCGGGATGAATTCGACGTTCCGCAGCTTGTCGATCTGGATCTTGCGGTAGTTGACGAGGCGCGCCCACTCGCCGAGCCCGGGCAGCTGGGGGATCCAGCGCATGATCCCGCCCATGTCTTCCTCGGCCTCGACGAGGTGGACGCGCCGCATACCGCGTTTACCGAGGATCATCGCGCACTCCATGCCAGCGGGTCCGGCGCCCACGACGAGCACGTCGTTGTCGGCGTTCTCGGCCATGTCGAACTTCTCCGGATGCCAGCCCCGGCGGTACTCCTCGCCTGCGGTCGCGTTCTGCGTGCAGATCACCGGAGGACCGCCGATCTCCCACCGTGAGATGCAGATGTTGCACCCGATGCACTCGCGGATGTCGTCGAGCCGGCCCTCGTCGATCTTCTTCGGCAGGAACGGATCGGAGATCGAAGGACGACAGGTGGCGATGATGTCGAGCTTGCCCGAGTTGATCGCATCGACCATCAGGTCCGGGCTCGTGAAGCGGCCGACACCGAGCACGGGCTTCTTCGCGACCTTCTTGACCGCTTCCTGCCACGGCAGCATCCGTCCCGACGGATAGAAGCGGGACGGCGTCGCGTCCTCCCCCCACTCCGAGATGCCCGAGACGTTGATGTCCCAGACGTCGACGATCTCGTCGCAGAGCTCGACGAACGGGAGGCAATCGCGCTCGAGCTGCGTGCCCGCGTCGCCCATGAACATGTCGCAGGACATGCGCACGGCGATCGCGGTGTCGTCGCCGACGGCCTCCCTCACCTGCTCGATCGTCTCCCGCCAGAAGCGGGCCCGGTTCTCGAACGAGCCGCCGTACTCGTCCGTCCGCTTGTTGTAATAGGGAGTCAGGAACTGCTGCGGCAGGTACGAGTGCGAGCCGTAGACGTAGACGATGTCGAAGCCGGCCTCGCGCGCGCGCTTCGCTGCGTCGACGTAGAGCTGCTGCACCTCACGGATGTCGTCCTTGTCCATCTCCTTCGCGTAGGTGAGGTACTCGAAGTCGCTCGGAATCTGCGAGGGCCCGCGCGGCACAGAGCGTGACTCCATGCAGGGCGCGTGCGGCCCGCCGTACCAGAGCTCGGCTGCGGCGAGCGCGCCGTGCTCGTGGAGCATCTCACACATGACAGACAGGTTCTTGACGTCCTCGTCGTCCCAGAGGCGCGCAGAGACCCTGTGCGTGTCGTCGGACTCGGGCGAGATCGAGCAGTACTCCGTGCAGCAGGCGCCGTAGCCGCCCTCGGCCTTCATCGCGCGGAAATACGCCTGACTCAGTGGCTTCTCCGACCCGAAACCGTTGCAATGCGGGATCTGGTAGAAGCGGTTCTTCATTGTCTTCGGGCCGAGCTGGATCGGCTCGAAGAGGATGTCGTACTTCGGGTCGCGCGCCATCGTGCGAAGCCTCCTTATCGCCTCGGGACGAGCCGATTCAATAACCGCGGCTCACGACATGCAAGCAAGGGGTGGTGGGCAGAGACGTCCTCGCGTCTGCCCACCAGTCTTTCCTCTAGGTCGCGGGAACCGCCGGTGCCTCCGGAGCAGGCATCTCGTCCGGCATAGTCGGGACCTCTTCACGCCAGTGCGGCGTCTCCTTGTCCTGAACGATTCGGCGGAACAGGAAGAGGACCAAGGAAATCGCGAGGACGCAGAACCCGATGATCTTCTCCTTCGTGCCGCCGTAGACGGCCCCGCCGCCGGCGATCTGGAACCAGCCGATGCCGACGATGCTGAAGAGCGCGAAAGCGGCGAACAGCACCCCGGCGATCGGCACCCAGAAGGAAGGGAGCTTGATCGGGCGCGGCCAGTCGGGTCGGTCCTTGCGCAGCAGGATGAACGCGCCGATCGCGAACATGTTCGCGAGCACGTAGCCGATGTTGCTCGCGACGAGGATGCCGAACAGGTTGCCGACGAAGAGGATGAACAGGATGTTGATCGTCATGTCGAGCGTCATCGCGTTGCCGGGCACGTTGAACCGGTTCAGTCGGCCGAGCTGTTTGATCGTCAAGCCGCTCTTCGAGATGCCGTAAAGCGCACGGCTGCCGTCCGCGGTCGCCGTGTTCATCGAGAGGACGAAGCTGGCGCACATGACGACGACGAAGAAGTCGCGCGCCCCGGAGCCGACGAGCTTGTCGAGGGCGCCGACGTAGTCGAATGCCCCAACGGTCTTCTCTCCGACGCCGCCGGTGAGAGCCACCGGCACCGTGGTGTTGATCAGGAGGATGAAGGCCGCCGACGACAGCAGCGCTTTTCTCGTGTCGCGGACGGTGTCTTTGAATTCAGGCGCGAAGGTCGCACAGGCTTCGGGAGCCGTCGACCAGATCATGATCCAGATCCACACTAACGCGAGCTGCCAGCCTCCCCACGCGAGGCCCGGGTCGTTGAGCTTGAACTTCAGGTTGGAGGAGTGGAAGTCCCCGTTCAGGAACGGCAGCAGCGTGAAGCAGAAGAGCGGGACCATGAGCAGGCCCCCGGCGAGGTAGTTGAACGAGACGGCGATCCGCGTGCCGAAGACGTTGAAGAGCCAGACAGCGACGATGAGACCTATCGCGATGAAGTGTTGGAGCCCGAAATGGACGCTGCCGATGGCGAAGTACCCCTTGTCGATCTCCGCGCCGCCGAAGGCATACGTTCCGTACTTCTCGTGCGGGAACCACGCAGTCTGGGCGATGTAGCCCACGAACAGCCCCAGGAAAGACAGCACGACCGACCAGCCGATCCAGTAGCCAAACGTCGCAACAGGCCCGATGAGCGTCGTGTACTTTCGCCAGCCCTCGTTCGCATAGATCGAGAGACCGCCTGACTGGCGCGGGAACATCGCGGCGAGCTCCGAGTAGATGACGGTGACCGGGAAGACGATGGCCGCCGTGACGCCCCAGATCAGCATCGCGCCCCAGCCGCCCATGTCGAGCACGGACCACCCCAGCGATCCCAGCAGGAAGCCTGGATTCGCGAGGCAGATGACGAACCCGTCGTACCAGCGGAGCGTCTTGAGGAGCTGTCGTTCCTCGACGACTGCCTCAGCCACGTTGTACCTCCCTCTCGTCCGCCAGATATGGACCGCGCGGCGAAGGTAACACCTGTCTCGAAGACTTTCAACGCCTACAATCGGTTCGAGATGCGCAGGCCTCCGATCACGATCAGGTGCGAGTGCGGCGAGTCGAGAGACGTGGCCTACGGCGAATTGTGGCGCTGTGAGCGTTGCGGCCGCTCGTGGAACACACAGCAGATCCCGGCCGAGGAGTACGACGGCCTGCTGCGCCGGATGAGGCGGCACCAGGTAGAGGCGCTCGCTGCGACCGCGATCGCGGTAGCGATTATGGTCCCGCTGATCGCCGTCGTCAGCGCGCGCTTCATTTTGTTGACTCCCGCTCTGATGGCCGCCTGGCTCTTCTTCCTCCTCCCGTTGTGGCGGCGCAGGTACAGGCGCACGGCACGAAAAGCGCCGCGGTGGAACCTCCACCCCGAGTAGCGTGCTGACCCTCCGGCGCAGCGGTCGGCGCGAGGACGTGTCGCTCCTCTCCAGCGGCGGTCGGCCCGTGCTCCTCGCCACGCTCGACGTGCCGTTTGCCGGCGACGCGACGGCCTTCGCGGTCGACTCGGCCGTCGAGTCGGGGCAGCCGCTCGTCGTCGTCAACGTCGCCGAAGTCCCGCCCACACCGTGGACCCTCCTCGGGTACGGCTACATCGAGAGGGAGGACCTTCAGGCCGAGCTGCGCAAGCCTGCGGAGCTGGCCCAGTCATTGGCCGTGCAGGTCGAGCGGCTGCGCGTGTGCAGCCCGCACCCGATCGACGCGCTGCTCGAGCTGGTCCGCGAGCGCCGGCCGGGCTTGCTCGTTTTCGGACCCGATCCGACGAGGCTCCGGCCGCGGGCATACAGGAAGGCCGCCCGCGCCCTCAGCGAGCGGGCACGGTGCCTCGTTTGGCTAGGCGCGGCCTTTCCCTCAGGGAGACCTTGACGCGGCACGTCCGGGCGTGGCGGAGATGACGCCCTGACGCACAAGGGATTCCACGAGGAGGCAGAGCGCCGCGAGGCTCAGCGGCTCCGCTTCGGGAGGCGGACGCTCCCGCCCCGGACAATCTGGGCCGCGAGCGGAGCGGTCATCCTGATCGTCGGCGTCGCCGTGGGCGTTTGGGGACCACTTCGCTCCTCCCCGAAACAGCCGCCGCCTGCCCGGCCTTCGGCCGGCGACCGAGCCGCTCCAGCATCGCTCGTCCGCGCAGCCGACGCGGTCGGCTTCCACCCCAATACCGAACCCGGAGTGGGACGGATCCTCGACCGGCCCGCCTCGGCCGCCCCGGCGCCGTCGAACACGAACCTGCTTCCGGTCGGCTCCGCTGCGCCCGGATTCGCCCTCGAGACACCCATGGGCGAGAGCGTGAGCCTGTCCGACTACCGCGGCAAAGCCGTCCTGCTCGAGTTCTTCGCGACCTGGTGTCCGCACTGCGCCGTGGAGACGCCGCACCTCCAGAAGCTCTTGGCCTCCCTCCCCAAGTCCCGCTACGCCTGGCTCCTCGTGAATTCCGACGGCGAGACTGCCCCGGACGTCTTCGCGTTTCACCGCTACTTCGGCCTCAGCGCGGCAGCCCTCCTCGACCCAAGCATCCAGCCCGGAGACTTCCATCATCAAGGAGCCGCCGGGCCGGTAACGATCAAATACAACGTGCGCTTCATTCCCACCCTGTACGTGATCGATCCACACGGAAAGATCGCCTGGCGCTCCGACGGAGAACAGCCGGATGCCCTCCTACGGCAGGAGCTCGTGCGAGCGGCAGCAGGGTGATCAGAGCCCAGAGGGTTGTCTTCGCTCGATCCCGGAGTACGATCACACGCGGCGTGGCAGCTCCGGCGGCAACGGGCAGCGAGAGTCGCATCCTCTACGAGATCATCTCGACGGTCGGCTCCTCGCTCGAGCTCGACGAGGTCCTCAGAGCGGTTGTCCGCATGCTCTCGGACGCGAGCACCGCTCACGCGTGCTTCGTCTACCTCGTCAGCGACGATCGCTCACGGCTCGAGCTGAAGGCTGCGAGCGCTCCGTATGCACACCTCGTCGGCCAGATCGCGCTCGAGCGCGGCGAGGGACTCGCCTGGTGGGTCGCCGAGCGGAAGGAGCCCGCCTTCATCCGCGAGAAGGCGCTCGACGACCCACGTGTGAAGTACGTCCCCGAGCTCGAAGAGGAGAAGTTCCAGTCGCTCGTCTCGGTCCCGATCCTCGGCAGGGCCAGGGATCCCATCGGCGCGATCTCGCTGCACACCGAAGCGCCCCGCGAATTCGCCGAGGACGAGGTCGAGCTGCTCGTCTCGAGCGCGTCGCTCGTCGCGGGCGCGATCGAGAACGCGCGCCTCTACGAGGAGATGCGCCGGCGCGTCGGCGAGCTCGAGCACCTGACTGAGCTCGGGGAAGCGATCGCCCGGGCCGAGACCCTCGCTGAACTTCTGCCCAGCGTCGCATCCCGCGCCCGGGAGCTCCTGCGCGCCGCCTCGTGCCAGATCTACCTGTTCGACCAGCAGAGCGAGCAGCTGCGGCTCCAGGTGTCCGTGCCGCCGGATCCCGACGTGCTCGAGACGATGGCGCTGAGCAAGCTCGGGCCGGAGCTCTCCCGACGGCGAAAGACGCCGCGCGTGGCTGTTCCCCTCGTCGCGAACGACGAGCTCCACGGCGTCCTCCAGGCACGAGCGACCGCGGAGATCGAGCTGGCTCGCGCCGTGGCCAATCTCACGGCGGTCGCGATCAAGAAGATCGAGCTCATCGAGCGACTGAGCGAGCGAAACCTGATCAAAGACTTCTTCGAGCTGCTTGCAGGGGGACGGGGCCTCGAGGGAGCCGAGGGGCGCGCGACGCGGCTTGGCTGCGACCTCGATGCGCCGCACCTGGTCATGGCCGCAGCGCCCGTGGACCACAGGCTCGACAAGGCGTTGCGCTCTGCCGCACCGGGCTCGCTCTTCGACCGGCGCGACGACTCGATCCGCGCGCTCTTGCGTGTGCCACGCAGCGGCCAGGACGAGCTGCATGCGACGGTCCGTGGCATCCAGAGGGAGCTTGGCGGCGGTGTTGCGGTTGGCCTGTCGAGCGTGTGCCGCGGGGCGGCCAGCTTCGCGGCCGGGTTCGAGGAGGCACGGCACGCGCTGCTGGGCGCGACCCTGCTCCACTCGGCGCCAGAGGTCACGACCTACGAGGAGCTCGGTCCGTACAAGTACCTCCTGCGGATGTCGCTCGACGGTGTCCGCGACACGCATCGCGACGCCGTCACCCGCCTCGCCGACTACGACCGGGAGCGCTCCGCGTCGCTCCTTCGCACCCTCGAGGAGTTCCTGCGGCGCCGCGGCAACATCAGTGCGACCGCCGACGCCCTCTACGTCCATCCGAACACCCTGCGGCAGCGGCTCCGCCGGATCATGGAGCTGACGGGGCTCGACCTGCGGAAGGACGACTGGCTGATGGTCGAGATTGCCGTCAAGCTCGTCCAGCTGCAGCACGCCGCCGACACGGCGGCTCTGGACACATCGACGTCCACCGTGCTGTAGGAACCCGCCATCGGCAGCGGGCCGGGCGCGAGCTATGTTCACCCCCGGACGAAGAAAGGAGCCGCACATGGCGACGGTTGCCGCGCCGACCATCGAGGAGATCCGCCGTATCTCCGAGGAACGTGGGATCGAGTTCTACTTCGCCCAGTTCGTCGACATGTACGCACGTCCGAGCGCAAAGCTGGTTCCCGCTGCGAATCTCGACGACCTCGTGAACGACGGCGCCGGCTTCGCCGGCTTCGCAGCGGGCGAGATCGGGCAGCTGCCGAGCGACCCCGACATCGCCGCGATTCCCGACCTGCGCAGCTTCACGCCGGTCCCGTGGGAGCCGTCGCTCGGCCGGTTCGCCTGCGACGTCTACGTCGAGGGCGAGGAATGGCCGTACGACCCGCGGACGATTCTCCGGCGTCAGCTCGAGAAGGCCAAAGTCGCGGGATACGAGTTCATGATGGGGCTCGAGCTGGAGTACTTCCTGCTCCGCCAGGACGAGGACGGGCAGATCCGGGTTGCGGATCCGCTCGACGACCTGGAGAAGCCGTGCTACGACCTCCGGGGTCTCACGCGCAACTACGACTTTCTCCGGCGGGTCTCGAACTACGTCAACGGCCTCGGCTGGGGGAACTACGCGAACGACCACGAGGACGCGAACGGCCAGTTCGAGCAGAACTTCACCTATACCGACGCGCTGACCAGCTGCGACCGCGCGATCTTCTTCCGGTACATGGTCCACACACTTGCGCAGCAGGGCGGCCTGCTTGCGACGTTCATGCCCAAGCCGTTTACGCACCTGACCGGCAACGGCTGCCACTTCCACATGTCGCTCTGGGACGGCGAAACGAACCTTTTCCTCGACGAGGACGATCCCCGTGGGCTGGGCCTGTCCGAGCTCGCGTACCACTTCATCGGCGGCCTCAAGAAGCACGCCCGGGCCTCGAGCGCCGTCACCGCACCGACGGTGAACTCCTACAAGCGCCTCAAGCAGGGCTCGACCGCGAGCGGCGCGACCTGGTCACCCGTCTGGATCTCGTACGGCTACAACAACCGGACTCAGATGCTTCGGATTCCGGGCCCGGGCCGGGTGGAGGACCGCACGATCGACGGCTCCTGTAACCCCTACCTCGCCGCGACGGCGGTCCTCGCCGCAGGCCTCGACGGAATCCAGAGCAAGCTCGATTCGGGCGAGCCGAACACCGACAACCTCTACGCGATTCCCTACGACGAGCTTCGCGCGCGCGGGCTCGAGACGCTGCCGACGAATCTCCTCGAGGCGATCGTCGAGCTCGAGCGAGACGACGTGCTGCGCGAGGCGCTTGGCCGGGGCCGCGACGAGGATTACGTCGACTACTACATCCGCGTGAAACGAGACGAATGGAACCGCTACCACGAGCAGGTCACACCGTGGGAGATCAAGGAGTATCTGACCCGCTTCTGAGTTGCGTATGGAGGAAACCTCCATATGCCGAGGGCCAAGATTGGCCGCCAGGCGCTTGCGACGGCCCTAAAGTGCGGGGCAGAGTGTAAGAAAGCTCCATAGGAGGACCAGAGCGACCGTGTGTGGAATCGTCGGGCTCTTCTGCAAATCGACGGATCTCGAGCCGCGCCTGGGCGAGTACCTCAGCTCGATGCTGGCGCAGATGGACGACCGGGGGCCCGACAGCGCCGGCGTCGCCGTCTACCGCGATCCGGCGCCGAGCGGCACATGTAAGGTGACGCTCTACTCGGCGGATCCGGCCACGTCCTGGGAGTCCGCGTGCGGCGAACTCGCTGCAGCGTTCGGCGGCGCCGAGATCGTCGACATCCGCGCGCGGCATTGCGTGGTCCTCGTCGATGCCGACGCGCCCGAGGCCGAGGCGTGGATCCGGCGTGCGCGGCCGGACCTGCGGGTGATGAGTGCCGGACGTGTGATCGAGATCTACAAGGAGGTCGGCCGGCCCAAGCAGTTCGTCGAAGAGTTCCGCGTCGCCGAGTTCACGGGCACGCACGGGCTCGGACACACGCGCATGGCGACGGAGAGTCGGGTGACGACCGAGGGATCACATCCGTTCTCGACGGGGCTCGACCTCTGCCTCGTGCACAACGGCTCGCTGTCAAACCACAACCGGCTGCGTGAGCGACTCCGGCGCGAGGGAATCGGGTTCCAGACGGAGAACGACACGGAGGTCGCCGCCGCGTATCTCGCCTGGCGCATGCGCGAAGGCGCCACGCTCGAGCAAGCGCTCGACGGTTGCCTCGACGACCTCGACGGCTTCTACACCTTCCTCGTCGGCACCGCCGACGGTTTCGCAGTGCTGCGCGATCCGATCGCGTGCAAGCCGGCGGTCATGGCCGAGACGGACGACTGGGTGGCGATGGCGTCCGAATGGCGCGCGATCGCCGTACTCCCGGGCGCGGCCGATGCGCGCATGTGGGAGCCGGACCCTCAGGTGGTGTACGCCTGGGAGAAGGCGCTCGCGTGACGGCCCTCCAGGCCGCCGAGACGTCCGGAACGGAGGAGGTCGATCTGGCCGAGACGCCGCTGCGCGAGCTGAACCATCGCCTGCACGAGCTGGCGAGGGGCGAGGGGCCCCGCAACTGGCGCGTGTCCCATCCGGACGGCGCGCATGCGGTCGCCTGCGGCCTCGACGCCGACGTCGAGGTCGAGATCGAAGGACATGTGGGGTACTACTGCGCGGGGATGAACAAGCGGGCGACCGTACGCGTGCACGGAAATGCAGGCACCGGAGTCGCCGAGAACCTGATGTCGGGCATGGTCGTCGTCGACGGCAGCGCGAGCCAGTCGGCCGGCGCAACCGGCCGCGGCGGGCTGCTCGTCGTCCGCGGCGACGCTGCGGCGCGCTGTGGGATCTCGATGAAGGGCATCGACATCGTCGTCCGGGGCTCCGTCGGGCACATGAGCGCGTTCATGGCGCAACGTGGCTGCCTCGTCGTTTGCGGCGACGCCGGCGACGCACTCGGCGACTCGATCTACGAGGCGCACCTGTACGTCCGCGGCGAGGTTGCCGGCCTCGGAGCCGACTGCGTCGAGAAGGAGTTGGGCGAGCAGCACCTTGCTGCGCTCCGCGGCTTGCTTCAGCGGGCGAGCATCGATGACATCGACCCGTCCTCGTTCCGGCGTTACGGCTCGGCTCGGCGGCTCTACAACTTCAAGGTCGACAACGCGGGCGCCTACTGATGCCCGAGAACACAAACGGGTGGCGACCGGGGCTGCGCGAGTCGTACCTCTACGACCGCAACGTGATCGCCGAGATCCAGCGGGCCGCCCGCGAGGGGATCTACGACATCCGCGGCTTCGGCGCGAAGCGGCGGCTGCCGCACTTCGACGACCTGCTCTTCCTCGGCGCCAGCATCTCGCGCTATCCGCTCGAGGGATACCGCGAACGCTGCGGGACGGACGTCGTCCTCGGCACGCGCTTCGCAGCCAAGCCGATCGAGCTGAAGATCCCCGTGACGATCGCCGGCATGAGCTTCGGCGCGCTCTCGGCGCCGGCGAAGGAAGCGCTCGGCCGCGGTGCAAGCGAGGTCGGCACGTCGACCACGACCGGCGACGGGGGGATGACGGAGGAGGAGCGGCGGCACTCGACGACGCTCGTCTACCAGGTGCTCCCTTCCCGGTATGGGATGAACCCGGACGACCTGCGGCGTGCCGATGCCATCGAGGTGGTTGTCGGCCAGGGCGCAAAGCCGGGCGGCGGAGGGATGCTGCTCGGGCACAAGATCTCCGACCGTGTTGCACACATGCGCGACTTGCCGCAGGGAATCGACCAGCGAAGCGCGTGCCGCCACCCGGACTGGACCGGGCCCGACGACCTCGAGATCAAGATCCACGAGCTGCGCGAGATCACGGAATGGGAGAAGCCGATCTTCGTCAAGATCGGCGCGACCCGGACCTACTACGACGTCCAGCTCGCGATCAAGGCCGGAGCGGACGTGATCGTGCTCGACGGTATGCAGGGCGGGACCGCCGCGACCCAGGACGTCTTCATCGAGCACGTCGGCATCCCGACGCTGCCGGCGATCCCGCTCGCTGTCCAGGCCCTGACGGAGCTCGGGTTCCACAGGCAGGTGCAGCTCATCGTCTCGGGGGGAATCCGCACCGGTGCCGACGTCGCGAAGGCGCTCGCGCTCGGCGCAGACGCCGTCTCGATCGGGACGGCGGCACTGATCGCGATGGGCGACAACAGCCCAGAGTACGAGGAGCAGTACAAGGAGATCGGCAGCGCGGCAGGCTTCTATGACGACTGGCAGGCGGGGCGAGACCCAGCCGGCATCTCGACGCAAGAGGACGAGCTCGCAGCGCGGTTCGACCCTGTCCTGGGCGGCCGGAAAATCGCGAACTACCTGCGCGTGCTGACGCTCGAGGCGCAGACGCTCGCCCGTGCGTGCGGCAAGTCACACCTCCACAATCTCGAGCCGGAGGACATGGTTGCTTTGACGGTGGAAGCGGCCGCGATGTCGCGCGTCCCGCTCGCGGGAACGGATTGGATTCCCGGCATGCCGGGCCCCGGGTAGTGCGCTACGGGCGGGTGGTGACGCCCCAGCTCGTCGCCTTGGCGATCACGACGGCGAGGATGATGCAGAGGATGCAGAACGCGATCACCCCCAGCTCGAACCGGCGCGAGTGCCGCTGCATCGGCCCGAATTCGACCTGCTTGCCGCGACCGCGTTGAACTGTCGCCATCTCAGACCTCCTTCCGTCTAGCCCGGCCCGCCGAGCCCCGGCTGCCGACTCGAGCCGGGCAGTTCGACCTGGCCTGCCTGCCCCTCAACGAGGAGGTGGGATGATTGCGCTCGCAGCTTCCGGTCCTCTAGCCGTACCCACGCGACCAGGAAGGCGATCATCACCAGGAACCCGACCGCAGTGAGGATGTAGTAGCTCGTGTTCGTCCCGGAAAACTCCGTCCCGAGCCTGGAGCCGTGCCCGAAGGTGAAGAAGTCGGCGCACTTCTCGTACGACTTGTAAACGCCTTCGGAGCCAGGAACGTTGTGCTGGATGCAGCCCGGTTCGGTGTGCCAGCCTCCTGCCACCTCATTCCTTCCCTAGTGCTGTTCCCGCCTGCTGGCGGCGCCGCCGGTCCTCCCGGAACGCCCAGCCGATGAGCAGGCCGAAGACGGCGATCAACAGGACGAAGCTGAGCGCAAGCATCTCCACGGCTCAGCTTCCCTCCGGGCCGGCCCGCACCGGCTGCCGGCCGGCGCCGTTCGTCATGACTTCGCGGTAGCTCTCGAGAAGGACCGGAGCCGACTCGACCTGCGTGCCGTCCGGCAGGATGATGACCTCTTTCGGCCGCTCGAACTCCGGATAGAAGTCCGCCTGGAACTCGGCCATGTCGAGCCCCTCGAGCTCGACCTCCGGCGGCACGCGCAGCAAGTTGAACCGCTTCAGGATCCAGGAGGGGATGTAACCGCCGAAGAAGCCCAGCGGCAGGAAGACCATCATCCCGTACAGCTGGCCGGTCAACGAGGAGTCGACGTTGTTGAGCCCGGTCGGGTAGCCGGCCGCAAACAGCCCAACGGCGAGCGGGCTCCAGAAGCCGGCGACGCCGTGGACCGCGACTGCCCCGACCGCGTCGTCGATCCGCAGCCGCTTCTCGATGAAGTTCCCGGCGTAGACCGCCAGCGCGCCGCCGAAGATCGAAATGAGATAGTCGAGCGTCGGCGCGTAGATGTCCGCTCCTGCTGAGACCGAGATGACGCCGGCGAGCCCGCCGGAAAGCGTCCAGAACGGGTCCCCGCGGCTCGCGAAGTATCCACCGGTGAAGCCGCCCGCGAACCCGATCGTGATCGCGAAGGTGATCGCCGAGAGTGTCGTCGGATTGAGATAGATGTTCCCCCAGCCGGGAACGGTCGTCGACTGGATCACCAGGCAGGCGGCATAGAAGCCGTAGAACCCGGTGAAGATCAGCATCAGCCCCATCAACGTCAGATGGAGGTTGTGCGGGCGGAACGTCCTGGCTAAGCCGTCGCGTGTGTACTTGCCGATCCGCGGGCCCAGGTTCAGCAGGACGCCGAGCGTGAACGCTCCGGCGACGCCATGGACGACGAGGCCTGCGATCGAGTCGTGGAAGCCGTAGCGGACGTTCAGGAAGCCGTACGGGCTCCAGCCCCAGGCGGCGTCGAGGATCCAGATCACCGAGCCGAGGATGCACGCGAAGAGCAGGTACGCCGACAGCCGCACGCGCTCGATCAGCGCACCCGAGAGGATGGAGGCGGTCGTCCAGGAGAAAAGCAGGAACGCGGCCCAGAAGACGCCGGAGATATGGTCGGTGAGGTTCGGACCGAAGTTCGCCGCCCACGGGTACGTGGTCGAACAGAAGTTCGCCATCGCCACTTCGGTTGTGTGTGTCGAGTGAATGTAGTGGTCAGGCGTGAACGGGATGACCCCCGTGTTGAAGCAGCCGTAGATCCACCAGCCGAAGTAGTAGAAGGTCGGCGTCACGACGGCGATCGTGAGAATGTTCTTCATCGCCGTCGACATGACGTTCTTGCGCCGCCCCGCACCGGCCTCGTACGACATGAACCCGACGTGGATCAGCCACATGATCACGACGGTGAAGTAGTAGAACTGCTCGCTGAGGATCGAACTGTCCAGCGAGAGCTTGTCCGCAAGCTCCTGCGGGGTCGGTGCAGCCGCAATCAGACCGCTTAGATGGAAAACCAATGACGCGACCATCGAACCGCCTCACTCGATGTGACGAACAAGCGCCTTCCCGTGGAACCCGCCGAGGCTAGAAGCGCCTTCGCAGCGTGACAATGGCCGAAGGCAACAGCATTGACCCAGCCGGGATGTGGGGACCGGACACAGACGGCTCGAGCGCCAGTTCAGGTCACGCGTCTGACTTCCACGACGCGTCCGCTCCTGCTGTCTACGAGCACGACGGTGACACGCTTGTAGCCGCCGGTCGCGTTGTGAATCCAGAAGGACACCACCCAGTACGCCTGAGGCGGAAGCCCACGGCGTACGAGCCGGATCGTGTGGTCCTGTGGCACGAAGTCGATCTTCGCCCGTGCGATTGCTACCGCTTGTGACTCAGAAACGTGAGGGCGCGTCGTCCCCAGGACGCGCGTAAGCACGATGCCGAGCACGAGCAGACCGACCATGAACCCGACCCGCGGCCAGGTCACCCGCCGGAGAAACCCCGCGAGGTTACGCGGTGGCGCGGTGCCGTCGGTAGAAGATCCAGCCCCGGAGGACAAGGTAACCCACGAAGTGGAAGAGGAAGGTGAGCTGGAGCCACCACAACGTGTGGCGCCAGTCCATGTGTTGCTGCCGCGTCTCGACGAACGCCAGGTACAGCGAGACCGCCCACGTGAGCAGCAGGACCATTGGGAAGTACCCCAGCAGCCAGAAGATCAGCACGTGCCTAGTCTTCGACAGAATGGGGCCGAGTGCAAGCGAGTTCGTGACGCGGTGGAGTCGCGGGTGCACAATCCGCGTCTATGACGCCGAAAGACGTCATCCTCACCGTAACGCTGATGCTGGGCGCGGGCCTCGCGGCGCGGCTCGCAGCGGATCTCCTCCGGTTGCCGCACATGCTCTTGCTCCTCGGCGCCGGCGTCCTACTCGGGCCGTCAGTCTCCGGCGCGATCGACGTGCCGCTCGACTCGATGGGCGCGCAGCTTGTCCTCACGCTCGGCGTCGCCTTCATCCTCTTCAAGGGCGGACTGCAGCTCTCGGTGGACGTCTTGAGCCGGGTCGCGATCGGCCTCGTGCTCCTCGCGGTCCCGGGCGTCGTGATCACAGCTTTCGTCACAGGGAGCGTCGCGGCCGGAGTCTTCGGCGTGCCGCTCACCACGGGTCTCTTGATCGGCGCGGCGCTGGCTCCCACCGACCCCGCGATCCTCATCCCGCTGTTCGAGCGCATGCGTCTTCGGCCGAAGGTCTCCCAGACGGTCATCGCCGAGTCCGCGCTGAACGACCCGACGGGCGCGGTCCTCGCGCTTGCATTCGCCGGCGTCGTGCTGAGCGGCAAGGCCTCACTGACTACCCCGATGACGCACTTCCTCTCCGACGTCGCCGTGTCCACCGCGATGGGCTTCGTCTTCGGCATCGTCCTCTCCGCCGCCGTCTCGAGCACCCGCGCAGGGCTCTGGCGTGAGTCCTCGGCGATCGCTGTGATGGCCGTGCTCGCCGCCAGCTTCTTCACGATCGACAGCATCGGCGGAAGCGGATACCTCGGTGCGTTCCTGGCTGGGTTGATCGTTGCGAACATGGGGCGGCTCGGCCTCTCGATGCACTCGCACCACGAGGTCGAGATGCGGATCCTCGTTTCCGTCGTCGCGGACGTGATGGTCCTGTTCGTCTTCATCACCCTCGGAGCCAATCTGCCCTGGGGAACGATCGCCGACCACTTCTTCCCCGCGCTCGCCGTCCTGGCGACGCTGATTCTGCTCGCGCGGCCGATCACGGTGCTCGCCTGCCTGCTTCCCGACCGCCGGGGGCGGTGGACTCGCGAGGAGTTGATCTTCATCGCCTGGACACGGGAGACGGGCGTCGTGCCCGCAGCGGTCGCGGGCATCGTCGTCAGCATGGGCGTCGCTCACTCCGAGCTGGTCGTGACGACCGTCGCGCTCGCGATCGTCGTCACGCTGGCCGTCCAGGCGACGACGAAACGCTGGCTCGCGCACCGGCTTGCGCTGGTCGAGCTGCCCCCGCGGTCACCCGCTCCCGGCCCGCCGGAGCTGGGCGAGGCCGCTGCTGCGAAGGTGGGTGTGCCGTGACGATCGGGTTGAAGCTCATCACGGCCGTAACCGTGGCGATCGCAGGTCTCGCGCTGACGGCCGGCGTGGGCATCTGGGGCATGAGCCGTTTGAGCAACCGGTTCGACGGCGTGCACGAAGCGTCGGACGCGCGTGCCCTTGCGCTCCAGCTCAAGTTCGGTGTGACCGACTTCAACGGCTGGCAGACGGCGTACGGCTATGACAACGGCAAGAGCCGGGCGACCTTCCTCGCGTCGGTGATGGGCTTCAGGAAGACGCGGCAGCTGGCGCGCGAGCGGCTAACGCGTCCCCGCGAGCAGCAGCTGCTCGACGAGATCTCGCGCGCCTTCGACGATTTCATGCGCCTCGATACGCGGGCGTGGGCGGCATTGCAGGCGGGGCGAACGGCAGAGGTGAAGAGACTCTTCCTCGGGCCGGAAATCGTGAACTTCGAGCGAATGGCTCGCGCGGCACAGCAGCTCGCGACGGTCGAGGGCAACCTCACGAGCCGTGAAGACCAGGAGTTCAGAAGCGCACGCAAGGACGCACTCCGGTACCTGATCGGCGCAAGCGTGATCGCCGGGCTCTTGGTTGCAATCCTGATCGCAGCGGCGCTCGACCTCGCGCGCACTGCCGAGCGCGCGCCCCAACAGCCGCCCACCTCATGAAGGTTCTCGTCATCCAGCACATCGCGTGCGAGCCGCCGGGCGTGTACGAGGACGTTCTGCGGGATCGCGGAGCGGCGATCGAGCGCGTCGAGCTGGACGAAGGCGAACCGCTGCCGGACTGGCAGCGGTTCGACGCCGTGATCGCGATGGGAGGACCGATGGGCGCAGCGGATGACGAGGAGCTCGCGTGGCTGGCAGCCGAGAAACGCCTCATCCGCGAAGCCGTCCATGCGGGCACGCCCTTTTGGGGCGTGTGCCTTGGGGCGCAGCTCCTCGCGGCAAGCCTCGGCGGCCGCGTGTATTCCGGGCCGGCGCCGGAGGTCGGCGTGGTCCCTGTGACGCTGACTCCGGCGGCGCGCGACGACCCGGTGTTTGCGGAGGTGCCGCACACGCTACCGACGCTGCAGTGGCACGGAGACACCTTCGACTTGCCTGCAGGCGCGCAGCTGCTCGCGACGTCGCCTGCATATACGAATCAGGCCTTCCGTTGGGGGCAAGCCGCATACGCCCTGCAGTTCCATCTCGAGGTCTCGACCGAGATGGCAGCGGAGTGGGCCGAGGTCCCGACTTACGCCCAGGCCCTCGAACGCGTGCTCGGGCCCGGCTCGTTCGAGCGACTCAACGAAGAGCTCGCACGACGTTCGGGCGAGATGCTCATCCACGGGCGCCGGATGTTCGAGCGGTGGCTCGACGTCATCGCACCTGCTCTCTGACCAGACCTGCCCACCCCAGGTCCAGCGAGACGTCGCGCGCGTGCTCGAGCAGCGGCTCGACCGCGGCATCCATTGCGTCGCGGTCGAACCGCGACGCCGGGCCCTGCACGCCGATGATCGCGGCAAGTTCTCCGTGGCTCCCCCACACGGGCGCCGCGACCGCGTGCAGATCGTCCTCACGCTCGGCGAAGTTGTAGGCGTAGCCCCCCTCGCGGATGGCGTCCAGTTCCGCTGCGAGCTCGGATCGCTTCACGATCGTCCGATTCGTATAGGACTTGAGCGGACCCGGCGGCAGCGTGCGACCGCCAAAAGCAAGGAGCACCTTCCCCGTCGCGGTCGCGTGCGCGATGCTTGGCCTGCCGAGCTGCGCGACTCCCTGCACGGAGAACGGGCTCTGGACGAAGTCGACGGTCACGGCGTCACGGTCGCCTTCTGTCGACAACGTCGCCGTCTCTCCCGTCGATTCGACGAGCGCATGCAGGTGCGGGCGTGCGATCTGGCGCAGGTCGAGGCGAGCGAGAACGACATTCCCGAGCTGGACGAACCGAGGGCCGAGCCTGTAGCGCCCGGTCTCCGGCACGTGCTCGACGAGGCCGCCGGCGACGAGTGTTGCGAGCAAGCGGGAGACCGTGCTCGGGTTGACGCGCGTGCGGCGTGCGATCTCGTTCGTGCCGAGCTCGCTGTCCGCGTCCGCGAGTGCGTCAATGACGGCGAATGCGCGCTGCACCGAGCCGACGAGCCGGATCGCTGGTTGTCCCGTGCGCGGCACGCCCGTCTCCTCGCCTCCTCGGCCGTTTGCCTCCGCGTGACAATACGGGAACGATCGCATGCATCAGGGCCACCGCCCGTTCAACGCGTGGGCCGACAGCAGCACGACGCCCGCCACCGCCAAGGCGCCGAAGCCGGTGACGGCGACGCCCGCCCACCCGTAGCGCTCCCAGGCGAGCCCGGGAAGGTACGCGCCCAGCGAGCCGACTCCGTAGTAGAGGGAGAAGTAGACGGCGCTTGCGGCACCGCGATCGACGTCGGTGGCTTCGGTCACGCCGAGTTGAGCCGCCGTGACGCCGCAGAAGTTGGCGAGGGTCACGAACGCGAGGCCCAGGACGAGGGTCGGAAGGCTCGCAGGCAGCGAGAGCGCCAGTCCGACCGCCGCGAGTACGAGTGCCGACAGACCGAGCCGCTCCCAGCCGATCCGGTCCGCGAGCCGGCCGATCGCCGGGCCGGCGGCGCCAAGGATCCACAGGACGAAGACGAGACTTCCCGCGGCGGGGCCGAAACCGAACGGGGGTCGCTCGAGCCGGTAGACAACGTACGAGAAGCAGCCGACGAATGTGAAGAAGAAGGCACTTCCGGTCGCGGTAGCCCGGAGGAGTTTCGGGTTGCGGAGCTGACGGCGAGCGCCCTGGAACGTTCCGACCTGCGCGGTTGCGATCGGCAAGTCGACGAGCGAGCGCTGCATCAGGATCGCCGCGGACAACGGTAAGACCGCCAGGACGCCGATTCCCCAGCGCCAGCCGATCTCGGCGGCGACAAGCGCCACCCCGACCCGGCCGATGAGGCCTCCCGCGACGAGCGATGCGACGTAGTAGCCCATCGCACGGCCGCCGATCCCGGGCGCGAAGGCCTCTGCCACGTAGGGCACGCCGGCCGTCAGCAGGCCCGGTATGCAGAGGCCCTGCAGCGTGCGAAACGCGAGCAGCACGTCGAAGCTCGGCGCCAGGGCCGCGCCGACCGTGGGCGCGACGAGGAGCGCGCTCGCGAGGACGATCGAGCGCTTTCGGCCATACCGGTCCGAGAAAGGACCCCAGATCCATGCGCCGCAGGCGAGCGCGAACACGACGACGGAAATCGTCAGACCCGCATGGGCAGGGCTGACGTGAAAGGCCCCCCCGAGCTGCGGGAGGATCGCTTGCGTCGAGTATGTGACAGCGAACATGCTGCCGGCGCCCAGCAGGAAGCCAACCATGCCCCTCGGTTCGGGCCGCTCAGCCAGGCTCGGTCGGCTGGTAGCGCCTCCGGCTGTACCCGCGCTCAGCGTTTACCACGGGGCGCGTGCCCAGCAGGGGTCGCACGCATCACGCGCCGCGAGGCGAGGTGTCGGCAATGGCGACCCGCATCAAGTCCCGGATCGACACGATTCCCACGACGCGGTTGCCCTCGACAACCGGCAAGTGGCGGAAGCCGCCGTGGAGCATCAAGACCGCTGCGTGATCAGTCGAGTCGTCCGGGCTGACAACCTCCGGGTGCCTCGTCATCCACTCATTGACGCGGCTCTCGTTGGCCCGTTCCGACGCGACCGCCTTCATGATGTCGCGCTCAGTCAAGATGCCGACCAGCCGATCGTGCTCGAGAATGACCACTGCTCCCACCGTTCGGGCGACCATACGGGCTGCCGCCTGGGTAAGCCGGGCATCGCCCTCAACAGCAAGAACGTCCTTTGTCATGACGTCCGAGAGGACGTGCATGGCCCGATGCTACTCCCAGTCTTCCCTCACGGCACGCGGATTGTCCGAATGGCGACACCCGTGGTGGACGAGGACGCCCCGGTCCGTCGTGCGTAGCCTGTGGCTCGACGAGGCGCTCGCCGGCGAGGAAGATGCGCCGGCGGTTGAGGGCGAGGTCCGCGCAGATGTGTGCATCGTCGGCGGCGGCTTCACCGGGCTTTGGACCGCGCTGCAGATGAAGGGGCGCGAGCCGGCGGTCGACGTCGCACTTGTCGAGGCGGATGTCTGTGGCGCGGGCGCGAGTGGGCGCAACGGCGGATTCGTCCTTTCGTGGTGGGCGAAGTTCCTCGCGCTCGAGGAGCTCTGCGGCGTTGAAGAGGCGCTGCATCTGGCCCGCGCGTCGGCGTCGGGCGTGACCGAGATCGGCGCCTTCTGCGCAGCGAACGGGGTCGATGCTCACTTCCGCAACGACGGCTGGCTCTGGACGGCGACAAGCCCCGCGCAGATCGGCGCGTGGGACGACACACTTGCCCGGGCCGAGGAGCTGGGCGAACGGCCGTTCATTCGGCTCGATCCGGAGGAAGTCGCGCGGCGGGCGGCGTCGCCGACGCATCTGGCAGGTGTCTTCGAGCCAACGGCAGCGACCATTCACCCGGCACGCCTCGCGCGCGGGCTCCGGCGCCTCGCGCTGGAGCGCGGCGTTCGGCTGTTCGAGCACTCCTCGATGCTGCGGCTCGACCGCACGCGGCCGCCGCGGGTGCACTGCGAGTCCGGAAGCGTCCGCGCAGATCGAGTCGTGCTCGCGCTGAACGCATGGGCGGCAGCTCTCCCAGAGTTGCGCCGCGCGCTCGTGATCATCCCCAGCGACGTCATCGCCACCGTGCCGATTCCGGAACGACTTCGCAACCTTGAATGGCCCGGTGGCACCTGCATCGACGACTCACGCATGATGGTCAACTACTGGCGCACGACACTCGACGGACGGATTGTCTTCGGCAAGGGCGGCGGCGGCATCACCTTCGGCGGGCGCATCGGACGCGACTACGACGGAGTTTCACCGCGGGCCAACTGGGTCCTCGACAGCTTCCACCGCCTCTATCCGAGCCTCCGCGACGTCCGGGCTGAACGTTCATGGCTCGGGCCGATCGACCGGTCGAAGAACGGCCTCCCTTTCTTCGGCCCGCTTGGCGGAAACGATGCCGTCCTTGTCGGGGCCGGCTACTCGGGCAACGGCGTCGGCCCGAGCTTCCTCGGGGGGAGAATCCTCGCATCGCTCGCGCTCGGGATCGAGGACGAGTGGGCTTTCTCCGCACTCGTCCGGCGGCCCGGCGGCCTTCCGCCCGAGCCGATCCGCTACCTCGGCGGCAGAGTCGTTCGCTCTGCCGTCGCCCGCAAAGAGCGCGCCGAAGATGGAGGCCGCGAGCCGAGGCGCCTCGACGTCCTGCTCGCCGGCCTCGCGCCCGCCGCGCTCGTCCCGCTAAAGCGGTTGCGAGCTACGCCGAGGGCGTAAGCGATCCGACCTTGTCGATTCTGGTACCCGGCAGTCGATTCTTGTAATGGGAGCGGGAGTACACTCGAAAGCTTGATGACCTCGCACGGGGAGCGGCGGGAGACTTCCGCCGCAGAGATCGTGTTCCGGGGCGTCACGAAGCGCTACCCGGGCCGGCGTGTGGCTGCTGTGAGCGATCTTTCGCTCGTCGTCCCGGCGGGCGAGATCTGCGTCCTCGTCGGACCCTCCGGCGGCGGCAAGACGACCGCGATGAAGATGGTCAACCGTCTGGTCGACATGACTGAAGGCGACATTCTCATCGACGGGCGGAGCGTTCGGAGCCTGAACGTGATCGAGCTGCGCCGCCAGGTCGGCTATGTGATCCAACACGTCGGTCTGTTTCCGCACATGAGCGTGGCCGACAACATCGGCACCGTGCCCCGCCTGCTCGGCTGGCCGAAGGCCCGGATCCGCGAGCGCACAGACGAGCTGATCGAGCTCGTCGGGCTCGACCCGGACGAGCATCCGAATGCTTACCCTGCCCAGCTCTCGGGAGGCCAGCAGCAGCGCGTCGGGCTGGCGCGCGCGATGGCCGCGGATCCCGCCGTGATGCTGATGGACGAGCCGTTTGGAGCGCTCGATCCGATCACGCGGGCTCGGCTGCAGGACGAGTTCCTGCGCCTGCACAACGAGTTGCGCAAGACGGTCATCTTCGTCACGCACGACATCGACGAGGCGATCAAGATGGGCGACCGGATCGCGATCCTTCGCGAGGGTGGCGTCCTCGTGCAGTACGACACGCCGGACGCGATCCTCGCCGATCCGGCCGACGACTTCGTCGCGCGTTTCGTCGGCGCCGACCGGAGCCTGAAGCGGCTCGCCCTCAAGCGGCTGTCGGAGATCGAGCTCGCCGCGCCGAACGGCAGCGAGCCGAGCGGGCCGACGGTGCCCGCATCCACGACGCTCCGCGATGCGCTCGCGCTCATGTTGAGCGAGGGCAGCAGAGACCTCACCGTCGTCGACGAGCGAGGAGCTCTTGCCGGACGGTGCTCGGTAGAGCTGATCAGCGAGCTCCTCGCTCGCCCGGTGCACGAGCGCGCGACATGAGCTTCGAGTCGGGCCTGCTCGCGGTAAGTCCGCCGGTGATCCCGAACTATGGCGGGCCGCCCGGCGGGTCGCACGGCTGCATTGCTCGCAACGGCACGTTCTGCTGGGACTGGGTCAAGGGCCACTGGGGGGACACCCTCCAGCCGCGACTGCTCGAGCATCTCGAGCTGACGGTTATCGCCGTCGGCGTCGGGTTCGCGATCGCGTTCTCGGCAGCACTGCTCGCCCATAGAAGGCGCTGGTTCGAGACGCCGTTCGGCGCATTCTCGGCATTCCTCTACACGATTCCAAGCCTCGCACTCTTCCAGCTGCTCGTCCCGTTCACCGGGCTGACGGTCGTGACGATCGAGATCGGGCTCGTCGGCTACACGCTGTTGATTCTGTTCCGCAACATCCTCGAAGGACTGCGGTGCGCGCCCGTGGACGTCCTCGAGGCCGCGCAGGGGATGGGCCTGACGGGTCGTCAGATTCTGCTGCGGATCGAGCTCCCGCTCGCACTCCCGGCGATCTCGGCCGGCCTGCGGATCGCTGTCGTGACAACGATCAGTCTTGCGACAGTCGCCGCCTACATCACGCCGCTCGGCCTCGGCCAGCCGATCTTCTACGGGCTCGCGACCGACTTCACGACCGAGTTCGTCGCCACCGCCGCGCTGGCGATCGCGCTCGCGATCGTCGCCGACGGCCTGCTCGTCCTGGCGCAGCGAATGCTCACGCCGTGGGCGCGCGCACGGAGGCGCACGGCGTGATCTTCGCGTTCGACACGTTCAAGCCGCACACCTTCGTCGACGCCTTCCGCTTCATGGCGGACAACCCGGGGCTGATGTGGCAGAAGACCGCGGAGCACCTTCAGATCAGCGGAGCGGCGATGGGAATCGCGCTGCTGATCGCGATCCCGCTGGGCGTCTGGCTCGGCCACATCCATCGAGGCTCGTTCATCTCGATCAACCTCGCGAACATCGGCCGCGCCCTGCCGAGCCTGGCCGTGATCGCGATCGGCCTCGGCATCTTCGGGATCGGGACGACGAACGTCGTCTTCGCGCTCGTGGTGCTGGCGTTCCCGCTAATGCTGACAAACGCATATGTCGCGGTCGACAACATCGATCCGGATGTGATCGAGTCCGCCCGCGGTATGGGGATGCGTCCGCACCAGATCCTGCTCAGGATCGAGCTGCCGCTCGCGCTGCCACTGATCTTCGCTGGGATCAAGACAGCCGCCGTCTTCGTCGTCGCGACGGCAACGCTGGGCGGCATCGTCGGTGGCGGCGGGCTCGGCGACATCATTGTCAACCAAGCGAGCTACTTCCTCAGAGGCGTGGTCGCCGCGTCCATCGCCGTCGCCGCGCTCTCGTTCGCGGCCAACTTTGCGTTCGCCATGCTCCAGCGAGCCGTGACGCCGCGCGCCCTGCGGAGAGATCTCAGGCCGATCGAGCCAGATGTCTCCACCGGGGTAGTCGAGGCGGCGACGGCGTGAGAGAGTCCATCGAACCAATTCGGAGAAGGAGGGAGGGGGAAATGGTGAGTCGAACGACCCGGCGCGCTGGAGTTGTGGGGGTCACCGCGCTCCTCGTCGCACTGCTCGTCTTGACTCTTGGTTCGGCCGCAGGCGCTGGTGTCGCGCCACAGGCG
>JBASRJ010000125.1:0-13516 GCA_049273785.1 Gaiellaceae bacterium | reverse complement strand
TCGCGGCGCGGGCGGCGAGCTCGTCGCTCGTGCGCGCTGCCTGCCCGCGCAGCCGCTCGAGCTCTTCGCGCTCACGCGTCGCCGTCTCCCCGGTCTCGTCGAGCTCGCGGGCCCGCGCTTCGAGCTGTTCGCGCTGGGCCGTCTGCGCGTGCTCCCGTTCGTCGAGCTCCATCGCGCGCTGCCGGAGCGCCTCGTCGCGCTCACGGATCTCGCGCTCCTTGCTGACGACCTCGACCAGCCGCTCCTTGACTTCCGACTCGCGGCGGGCGTTCAGCTCTTCGGCGTAAGCGCTGTCCGTGTCCACCTCGTGCGGTCGCTCGCGCCGGAAGCGCAACCCGTGCCGGCGGTCGGCACGGAGCTCGGCCTCACGTTCTTCGAGCCCCGCGCGGGTCTGCTCGACCTCGAGCTCGCGGGCCGCAACCTCGGCGGCGCGCTCGCGCAGCTCACGCTTCAGGTTCGTGAACTCGGCCAGCTCCTCGTCGCGCAGTCGGGCGTGCTGCTCGGCGAGGTGCCGGGCGAGCCGGAGCACCTCCTCGCGCCCGAGCTCGACCGCGCCACCCAGGTCCCAGTCGTCGCGCTCCCAGGTGTCCTCGTTGGGTTCCGTCATTTGCAGGGAATCTAGCTAGGCTCGCGGCAGATTTGGGAGTCAGGATCCCGCCTGCGTGATGTCGGCGGCGCTTGGATCAAAAGACGGACGTCGCGAAGTCGTCAGGCTCGGCGAAGCCGAGCGGACTTCGCGACGTGATGGAGCGTACCGGGATCGAACCGGTGACCTCCGGCTTGCAAAGCCGGCGCTCTCCCAGCTGAGCTAACGCCCCGGGCTCGGGTCAGTCTAGCCGCGCGTCAGGCTGCGTCTTCGGACGCCGCGGGAGCTTCGTCCTCTTCGTCGCCGGCGAACAGCTCGAAGTCGGGCCAGTCCTCCCAGTCGACCTCCCCGACGATGTCCTCTGCGTTGTGCCCCGTCATCCGCGAACGGAATCGGCCCCAGAAGGGACGGGGTGCATCCCTCATCCGGGGCCGACGCCGCAGGCGCGGAGGGAGAGTCTCAGGCTGCGCGCTCGAGCCGTTCCTCGACGCGGGCCCGGGCGACGATGTGGTCGCGGTCGCCGAAGCGGAGGGCCGCCTTCAGCGTCCGCTCCTCGTCCCACAGGCGGTCGAGGTGGCTGCTCAAGCTCTTGAGCTCGGCGGCGACGGCAGGGTCGTAGCCATGGGACAGGGAGTTCCAGAGCTCCGTCCGCCGCTCGCTCGTCTGCTCGATCTCGTGGTGGATCTGAGTCAGGGTCATGTCGTTGAAAACGCTTCTCGCCTCGGCCTCATTCCCGCGGGCCGAGGAAGAAAAGGACGATGACGATCGCGCCGACCACGGCCGCCGCGACCGCCACCGCGTGCAGCGCGGTCTCCATCAGGCGTAGCCGAGGTCGTCCAGCCGGTCCTCGTCGATGCCGAAATAGTGGGCGAGCTCGTGGAGGACGGTGACACGGATCTCCTCCTCGAGGGCCGCAGGGTCAGCTCCGAACTCTTCCTGGAGCGGGCGCCGGTAAACCGTGATCCGGGCCGGCAGATATTCAGGCTGCTCGAAAAGCCCGTAGAGGTCGGGCTCGGCCGGGTTCTCGTCCTCGACCACGACCGCGACGTTTTCGAGTTTCGCCGCCAGGTGCGGCGGCAGCGAGTCGAGCGCCTGGCGCACGTGCGCGTCGAAGGACGCCATCAGTACAGGGGCTGGAGTGGCCGGCGCTTGGCGACCAGGAACACGGTCACGATGCCGAACACGAAGCCGCCGATGTGGGCGAACACGGCTACGCCGCCCGTCTGGTCGGGGTGCGTGAGGCCGACGCCGCCCTGCCAGACCTGGAGCAGGATCCAGATCCCGAGAAACCAGACCGCGGGAATCTCGCGTAGGAGGATGAGTCCAAAGAAGATCGCTGTCAGCACGCGGGCGCGCGGGAGCAGCAGGAAATAGGCCCCGAGCACGCCGGCGATCGCGCCGCTGGCCCCGATGTTCGGGATGCTCGCGTCGCGCACGGTGCCGAAGCTCAGCGTCACGAAGGTCTGCAGCGCCGTGGCCGCAATGCCCGCCGCGAGGTACCACAGGAGGAATCGCACCTTGCCGAGCGCGTCCTCGACGTTGTTCCCGAAGATCCAGAGGAAGAGCATGTTGCCGAGGATGTGAAACCAGCTCCCGTGCATGAACATCGACGTGAACGTGCCCTCCCACCAGGGCAGGTGGTGGCGGAAGACGTGCGTGCCCAGTTGGACGGCCTCGCACGGGCCGTGCAGGCTGCACGGGTAGTAGCCGTCCTTGACGACGTGGTAGTCGACGCCCGGCTTCTTCAGCTCCCAGAACCAGACGATCGCGTTCACGACGATGATCCCGACGGTCACGAGCGGGAAGGTCCGCGTCGGGACGTTGTCGCGGAGGGGGATCACACGGCGGTGTTTACCGCATCACGAGGGCGAGCAGCGCCTTCTGGGCGTGCAGGCGATTCTCGGCCTGGTCCCAGACGGCGGATTGCGGCCCGTACAGCACGTCCTCCGTGATCTCCTCGCCGTAGTGCGCCGGGAGGCAGTGGAGGACGATCGCATCCCTGCCGGCGCGCCCGACGAGGTCGGCGTCGATGCCGTATCCGCGCAGGTCGCGTAGGCGATGCTCGCGTTCATCGTCCTGTCCCATCGACGTCCAGACGTCGGTGTAAAGGACGTTTGCTCCTTCGACCGCGGCGGCGGGATCTTCCGTCAGTTCGACGGTGCCGCCGCCTTCGCGGGCCAGTCGCACCGCCTCCTCGGCGGGCGCGTAGCCCCGCGGCGTTGCGGCGACGAACGAGGCTCCGAGCTTCGCACAGGCGACCATCAGCGACGCGCAGACGTTGTTGCCGTCCCCGAGGTAGACGACCTTGAGCCCCTCGAGCCGCCCGAATCGCTCGCGGATCGTCATCACGTCCGCAAGCGCCTGGCACGGGTGAGCGCTGTCGGTCAGGCCGTTGATCACGGGGATCGAGGCGTGCTCGGCGAGCTCGTCGACGTCCGACTGGGCGAAGGTGCGGATCATGATCCCGTCCAGGTAGCGCGAGAGGACGTGTGCTGTGTCCCTGATCGTCTCCCCGCGCCCGAGCTGGAGGTCGCCGGCCGAGAGGTAGAGGCCGATCCCGCCGAGCTGGTAGATCCCGACCTCGAACGAGACCCGGGTTCGGGTCGAGGGCTTCTGGAAGATCATCCCGAGCGTCCGGCCGGGGAGGAGGTGGTGCTCCTCTCGTGCCTGCTGCAGCCGCTTCAGCTCGTCGGCCAGGTCGAGCACCTCGAGGAGCTCCTCCCGGCTCCAGTCGGCGACCCGGGTGAAGGAGCGGCCCTTGAGGCTGTCCGCCACGGCGACCACTGGTTCGGCCGCGATCCTACTGGCCTCGGGCGGCCGCCCTCTTTTAGTTCGCGCGGCGGAAGACCTCTGCCGCGGCGCGGTGGAAACCGTCCGGCTGGCCCGCTGCGACAAACGTGTCCGCGATCTCCTCCATCTCGGCGACCCAGCGCCAACCTTTTGCAGTCGCGGACTTCGCGGCGCGGAGCGACTGGTCCGGTAGCTCCGGCAGGGACAGGCGCCATTCGTCGAGCAGCGCGTCGTCGACCCCGTTCGCTGCAGCGACCTCGCGGATCGCAAGGAGCAGTGCGGCGGTTCCTTTCGTCCAGGCGGCGTAGACCATCTTCAGCGCGGACGCATCGCCAATCGTCGCCGACAGCACGCGCGCGTCGACCGCGGTACCGGCGAAGTCGGCGCCGAACGATGCCTCTGGCCCGGAGAGGTAGAGCCGCGTCGTCCCGCTGGAGCGGGGTGGGGGCCCGATGACGCCTCCGTCGACGTAGCGGGCGAGCCCAGCGCCGAGCTTCTGAGTCGTCGCGGGGGCGATCGCGTTCGCATCGACGAAGATCCCGCCGAAGTCGCCGACCGACCGGGCGACTGCGGCGGCTGCGTGCGGCGGACAGACGCTCAGGATCACCTCGCTGCGCCTGACCAGCTCGCCGGTCGAGGCGACGTCTTCGAGCTCCGCTGCGGTCGCCCGCGCTGCGGTCGCGTCGCTCCTGCCCGCCGACGCCCACAACACGCCGTGGCCACGCCCGCGCAGCGCGGCGCCGAGGGCAGCTCCCATCTCTCCGGGATGCAGCAGTCCGACCGTCACGCCGGCCATCTCGAGCGACTATTCCACGTCGATGCGCGTCCCGGCTCGACCCGCGAGCGCGTCCTCGAGCGAGTCGAAGTTCGTGACCAGGGTCTCGCGACCGAAGCTGAGCGCCGCTTCGACCTTCGGTCGCATAGACCCCTCCGCCAGTTCGGGCAGGAGCGCTGCTGCCGCTTTTCGGTCGAGCTCGCGGAGCTCGCGCTGGTCGGGCTTCCCGAAACGCTCGTAGACAGCGGGAACCTCGGTCAGGATCACCAAGCGCGCCGCGCCGAGCCCGCGTGCAAGCAGGGCGGATGCCCGGTCCTTGTCGATCACCGCGTCGACGCCGGCCAGGCGGTCGCCGCGGCGAACGACCGGAATCCCACCGCCGCCGCACGCGATCGCGAGGGCACCCGTGTCCGCGAGCGCGCGAATCGGTTCGAGCTCGATGATCTCGAGCGGTTCGGGAGAGGGAACCACGCGCCGGTGACCGCGATTCGAGTCGGCCGCCATCGCCCACCCCCGCTCCCGCTGGAGCGCTTCGGCCTCCTGGTCCGAATAGAACGGTCCGATCGGCTTCGTCGGCCGGTCGAACGCAGGGTCCTCGAGAGCGACGCGCACGTGAGTGAGGACGCAGGCGACCGGCCGATCGACGGCAGGCCGGAGCTCCGCGGCGATCAGCGCGCCGATCTCCGCCTGCGTCTGGGCGACGGCGAGCCAGAGCGGGAGAGGCGGCACCTCCTCGGCGGCGCGCTCCTGGCGGATCAGCTCGTTTCCGACCTGCGGGCCGTTTCCGTGCGTGATCACGAGGCCTTGACCTGGTCTGATCAGATCGGTCTGACTGGTCTGACCTGACGAGCTGGTCTGGTCAGACCAACTCTTGACCAACAGGGGTCGCAGCGCGGTGACTGCCCGACGGAGGTTTGCGAGCTGTTCGGCGGCGGTTCCGCGCTCGCCCGGCCGCATCAGCGCGTTGCCGCCGAGCGCGACGACCGTGCTCACACGAGCGCGGTCTCTTCGATCAGGCCCTTCTCCACGAGCACGTCCTTCAAGGTCGGCTCGCCAATCTCCTGCAGCTTGTACGTGACCCGTAGGGCCGGCTTGTCGAGATCGATCAGCCGGCGCAGGTCGATCGGCGTCCCGATCAGAACGAGGTCCGCGTCACAGCGCCGGATCGTCGCGCGCAGGTCCTTCATCTGCCGCTGCCCGTATCCCATGGCAGGCAACAGCGGGCCGACGAGCGGGTATTTCTCGAACGTCTCGGCGATCGTCCCAACGGCGCACGGGCGCGGGTCGATCAGCTCCGCCGCTCCGTGCTGCTTTGCGGCGAGCACGGCGGCGCCGTAGGTCATCTCGCCGTGCGTGAGTGTGGGTCCGTCCTCGACGGCGAGCACGCGCTTGCCCCTGATCTCCTCGGCGTTGCCCTCGATCAGGAACGGCGATGCAGCGAGGACGACCTTCGCGGAGGGAGCGTTCGCATGAATCGAATTGAGGACCGCGTCAATTCCCTCTTGCGTCGCCGTGTCCATCTTGTTGACGACGCAGACGTCCGCCATCCGGAGATTCGTCTCGCCGGGGTGGTAACGAAGCTCGTGACCGGGGCGGTGCGGGTCGACGACGACGATGTGGATGTCCGGCTCGATGAACGGCGTGTCGTTGTTGCCGCCGTCCCAGAGAATGACATCCGCCTCCCGCTCGGCGAGGCGGAGGATCCGCTCGTAATCGATCCCCGCGAAGACAAGGTTGCCTTCGGCGAGGTGCGGCTCGTACTCCTCCCGCTCTTCGATCGTCGCGTCGGCGGCGTCGAGGTCTTCGTAGCGCTCGAATCTCTGCACCGCCTGCTTCGTCAGGTCGCCGTACGGCATCGGGTGCCGAAGTACGGCGACGCGTTTCCCCGCCTCGTGCAGCAGCTCCGCGACCCGTCGCGTCGTCTGGCTCTTCCCCGAACCGGTGCGGACGGCGCAGATCGCGACGACCGGCTTCGACGATCGCAGCATCGTGAGTTGCGGGGAGAGCAACCGGTACGACGCGCCCGCGGCGAGCGCGCGTGAGCCGACGTGCATCACGTGCTCGTGCGTGACGTCGGAATACGCGAACACGACCTCGTCGATCTCGTGTTCGCGGATCAGTTCCTCGAGTGCCGACTCGGGGAGGATCGGGATCCCCTCCGGATAGAGGGAGCCCGCAAGCTCGGCCGGGTAGACGCGCCCGTCGATGTTGGGGATCTGCGTCGCCGTGAACGCAACGACGTCGTACTCGGGGTCGCCCCGGTAGACGAGGTTGAAGTTGTGAAAGTCTCGGCCCGCAGCGCCGACGAGCAGGACCCGGGTCCTGGCCATGCATAAAGTTTATTCAAGAATGAGGACGGCAGGGCGGGCGGACCTCAGGCTTGGGTCAGAACCTCCCGAACCCGGTCTGCGACAGCCTCCATCGCGAGCGTCGAGCCGGTGACCTCGTTGAGCATCTCCTCGGCACGGAGGCGCTGGCCCTCGCCCCAGAGCTCGCGGATCAGCGACCCGGCGTCCCGGGTCGTGAACCAGCGGTTGCCGAACTTCTCCCGCAGATAGGCCCGTAGCTGCGCTTCGAACGCCCACGCGCGCAGGTAGGACGAGACGTAGAAGCCGGAGTCGATGTCCGCCAGGTAGTTCGCCGACGTGGGCTCGATCTTGAGCGCGTCGCCCAGGAGCTGGACGTACCGGTGCCGCATCGTCGTGACGTCCTCAGCGGCGTGGAACTCGACCTCGTACAGGATCTTCGCGCAGTACCGCCGCACGAAGTAGAGGAGTCCCGCCGCGCCTTCGACTGCATAGTCATGCGGCCGTGGGAAGTCCAGGCGGCGCGTGAGCCACGCCGGCTCGTCCGTCAGGTGTTGCAACAGCATCGCCCAGCCCTCGGTGACGGCGTTGTCGCCGAGCCGCTTCTCCTCCATCGCGAGGTTCCGGGACGTGTTCGCGAAGTGTTCGGTGTGCCCGGCCTCGTGGAAGAGGGCGCGCCAATCGTCGGGGCCGCCGATCGGCTGGATGACGAGCATCACCTTGTCGGGGATCTCGATTGGCGCGCAGAACGCGCGGGGGCTCTTGTTCGGGCGCTCGTCGAGATCGAGGTGAACGTTCGACTGCGACTTCAGGTCGATGCCGAGGTCCTGGAGCGTGCCCTCGAGCGCCGGGAGCATCTGGTCCTTCGGGAACATCGAGTCCCACTCGGGCGCTCGGAAGAGGCGCGGAACGTCCCAGCGCTGCGCCTCGGCGAGGCCGACGCCGACCCGCGACCGGAAGAGCTGGTCCGCAGCCTGCTCGTACAGCCGCTCGGTCGAGTCGAGGAGCGAGCGGCATTGCGCAGCGAGCTCGTCGAGCGCGGATGACGGAAGCGCCTTGCGGTACAGCTCGAGGTAGTTGGCGAAGCCGAGGTCGCGCGCCGCGTGCTGGATCGCCTGCGTCGCTTCGAGGTGAATCGGGTTCATGCGCTCGTCGAGGATCTCGTTCGCGCGTTCGTCGAGTTGCTGCCGCTTCCCACGGTCGGCCTCGTTCGCCATCGCGGGCCGCACCATGCGGTACGGGATCTCCTCCCCGTCGACCGAGACCTGGATCTCCGACTCCAGCGCCGCCAGGGTCTCTGCGTGGTCGCGCGTCAGCTCCCCGAAGTAGCCCTCGCAGGCGAACCGCCAGAGCTCGCGGACGCGCTCGCCGCCGTTCATGGACAGTCCGATCGACTTGACGACGACCGGTTCGGTGAGATTCCGGTGCCGCTCGTAGATTGGGCCGAGGTCGAATGACTCCTTCAGCCCTGCGTAATGCAGGTAGAACTCCTCGTCGAGCTCGGCGATGAACCGGTCGGCCTGCCCGCGGTAGGCGTCGAGTTCGCGGTCGGAAAGCGGGGCCGGTGGCACGGGGTCTCGTAGGATAGCGGCATGCAGGAGATCACCCTCCGGACCGATCGCCGCACGCAGCTCGTCGACATCACCGCGTTGGTGCAGGAGGCACTCGGCGCGACGAACGGCGCGGCGGCGGCGCTCGTCTACGTCCCGCACACGACTGCCGCAGTGACGATCAACGAGGGTGCAGACCCCGCGGTCGCGCGCGACCTCGAGAGTGCGCTTGAAAAGGTCGTCAACGACGACTGGGACTGGAAGCACGTCGAGGATCCCGACGGCCCGAATGCGCCGTCCCACATCCGCTCGTCCTTGATCAGCCCGCAGATCCTGGTGCCGCTGAACGACGGCAAGCTGGCGCTCGGGACCTGGCAGGGGATCTTCTTCTGCGAGTTCGACGGCCCCCGCGAGCGGAAGGTCTACGTCACGGAGCTCCGGTAGCGAGTCGCACCGGACCTTTAACGGAGACCTAACAGCACCTTAAAGCCCACCGATTAAAACGCGGTCGGACATGCGTCGATCGCTCATCGCGTCTGTGGGCATCGCAGTCGTTGCGGCGTCGTCGCTCGGAGTCGCGTTCGCTCCGACCGGGGCCCGGTCACCTCATCCGGCGAGCGCGGTCAGGAAGCCTACCTCCGGCATCCACAAGATCAAGCACGTGATCGTGATCATGCAGGAGAACCGGTCGTTCGATCACTACTTCGGCACGTATCCCGGTGCGGACGGCTTTCCGCGAACGGCGAACGGCGATTTCGCCGTCTGCGTCCCCAACCCGGCAACCGGAGGCTGCGACAAGCCGTTCCACGACACGCGCGATCTCAACGCGGGTGGCCCTCACGGCCAAGGCGACGCGGTTGTCGACGTCAACGGCGGGAGGATGGACGGCTTCGTCGCGCGCGCGGAGAACGCGAAGGTGAAGGGCTGCAAGAAGAACCCGAACAACCCGATCTGCTCACAGCGGGCGACGCATCCCGATGTCATGGGCTACCACGACGGCAGCGACATTCCGAACTACTGGGCGTACGCGCGCAACTTCGTGCTCCAGGATCACATGTACGAGCCGAACGCGTCCTGGAGCCTGCCTGCGCACCTGTTCATGGTCTCGGAGTGGTCGGCCCACTGCACGAATCGCGACGATCCGTTCAGCTGCACGAACGCATTGCAGAATCCCGGGCCGCCTCCCGATCGTCCCAACAACCCGAACGCGGCGGCGCCCGCCTACGCGTGGACCGACCTGACGTACCTCTTGCACAAGCACAAGGTCAGCTGGCGCTACTACGTGTTCACCGGCACGGAGCCCGACTGCGCGAACGACGAGATGATCTGCGAGTCGGTCAAGCAGGGCGCACGGACGCCGGGGATCTGGAATCCGCTGCCCTTCTTCACAACCGTGCAGAACGATAACCAGGTGCAGAACGTCGTCACGCTGTCCGAGTACTTCAAGGCTGCGAAGACGGGCAAGCTGCCCAGCGTCGCGTGGATCAATCCGACCGGCGCCGTCAGCGAGCATCCGCCCGGCCTCGTCACCGCCGGCCAGACCTATGTGACGAAGCTCGTCAACGCCGCGATGACCGGGCCCGACTGGAAGTCCACAGCGATCTTCATCTCCTGGGACGACTGGGGTGGGTTCTACGACCACGTGAAGCCGCCGACGGTCGACGAGAACGGCTATGGGCTGCGCGTTCCCGGGCTCGTGATCAGCCCGTACGGGCGGCGCGGGCTCGTCGACCATCAGACGCTGAGCTTCGACGCGTACGTGAAGTTCATCGAGGACGACTTCCTCGGCGGCGCGCGTCTCGATCCGAAGACCGACGGGCGGCCCGATCCACGCCCGGACGTGCGGGAACGCGCCAAGATCCTCGGCAACCTCGTCAAGGACTTCAACTTCGCGCAGAAGCCGCGGCTGCCGCTCGTCCTGAATCCGCACCCGGTCACTGCACTCCACTAGCTACCCTCCGGCGCATGGCCGCGCCGGTAACCAAGGACCAGGAGCTCGAGCTCACGGTCGACTCGCTCGCCTACGGCGGCAACGGCGTCGCGCGGCTGAACGGGTTCGTCGTGTTCGTCCGGCGCGGACTTCCGGGTGACACGGTGCGGGCCCGCGTGACGAAGGTCCAGCGGCGCCACGCGGAGGCGCTCGTGACGGAGGTGCTGAAGCCGGGGCCGCAGCGTGTCGAGGCGCCCTGCGCGCACTATCCGGCCTGCGGGGGCTGTCGGTTCCAGGATCTCGCGTACGAAGCGCAGATCGCCGCCAAGCACGGGCAGGTCGAGGATGCGCTGCGGCGGATCGGCCAGATCGCGGCGCCGCCGCTGGAGCCGATCGTCGGTGCCGAGGACGTCTTTCACTACCGGAACAAGCTCGAGTACTCGTTCACGCAACTCGAAGACGGGCCGACGTTGGGGTTCCACAAGGCGGGGCGATGGGACGAGGTGCTCGAGATCGAGCGCTGCTGGCTGACCACGGAGCTCGGGAACGCGATCCGGAACACGGTTCGCGAGTGGGCGCGCGGGGAGCGGCTCGTCGCGTACGACCAGGCCGACCAGACGGGCTACCTCCGCCACCTCGTCGTTCGCGAAGGTCGGAACACGAGGCAGGCTCTCGTGCAGCTCGTCACCGCCTCCGGTGAGAAGTACGACACCGGGCACTTCGTGGACGTCCTGCGCACGTTTCCCGAAGTGCGCTCGATCCACTGGGCGGAGAACCACTCCCCGGCGGAGGTGACGAACCTTCCGACGCGCCTTCTCTGGGGTGAGGAGGCGATCGAGGAGCAGCTCTGCGGACTCCGTTTCCGGGTGCGGCCGAACGCGTTCCTGCAGACGAACACCGGGATGGCCGAGCGGCTGTACGGTGTCGCGCGCGAATTCGCTTCGCTCACCGGGCAGGAGACGGTGTACGACCTCTACTGCGGCATCGGGACGATCGGGCTGACGCTCGCGCGCGAGGCGCTGACCGTGTGGGGGATCGACGTCTCTGAGGAATCGATCGCCTGCGCGCTCGAGAACGCGGATCTGAACGAGATCGCAAACGCCGCGTTCTTCGCCGGGAACGTGGGGCAGTCGCTCGGGGAGCTCCGCGAGCGGAGCGGGGAACCCGACGTGGTGATCGTCGATCCGCCCCGCGCGGGGCTCGCAGGAAAAGCGCTGCGGCGGCTGGGGGAGATCGGCGCCCCGCGGATCGTGTACGTCTCGTGCAATCCAACGACGCTCGCGAGCGACGTGAAGACGTTGCGGTCAGACTACGGCTACGAACTGCTCCGTGCCCGACCGGTGGACATGTTCCCGCACACGCCGCACGTGGAAACGGTCGCGCTGCTCGAACGCGAGGCAGCCGTCGAACCCGCGGCCGCTTAAAGGTTCACGCGCGCGCGACCCCCACCCACATGAGGGTGGGGAGAACTGCCCGCCACCCTCACAGTCGACGTTACCGCGTTTCGACGCACCAGTGGGTGGCGATTGTGCGCCGACATTGCGTCAAGGGCGGAGGCCCTCGTCCGCGCGCTCGGTCCGCAACCGTCGCCAGAGGAGATCTGCATTCGGAGCGAGGAACCCGAGGGACAGGAGCGGCAGCGCCGGCAGCCCGCCCAGCTGCAGCGCGACGGCGATCGCGATGGTTGCGCCGAACGACGCCGTCAGGGCGAGCCAGGTCCATCCGGGCCGCAGGTCGAACCGCACCGACGCCGCCAGGAAGAGCGAGAAGAACAGGAGATCCGGCAGGCCGAGGTTCGCGGCGGTGTGCTCTCCCGGGACGGGAAACGCGTACGACAGCGTCGTGAACACGCGCGCGTGGTGCGTCACGATCACCTTCGTCGGTCCCTTCCAGACGGAGTACGCGTCGACCCAGGGAATGATGAACGCGACCAGCACGACCCACGCCGCCGTCTCGAAGTACGCGAGGAACCAGAAGCCGATCAGCGTCACCGAGAAGAGCTTCACGATGTTCTCCGGCGTTTGCCAGCCTGCGATGTGCAAGACGACCGTCAAGACGGCGAGCGAGAGCCCGACGGGAAGCAGCCCACGCGCTCTCCACACCGGCAGCGCCAGCCACACGAGCGCGAACGACGCCGGGATCAGCACGCCGCCGATAAACGCGACGTCCCACCAGTCCGACGCGTTCCACAGATGCGCGTGCACGGTGTCGTACGCGGCGAGAGCCGCGACGACGCCTAGTAGGGTGGAAGCTCGGCCCACCACTGACCGAGCGGTTTGAACGTGTTCCAAAATGCCGTCTTTGCGGGAGCCTCGTCGAGCGACGCGTCGATGTCGGGCACGACCAGCGCATCGACGGTCGCGGTGAAGCGCTGGAGCTCGCCCGGCCTCCACTCCAGCGCGTCCGCCAAAGGAAACTCGATCGAATTCACGAACGCGACCGCCTCCTCGCCCATCGGCACGACCAGCTTCGGCTGGACGATGTGCAGCTCGCGCGTGAGGAAGCGCCTGGATTCCTCCTCGTCCCCGTCCGCGAATTTGAGGCAGTTCGTCCCGTAAATGGCGAGCGGATCGATGTGCAGCCGCTGCAGGGACTTGAGGATCGCCTGACCTGCGCGTCCGTAGAACGCGACCCCCTCCTGCACCTCCGCCGGCTGAGGCCGGTACTTCAGCAGCAGGATGTCGCCGAGCGGATGGCCCGAGCCGAGCACCGGCACCCGCCCGCCGGCAGCGCGCGCGATCTCGTCGCCGAGTGCGTTGATCTCCACGATCGCCTTGTCGCGGTACTTCTCGTAGATCTCATCGGTGGGCACAGGCACGCGCTCTCCCACGGTTCTCCGCTAGCGAACCCGTTCCTTGGCCTGGGCCATCCACTTCAGGGATTGGAGGTAGACGAGCGACCTCGGCCGCCGCAGAACGTGGGCGGATCGGAGGGAAAGGAGGAATTCCTCGGGGCCGTCGAAGGCGCGCATCCGAAGCGCTCCGGTCCCCACCCCCTGCAGGACATGGGCGTCCGACCCAGCGCCGACCGTGAGGTTGTACTTGCTCGCAAACCGTACCGCCTCGTCGTTGTAGCCCTCGAACAGCAGGCGCGCGTTGTAGACCTCGAACACGTCGATGTCGGCGAGATGGCGATGCAGCGTGGCCGGATCGGGAATCGCGTGTAGCCGGTCGAACGGATGCGGGAGATAAACGAGCCCACCCTGCGCGCGGATCGCCGCGATCGTGTCCGCGAAGGAAAGGCCGCGCGGGATCTCGTCGCGGAGGAACAGGCCGATCACCTCTCCCTGGCTGTCAGTCTTCACCTCCTCGCCTTGAATGACGAAGAGGTCGTGCCCGCGTGCGAGCTCGGCTGTCTCCTGCGCGCCGCCGAGCGCGTTGTGGTCGGTAACCGCGATCGCGCCGAGCCCGAGCGCCGCCGCGTACATGACGAGGTCTGCAGGATCGACGGTGCAGTCGTGCGACCAGCTCGTGTGCATGTGCAGGTCGCAGAGGATCCAGTCGCGGTCGCGCGCGAGCGGGTCGGCTTGCCGCGAAGGCCGGCGTCGTCCGGCGAGCGAACGGTAGAGGCCGTCGAGCT
>JBASRJ010000158.1:0-2147 GCA_049273785.1 Gaiellaceae bacterium | reverse complement strand
TGCCGGTGCCCGGCGCGTTCGAGCTTCCGCTCGCGGCGATGGCCCTCGCAAAGACGCGCCGTTTTGCGTGTGTCGTCGCACTCGGGTGCGTCGTCCGCGGGGAGACGCCGCACTTCGAGTACATCGCATCGGAAGCTGCGAGTGGATTGCAGCTCGCTGCGCTCGAGACCGGCGTCCCGGTCGCTTTCGGCGTGCTCACGCTCGAGAACGTCGAGCAGGCGGAGGCGCGAATCGACAAGGGCGCCGAGGCCGTGCGCACCGCACTCGAGATGGCGGACGCGTTCGCTCAACTGCGAGCGAGCGCCGTGCAAGCTTCGCGCTAGGCGCCCGGATTGGCTTCGCCGTTGCGCGGCAGGCCGTCGTCGGGGAGCTCGTCCCACGCTGCGCGCGAGTCGACGAACGAGTGGTACTGCGGGCGGATCTCCGGATCGCCGTCCAGAGAGCCGAGGCGAACCGAGACCTCCGGCCCGTCCGGCCAGGTGCCGCCGAAGAGGCTCGAACCGCACACCGAGCAGAAGGCCTTCACCGCCCCGCCGTCCGGCCGGAAGACGCGGATCAACTCCTCGCCCGCGACGAGCCGGAATCCCTCCCGTGGGACACGCCCCTGCGTGAGCCCGAACGTTCCGGAGTGCTTGCGGCAGCGCGAGCAGTGGCAGTGATTCGCCCGCCGGAACGGAGCCGTGACCTCGAAGCGCACGCCGCCGCAGAGGCAGCTCCCGCGCAGCGGCTCTTTCATGCCATGAGTATGCATCTGATCAAAGAGGACTTCCGTCCGCACCGCACGCAATCATTGTCCGAGTGGACAACGAAACATCACGGATCGCGTACGACGCGTCGGTCCGAGCGGTCCAGGATCAAGCAGGCGTTCTGGACGGCCTACGCTCGCGCGCGGGCACGATCCTCGCGGCGGCGGCCCTGGTCAGCTCATTTCTCGGAGGCCAAGCCTTGCGTGGATCGACGCGACTGGAGCTGCTGTCCCTCACGACCCTGGCAATTGCCGCGTTTGTTCTCTCCGCAGTCCTCGCGCTCTTGATCTTGTGGCCGTTCGAATTCCGATTCAGTCTGAGCGCCGCTGCCCTGATCAACGCCGTCGACGAGCACGAGGCCAAAGGCGGGATGTCTCTCGGTGAGCTCTATCGCGTACTCGCCTTACAGCTTGAATGGAGGTACGACGAGAACAGACGGATGATTCGCTGGCTCCTCTGGGCGTTCGAGGCAGCTATCGTTTCTCTGATCCTGGAAGTCGGGTTGTGGTTCTTCGTACTGTGGAGGAAGTGATGGCAAAGCCAGACAGCGGAAATCCGACTCCCGGATGGCCCGACCTGACGAAGCCCGACACACGGGGTGGAGGGAACGGCGGCAAGAGGTAGCGGCGCTCGGCGCAGCGCTGGAGCGCTCAGCTACACTCGCCGCCGATGTCCAAGGTCTGTGCAGTCTGCGGGAAGAAGCCCGGCTTCGGGAACAACCGGAGCCATTCGATGGTGGCCACGAAGCGCCGGTTCGAGCCGAATCTGCAGCGCGTCCGCGTTTTGCTGCGCGGGAAGCCGACTCGCGCCTACGTCTGCACCCGCTGCCTCAAGGGCGGCAAGGTCCAGAAGGCGATCTAGCGCTGGCAACCCACGGCCCGGAGCCGTGGTCTAATCGGGATGTGGAGGCAGCTCGACCGCTGGCCTCGCTCCTGGGGCGCATCTCGATCTCGAACGACGCCGTGGCCCACATCGTCGGGCGCGTCGCCGCCGAGGCGTACGGCGTCGTCGGGATGGCCTCGCGTGCAAAAGGCGTCGGCCCGCTCCTGCCGAGGGAACGCTGGCGACGGGGAATCACCGTCGGCGGCAGTGCCGACGAGGGTAAGACGATCGAGCTGAACGTGATCGTCGAGTACGGGCTCAACCTCGCAGAGGTCGCGTCGACCGTCCGGAACCGCGTCCGGTACGAGGTCGAACGGCTGACCGGTCTGCGCGTTGCGTCGGTCGAGGTCCGCATCCAGGACGTCAAGCGCAGCGCATGAGCGACCTCGACCGCGTCCGCGAGATCGCGCGTGCGGCGCTCGCCTCGCTCGAAGCGAGCCGCCGCCGGATCGACGACCTGAACGTCTATCCCGTCCCGGACGGCGACACGGGAACGAATCTCACGCTCACCGGCCGTGC
>JBASRJ010000116.1:0-3706 GCA_049273785.1 Gaiellaceae bacterium | reverse complement strand
AGCGCCGCGAACTTGTTGTCGTTCTGCGGGATGATCGTCCCGAAGTACTGCTTGACGATGTCCTCGTGCTCCCGCAGGCCGGAGTCCATGTCGAGGAACAGGACACCCTGCTTCGTGAGGTCCTCCTGCAGCTTGTGGTAAACGACCTCGGACTCGTACTGGGCGCCGACGCCGGCGAGGTACTTCTTCTCCGCCTCCGGGATGCCGAGCTTGTCCCACGTGTCGAGGATCTCGGCCGGCAGGTCCTCCCAGCGCTCGGCCTGCTTCTCGGTCGGGCGGATGTAGTAGTAGATGTTCTCGAAGTCGATGTCGTTCAGGTTCCCGCCCCACTGCGGGAGCGGGCGCGCGAGGAAGTAGTCGAGCGACTTGTGCCGGAACTTCCGCATCCAGGCCGGTTCCTTCTTGTGCTCCGCGATTGCCTCGACGACCTCGTGCGAGATGCCGCGGCCCGACTTGAAGAAGTAGTCCTTGGCCTCGTCCGGGTTGGAGAAGCCGTACTTGTACTCCTCGCGAATCTGCTGAACGGTCTCGGTCTCGGGTGTCGCAGCCATCAGACTTTCACCTCGTATCTTTCATACCCCTCGGCCTCGAGCTTGTGGGCGAGCTCGGGACCGCCTTCCTCCACGATACGCCCGTCGATGAAGACGTGCACGAAATCGGGCTTGATGTAGTCGAGGATCCGCTGGTAGTGCGTGATCACGACTGCGCCCATGTCCGGGCTGACGAGCTTCTGGACCCCCCGCGCGACGATCTGCAGGGCGTCGATGTCGAGGCCTGAATCCGTCTCGTCCAGGATCGCGATCCGCGGCTTCAGCATCGCCATCTGGAGGATCTCGACGCGCTTCTTCTCGCCGCCGGAGAACCCGTCGTTGAGGTAGCGCGACGCGAGCTCCCGCGAGACCTTCAGCCGGTCCATCTGCTCGAGCAGCTCGGTGCGGAACTCGGGGATCGCGATCGGATCGTCCTCGCCCCCGGCGCGAGCCTTCCGGATCGAGTTGATCGCGCTCCGCAGGAACGACGTGACGGTCACGCCGGGAACGGCATGCGGATACTGAAACGCGAGGAAGAGACCGCGCTGGGCCCGCTCGTCCGCCTCCATCGCCGTCAGGTCCTCGCCTTCGAAGAGGATCTGCCCCTCGGTGATCTGGTAGGCGGGGTGGCCCATCAGGGCGTACGCGAGCGTCGACTTGCCGGAGCCGTTCGGCCCCATGACGGCGTGGACCTCGTCCGGGTCCACGGCCAGGTCGACGCCCTTGACGATCTCGGTGCCGTCCTCGAGCGAGACGTGCAGGTCCTTCAGCTCCAGCAGTGCCAGCTTGTTACGTCCTTTGCTTCGGAGGAATGCGGCCCGCGTGAGCCGCTGGTAACCCCATCGTAGCCAACAACGTCGGCCCGGCTTTTTCGTGCCCAGGCGGAGCTCTTCTTCCCCCTTGCCGCCCGCGAAACGCGCTACCCTGAATCCATGCCGAATGTCGGCCCCTGGGAGATCATCCTCCTGCTGCTGCTGGCGCTTCTCCTGTTCGGGGCGAAGCGGCTCCCCGAGATCGGTCGTTCGATGGGACGCGGTCTCCGCGAGTTCAAGGACTCGGTCAGCGGCAAGGACGTCGACGACGAGCCTGCCGAGCTCCCCGTCACGACCACGCCGGCAGAGACTCCCGCGCGCGAGCGCGACACCGTCTCCTAGCGGATGAAGTCGCTACCGCGGCGCCTTCGCCACGGCGAGGAGGCGACGCTCGTCGAGCACCTCGACGAACTGCGCTCGCGCATCTTCGTCTCGCTCGGCGCGCTCGTGGTCGGCTTCACGGTCGCGTTCGTGTTCCACCACCGGTTGATCCACTGGCTCAACCAGCCCCTGCCGGACCGGATCGCGCGGCCGATCACACTCGGGGTTGCCGAGCCGTTCCTCACGTCCGTGAAGGTCAGCCTCGCGGCCGGGCTCGCGCTCGCCCTTCCGGTCGTGCTCTGGCAGCTCTGGAGCTTCCTCGCGCCGGCGGTCGAGGAGCACGCGCAGCGAACCGTCGTCGTCTTCGTCGCGTTCTCGACGGCCCTGCTCGTCGCCGGCATCGCGTTCGGCTACTTCCTCGTCCTGCCGCAGGCGATCCACTTCCTGACGAACTTCGACGACACGCTCTACAACGTCCAGATTCGCGCGAGCAACTACTACTCGTTCGTCCTCACGGTTCTGATCGCGGTCGGGCTCGTCTTCGAGTTGCCGATCTTCGTGCTCGCGCTCGTGCGGCTCGGCGTGCTCTCGACGCGGACGCTGCGGAAGAACCGGCGCCTCGGCTACTTCATCGTCGCTGTCGTCGCCGTGCTCCTGCCGGGGATCGACCCGGTGACGACGACGCTCGAGGCGATCCCGCTGATGGTGTTGTACGAGGGGTCGATCTGGTTGTCCGTGATCATGGAGCGCCGGTCGCCGCGCGTGGAAGCGGCTAGCCTGTCCGAGCCGTGAGCCAGGTTCTGTCCGCGGACTGGGTGCTGCCGATCGAGGGGCCGCCGATCGAACGCGGCGCGGTCGCGATCGAGGACGGCCGAGTTGTGGCGGTCGGGACGGCGGACGAGCTCGGAACCGGTGTCCGCTACGAGGACGCGGTCATCCTGCCGGGCTTCGTCAACGCGCACACGCACCTCGAGTACGCGGTCTACGCCGGCTTCGGCGACGGGCTGGGCGACTTTGCGGAGTGGATCACGCTCCACGTGCAGCGGAAGGGCCGCATCGGCTGGGAGGAGTACGTCGACATCGCGCGCCTCGGCGCGGCTCAGTGCCTCGGCTCGGGCGTGACGACGATCGGCGACTGCAGTTACAGCGGCGCCGCAGCCGTGTCCTGCGCGGAGCTGGGCCTGCGCGCGACCGTGTACCTGGAGGTCTTCGGCGCGGACGTTCCGGTCGCGCTCGAGCGTTTCGCCCTGATCCGTGATCGGGCGCAAGACGCGTTCTCCGATCGCGTGCGGGCCGGTGTCTCGCCGCACGCACCGTACACCGTGTCGCTCGAGCTCTACCAGGCGTGCGCGGAGCTCGGCCTGCCGGTCGCGACCCACATCTCCGAGAGCGCGTCGGAGGTCGCGTATGTCCTACGCGGCGAAGGGCCGTGGAGGGGCTACCGCGACCTACTCGTCGAGCCGGCGGGCACGACCGGGACGCGCCTGCTCGCCGCGCACGACCTGCTCGGCCGGCATGTCGTCGCGGCGCATTGCGTCGTCATCGACGACGAGGAGCTCGACCTGCTCGTCTCGACGGAGACCGGCATCGCCCACTGTCCGCGCTCGAACGCGGCACTCGGGTGTGGTGTTGCCCCGCTGTCGGAACTGCGAGCCGCCGGAGCCCGCGTCGGCGTCGGCACCGACAGTCCGGCGTCGGCGCCGTCGTTCGACTTCTTCGAGGAGCTGCGCAGCGTCGTTCTGACGGCACGCGCGCGGGCGCAGCGGCCGGACGTGCTGTCTGCGGCCGAGACGCTCGAGCTCGCGACGCTGGGCTCGGCACGCGCCCTCGACCTCGACGCGGAGATCGGCTCGCTCGTGCCGGGGAAGCGCGCCGACCTGGCGGTCGTGTCGCTGGCTGGCTCGCCGTATCTCCCGTGGGAAGATCCTGCCGCCGCGGTCGTGCTCGGAGGTTCGCCCGACCGAGTCGTCGCGACGTTCGTCGATGGAGAGCCGCGCTACGAGAGAGGAGGATTCGAGTGGCACGAGTTGACCGCCGCCGCGC
>JBASRJ010000114.1:0-54534 GCA_049273785.1 Gaiellaceae bacterium | reverse complement strand
GCGCGGCGGCTCGGCGAGTCGGGCGCCGCCGCCTGGATCGGCCCGGACCGGCTCGTCTGGTTCGAGCCGGTCGGAGACTCGCATCGCGTGACCGCCGACTGGCTTCAGCGCTCCAGTGGCGGCCTGATCGCCGAGATCTCGACGCGAGACTGCGCGACGGGAGAGGAGGCGCTGCTCGCGGTCGGGCGCGACGAGCTCGTCGGCTACGCAAGTCCGCACCTACTGACGCCGATCTTCCCCGTCGACGTGGAGGCTGCCCGCCGCACGTTCGAGCAGCTCGCGCCGAACGGTGTCGTGTACTCACCCGACGAGCCGGTGCCGGCGAAGCTCGCAACGCTGCCGGCCTCCGAGCTGCGGACGATCCTGCTCGATGCGGTGGTGTTCGCACGCGATCTGCGCAGCGGCCGCCGGCGCTCGAGCTACGACGTGACCGCTCTCTGCTCGGGCGGCGAGCTCCGGCTCATCTTCATCGCCGATCCCCGCTCGCGCCGGCAGGCGCGTGCCCGCTGGCGGTACCTCGTGACCGCCCTGAACGTGCGCGGCGCAATCGGCGGCATGCGCGTCGCGGAACACCCGGCGCGCGTCGGGCGACTCGCGTTCCTGCGCGCATGAGGCCATAGACTGGCCCGATGGGCGCCAACACCGACGTCCTGCAGCGAGTCGCGCTCTTCTCGGGCCTGAAGGACAAACAGTTGAAGCGGATCGCCGAGGCGATGGCCGAGCGGACGTTCGCCGCGGGGGAGGAGATCACCAGGGAGGGCGAGATCAGCGTCGGCTTCTACGTGATCGAGGAGGGTGGGGCGAGCGTGACGATGAACGGAGAGGAAGTCGGGAAACTCGGCCCCGGCGATCACTTCGGCGAGATCGCGCTGATCGCCGAGACGCCGCGAGCGGCAACCATCACCGCGGAGACGCAGATGCGCTGCTTCGGAATGACATCCTGGGACTTCCGGTCGCTCGTCGAGCGGAACGGGGAGATCGCCTGGGAGATCCTCGCCTCGACGGCCCGCAAGCTGTACGAGAACGCCCAGCGGGAGCGGGAGCGCGTCTAGCACTCGGATAGGTCGGTTGACAACGACGATCGCCGCCGTGGCGGCTGTCGCCTCGATCGCCGTTCCGGCGTCGGGGACGATCGTTCCCGGCCGCGGTATGGCTGGGGTTTCTCTGCGGATGAGCGAGGCGCAAGTACGCGCGAGGCTCGGCGCGCCTCTGAGCGTCACTCACACGCGAGGTGCGCTCGGTTCCGTCGTCACGCGGATGCACTATCGGCTGGTCGACGTCGATCTCCAAGCGCTCGGGAGTAGGCCGATCGTCGTCAGGGTGACGACCACGCGACCGGGCGAACGGACGGCCTCGGGCGTGGGGATCGGCTCGCCGATCTCGGCCGTGGCGAGGCTCCCGGGTGCACGCTGCTGGCAGGAGGGCGGCCGCCGGTACTGCGGTGTCGGCAATCGCGACAAGCCGCTCAGTCGCTTCACGATGTTCTGGATCGGCGGGAAACAACGCGTGACGCTCGTCTCCGTTTCGCTCGTAGTGAACAGCTGAAGCGTTGACGCCGGTCGACGAGGGATACATCGCCTTTCGCGGGTACCGCACTTGGTACCGAGCCGTCGGCGACCTCGGATCCGAACGCGCACCGTTGCTGGCCTTGCACGGCGGCCCGGGATCGACGCACAACTATTTCGCACCGCTCGAGGGGCTGGCCGACGAGCGCGCCGTCGTCGTCTATGACCAGATCGGCTGCGGAAAGTCTGACCGCCCGACCGACGTCGAGTGGAGCGTCGAGCTCTTCCGCGACGAAGTCGCCGCAGTGCGCGCGCAGCTCGCCCTCGAGCGGATCCACCTGCTCGGCACCTCGTGGGGCGGGATGCTCGCGCTCGAACACGCCCTTTCGGGCGCCGACGGGATCGTCAGCCTGATCCTCAGCTCGACGCTCGCCGACAACAACGTCTGGGTGGCGGAGCAGAAACGCCTGCGCGGCGCGCTTCCGCCCGACGTCGTTGCAACGCTCGACCGCCTCGAGGCGGTCGAGGCCTACGACGATCCCGAGTACGAACGCGCGGAGGGCGTCTACAACGATCGCCACTTCTATCGCGGGCCGAAACCGCGCATGGAGCTCGAACTGATGGACGCGGAACGCGGGCGCGAGGCCTACCGGGCGATGTGCGGACCGAACGAGTGGTCGATGACCGGCGTGCTCAAGGACTGGGACGTTCGCGCACGGCTCGGCGAGATCGAAGTCCCCACGCTCATGCTGCGAGGTCGCTACGACATGTGCACAGACGCGGTCGCGGCGACGCTCCTCGAGGGTTTGCGCGACGCGCGCGAGGTGGTCTTCGAGGAGAGCTCGCACACACCCGTCCTCGAAGAGACCGAGCACTACTTGGACATCGTGCGTAGCTTCCTCAGGGAGTGCGACGACTAGGCTTCCAGCGCGTGGCCAGGAAGAAATCGCTGACAAGTCGCGGCGCCCGGAAGCTCGGTGACCGCGAGCGCGCGGTTGGTCTCGATCCGGACGACGAGGCCGCGCGCTGGCTCGAAGAGCACGATCCGTCGCCCGCGCCGGCGACGCCGAAGGCGGCACACAAGTCCAAAGCGCTCCATCGCTGGCGACAGCGGCAGCAGCGGTCGCAGTAGTCGGACAACCGCGATACTCGCTCGATGAGCCGCGACCACGCGCTCGTGCTTCGTCCGGGTGAGGCGCGGCAGCTCTCGCTGGGTTCGATGCAGCTCTCCTTCAAGGCTGACGGCGCCGAATCTGACGGCCGCTACGCGCTGAGCGTTGCGACGGCCGATGCAGACAGCCCGGGGGCGAGCCCGCACGTCCATCGCGAGCACGACGACATCTTCTTCGTGATCGACGGAACGCTGGCATTCACCGTCGCGGGCGACCTTCGAGGCTGCTGCAGGAACGCTGGTCGTCGTCCCGCGAGGGCTCGCGCACCGCTGGTGGAACCCTGCAGAAGTCGGGCTGCGCTAAGACGATCTGCCCGGCTCGAAACGCCGGCCGGCATCCCACTGGTTGGGATCGAAGCCGTAGGTTTCGAGCATGCCTTTGCGTGAAGCAGCAACCTCGGCCGCGCGATCCTGGCTGTACATCCACACGCATTCGCGCTTGTCGCCTTGTCTCCGCTCGATCTCGAGCGCATCCGGCTCGTGTCGCTCGACGAACTCGAACGCGAAGTCCGCGGCCTCGAGGAAATTGGTGCTCTCGTACAGGACCGATTTCGCCGCGCAGACCTGATAGACGGGCTCGCCCGGGCTCGGTGGTTTGATCGTCGCCTCGAGCTCCTCTGTCGGCTCGAGCTCGACACCGTGTTGCGCGGCGAGTGCGCGCGCAAGCGCGTCCCCGGAGACCGAACCGCGTGAGACCAGGACCTCTCCCAACCGCCGGCCGCCCCGCGCCTGCTCCGCCAACGCATCCTTGAGCTCGGCCTCTTCCAGGACTCCCGTCTCGACGAGCAGCCGGCCGAGCGGGCGCCAGGCTGTTCCTGCGCCGGCGGGCGTCGGCTGGGCCTGCGGAGGCTGCGCGACGGCGTCCTTCCCCGGACGTTCTTCGGCGCCACCGGCCGAGAGCAGCTCGACGCCGTGTTGCTCGGTGAGGACGCGTGTCAGCGTCCAGCCCGTCAGATAACCGCGCCCGACGAGAATCTCGCCGAGCAGTCGCCCGCTTCGCTGTTGCTCGTCGAGCGCGTCCTCGAGCTCGCCTTCGGTCAAGAGGCCCCGCTCGGCGAGCAAGACCCCGAGCGGACGCCAGGGGAACTGGGTCTGATCCATTGACGTCGTGTATCGGCACGCGCACGCCGCCGCTGAACCACCTGACAAATGTCGGCCGGCGGGGGCCGGGGCTAGGTGCCGCGCCCGCAGTGGCGCAGGGCGTTCAGGCAGCCCCGGACGAGCGATGTCAGCGTGCCCTGGTTCCAGGCGTTGAAGAAGTCCGCGTGAGCCGAGTACTGACCGCCCGACGAGAGCGACACGCCGGCTCCACCCGTCGTGGGGTACCGGAAGATCAGCGCGATCGCCGGCACAGACACGGGATGCGTCGAGGGGCAGGTGCCCCGCACCGAATAGGCCATGTGGTCCTGGTGGTTGGGACTGTCGAGATTCGCTCCGTCCCAGCAGTTCGGGAAGTTGACATGGAGCCGGAGGCCCGCACCGCGGTCGTTCGGGCACGTCGCAACGTCGGCGGACCGCGCCACGCCGGCGTCCGCGCCGCAGTTCCAGAACGTCACGCGGAGATCCTGTGCTGCCGTCGCGTGGCTGTTCCCGGCGATCATCTTGAGCCCGGCCGGGAACGGCCGCACGGGTGCGATCGTTCGGCGGCGGTAGTAGATCGTCGCTCCGCGCGGCTCGACGGCGTGCCCGTTCACGAGCAGCGTCGGCATCCAGTACGCCGCGGTGTCTGCGTTGCGCCGGCACGTAGTTGCACCGGCGCGCAGCGAGCGGAGCGTCGAGAACGCGTTGGTAGTCGCGTTGCCGATGAACGTATGGTCGTGCGACAGGCCCGGCCGTCCGGGATAGACGATCGGGTCGTCCATCGCCCGGTGGCTGAACGCGCAGGAGCTGATGAAGTTCACGCCCTGCAGGTCGCGCGGACTCATGGCAGCGGGCGCACCACCGGCACCGAGGCCCGTCAGCACGGACACCCCGATTGCCACCAGCGCTCCCCACGCGCGCACGAGTCGAATCTACTCCTCGATTGTTTGGGGAATGTCAGATTTCCGTCGAACGAATAGGTGCCGCGAGTCGCCTCAGGTTTCGAGCAATGCGGCCAGCACGTCCTTGCCGCCCGTCAGCACCGGATCGCCGTGCGAAACGAGGATGCGCTGAAGCGGCAGCTCGAGCAGCGGCTGCAGCGACTTGCGGAGCTTCTTGTAGTTTGCGTCGCCGAGCCACCGCTCCGGGCAGAGCCGAAGCGGTTCGGATGTCGCTTTCGGTTTCGCTCCCGCGCCGAGCAGCACGTCGCCGACCGCGATCGCCTTCTGGTCGGGAAGCCAGTAGATGACTTCGGACTCGCGTGCGGTCTCGAACGCCTTGATCCCTCCCGGGAGCGCGTCGCCCGAGTCGATTGTGTCGGTCACCTCGGTCCCGCGGTTCTTCAGCCGACGAACTCCGCGCGCGTGCGCCCACACGTGCTTCGCGCCGAGGCTGCCCGTCGACCGGCCGTGCCAGAACACGGTGATCAGCACGTGGTCGGGCCTCCGCAGCTCGGGGGGAGGGTCGATCGGGTCGATCAGCACCAGGCCGTCGGGGGTCTGGACGGCCAGGGAGGCGACCTCCTGCTTCCACTCCTCGTGCCAGGAGGTCCAGCGGCGAAGCCCGGGCGCAATCTGCTCGGCTGATCCCACCGGCCAATCCTCCCATCCCGCGGCCCCAAGACAAGCGGCTTAACAGCCGGCTTACCACCTCCGGCTACCGTGGCCGGCGTGCGGACGGCTGCTTTTCTCCTGCTAGCGCTGGCATTTACCGCGACGGCAGGAGCAGGGTCGGCGCCGCCTGTCCCGACGCCCGTTTCGGGGGTGGGGGCCGATCAATCGGTCGCCGACAGGGGCCACCGCTGGCAGCTCGCCGGTGCCCCTGACGCAGAGGGCCGCTCGTCCGGATCACGCGCACGACGGCGCGCGACGGCTTCGTCTACCTCGATGCGGACGTGTCGGTCCTCGCGACAGCCGACAACGGTCGGATGTGGCGACGGCTCGCGATCGCGCCGCGCCCGGATGCGACGTTGTTCGACGGGAGCGGGGCCGTTCTCTTCTACGGCGTGCGGCCTGCCGCAGGCGTCGAGTTCGGCGGCTACGTCATGAAGGTCAGTCGCGCGGCGCAAGGGCACACGCGGGCGCGGCCGTTTATCGGAGCGCCCTCCGACTACGGACGGCACTACGTCGCGCTACAACCGGTTCGGCGAGGAATCGCCTCACTTGTCGAAGGAAAGCCGGTCGACGGCAGCCCGGGCGTTGCGTTCCGGATCGACGTCGCGCGGCTGAGCGTCGACCACGCGCGGATCGATCACACGGTGATCAACGTGCCTCGCGCTCCCGGCGCGTCGTGCTCCGCGCGTCCCTTCCGTGTCGAGTGGCCCGCAATCCGGATCGTCGCGCCCGTCATGGTCGCGCCGGCGCAGACATGCGACGCGGATGCGATCTCGTATGCGTTCGTCTCGCGCGACGGCGGTCGCACCTGGCGCGTCGCGCCGGGACACTAACGCTCTTCGCGCCGCGTACAGTTCGCCTGTGGTCGTCGACCCGGACGAGCGGGAACGGGCGCTGGACCGGATCCGCGAGGTCTGTCTCGGACTGCCGGAGACGAGCGAGCGGCTCAGCCACGGCGCACCGACGTTCTTCGTGCGCGGGAAGCGTGCGTTCGTCATGGTGCTGACGAACCACCACGGTGACGGCCGGTTCGCGCTCTGGTGCGCAGCGCCGACGGGGATGCAGGCGATGCTCGTCGAGGCCGACCCCGAGCGGTTCTTCGTACCGCCGTACGTCGGTCACCGCGGTTGGCTCGGCGTCCGGCTCGACCGAGGCCTGCACTGGGACGAGATCGCCGGGATCGCAGAGGATGCGTACGCAGAGGTGGCTCCGCCGAACCTCGTCGAAGCCGCGCGCCAAACGGACTAGTAGTTCAGTCCCTCGGCGCGCGCGAGGACGCGGATCGTCCGCCGGAGGATCCCGAGGTCGTAGCGCACGAGCGCCCAGCCGCCGAGCCTTGCGGACTTGTCCACGTAGGGGAGGTCGAGGTCCGCATACCGCTGGTCGGAACCTTTCGTCACCTGCGCGGGGCCGGTGAGCCCGGCGATGATCCGGTTCCGGTAGTCGTGCCCTTCCGCGACCTGGCGTTCGACGAGCGCCGGCGGCCACGGCCGTGGGCCGACGAGGCTGATGTCTCCCCGCAGAACGTTCAGCAACTGCGGCAGTTCGTCGAGATACCAGGGCTTGAGGAACGTTCTGCCGGCCCACGTGAGGTTGGCCGCGTCGTGCTCCGCGAGCCCGGCGTGGCCGCGGTGCCGCTCGAGAACGTCCGCGCGCAGCGACCGAAACTTGAGGAGCGCGAACGTCCGGCCGCGCGAGACGCGCTGCTCTCGGTAGAGGAAACCACCGCGGTCGGGCGGAGACAGGAGCATGTCGACCGCCATCCCAACGAGCACACCGGCAAAGACCGGAGCGACGAGCACGAGCAGCGCGCCCGCAACCGCCTTGTCGAGAAGCCGCTTGGGGACGGGATAGGGAACCACCAGGAACGGCTAGGCGCGCGCTGAAAAGAGGACGACCGCACCGACGACCTCGATCTCGACGCTCGAGAACGACGACGCCAGGGCACGTTGGAGCCCTTCCCTGTCATCGGCGAGGTTCGAGAAGATCCCCTTCTTGTTGTATGCCCGGATCAGGATGCGCCCGAACGCGTTGTGCCGGACGCCGCGACCGAGGACCGTGCTCCCGAACAGAACGCCGCCGGGCTCGAGGTAGGGCAACAGGTTCCTGGCCACGGTCGCGGCCTTCTCTTCCAAACGACCTGGCAGGCAGTGCGGCAGGAAGTTCATGCCGATCGAGTCGTAGCGCACATCGCCGAGCTCGACCGATTCGAGGACGTTCGCGCGCACCGTCCGCGGCTCATAGCGTCGGATTCGATGCGCGGCCGCCTGCAACGAGCTCGGATTCAGATCCAGCAGCGTGATCTGCGGCCGCTCGACCGGCCATTGGCAGCGGTCGAGGAACCAGCCCGTGCCGACTCCGACGTCGAGATGGCGTGCGCCGGCAAGCCGGTTGTAGAGCTCGAGCATGCGGGCGCTCGGACAGCGCCAGACGAAACGATTCGAGAAGGCGAGGACGTAGAGGTCGTAGAGCGCAAGCAAACGCGGCGTGTACGCAGCTTGGCCGGCTTCGACCTCTTCGGTCGTAGGCGCCTCAGTGCCCACGCCGCTCCCGGATCAGTGGCCGACGACTTGCACCAGCCAGCGGCGGTCGCGCTCCCGGTCGAGCTCGATGAAGAGCACGCGCTGCCAGGTTCCGAGCTCGAGCTCGCCCTCGCGGACCGGAATCGATTCGCCCGCGGTCCCGAGCAGCATCGCCATGCAGTGTGAATGGCCGTTGCCATAATCCATGTCCTCGGGGCAGATGTTCTCGGTCCGCTTGTCCCAGTCGTCGTGCGCGTAGTAGGTCTCGCGGGGCACGAGGCGCTGCAGAAGCTCGGCGAAGTCCTCGAGAAAGCCGGACTCGAACTCATTCACGCGCACGCAGCACGTCGTGTGCGGTGAGTAGACGCACGCGATCCCCTCTGTGATGCCGCTCTCGCGGACCGCACGGGCCACCTCGTCGGTGATGTCGCGGACGCTCAACCCGCCGCTCGTGCGGAGCTCATTCTGGCGCTGGAAGACCTTCACCTCATCCTCCTCGGTCGGGTTGGTTCAGACCGAGGCCTATTCTGAGGGTTCCGGACGCCTACGTCACGGGCGAGCCGTCAGTAGCCGTAGCCGCCCTTGTTCGTCGTCGTCCCGCCGGTAGTCGTCTTGCCGGTCGTCATACCGCCGGCCGCGGCGCCGCCGACTGCCAGCGCGGCTTGCATCCCGTTCTGCCGGTGGCCGTCGATCGGGCAGTAGATCTGGTAGGAGCCCTTCTTGGAGAGGTCGACCGTCAGGGTCGCGGAGCCACCCGGCTGGATGTCAGCCGTCTTGTGCTCGACGCCGTTCCCCGCGACGACGAGGGCGTGGGGGATCTGGCCGTTGTTCTTGACCTCGAAGGTGTAAGTGCCTGTCTTGGGGACGCTGATCGCCTTCGGCGTGATCGAGAACTCCTTCTCGGAGAGGGAGATGGTTTGCAGCGCCGGGCCCGTGCCCGTCGAGGACGCCGCCGGCTTGTTGGAGCTGCCGCCGCAGGCGGCGAGCAGCAAAGCCGCCGGCGCGAGGATCCAGATCCGTCTCATCGTCACCTCCTACGCCGATCAACGTCAGACGGATTCCGCGGTACTTTAGGCGAGCAAATCCGGGCCTGTAGCTCAGCTGGTTAGAGCAGCGGACTCATAATCCGTTGGTCCCAGGTTCGAGTCCTGGCGGGCCCATGACGAACTCCCTGGAACGGGGACCTTTCGGTTGCGCGCGTGCAGAACGTTGCGTGATGGAAATCCTCTACGCACGGTTGATCGGTTGATCGGGGTGCCGATGATCGCGGCCGGTGCGACGTCGATCGCACTTGGGACGAAATACCTGACGCTGCCGAACCGTCGGTGGGCGTGACCGAGCTTGCGACGAATCGTCGGGCGGGCTATCCGTCCCGCCGAAGCAATATTTACTCAGATTTCCTACGGTTTTTGTGGGCGAAAGTATTTAAACATTGACAGACGAGGCGAAACCGCGAGAAAGTAGAGGCGAGCACGCGGGGGAGTGGGCACTGCGGCGACACCCAATCCCCCGCGTGTTTGTCGTTCGACACCACGAGGCGAGTTCCACCTAGATCGCGAAATGTCTTCGCATCGCGCCTCAGTGAGTTCGTTCGATCCGCTAATAGCCCGGCCCGCCCGCGAGCACTGCACTCGGCAACGAACGCACGCGGATTGCACCCAATCGACTGCGCAAAGAGACGTCCAGTGCATCCTCGACGCGCACCGATTCGCCTTCTTCCCTCGATACGTGAGAATCGGGACGCACGAGAGTGCAGACGGCTGCACTCCGGTAGAACGCATAATCCGTTGGTCACGGGTTCGAGGCCTGGGGGGCCCACTAAGAAAGCGCCGCTAATCCCAGCCCAGCATGAGAAAGGGGAGAACACATGACCACACTCGAGAACCGGCCGAACACCGCACTCCTCGTCGTCGACGTGCAGAACGGCGTCGTCGAGGGGGCTCCCGCGCGCGACGCGGTCGTCGCGAACGTCGGCAGCCTTGTCGAGAAGGCGAGGCAGGAACGGGTCCCCGTCGTCTGGGTCCAGCACTCCGACGAGGGGCTTGCGAGGGGGAGCGACGACTGGCGGATCGTCCCCGAGCTGACTCCGGACGACGCCGAGCCGCTCGTCGAGAAGAACTACGGCGACTCCTTCGAGGAAACCACCCTCGAGAATGTGCTGTCGGGCCTCGGTGTCGGGCGACTCGTCGTCGTCGGCGCACAGACCGATGCGTGCATCCGCTCGACGCTCCACGGCGCGTTCGTCAGGGGATACGACGCGACCCTCGTCAGCGACGCCCACACGACGGAGGACCAGACGGCATGGGGGGCGCCGCCGCCGGATCAGGTCATTGCGCACACGAACCTGTACTGGACCTACCAGACAGCGCCGGGGCGGACGGCCGGGACGGTCGAGACCAAGGATGTCGAGTTCGGCGGCACGTCCTGAAGCCTTTGCGACCCGGCCGGACAACCGCTGGAATAGGAGCCGCCCGGGGGTCGTTTTGATCTATGCGGCGGTCGGAGGGGCCGGTTTCGGCCTACCCCTCGATCCACGACCGCTGCGGAGACCCCTAGAAACGAAGGAAGTGACGAAAACTGAGTACCACCATGTTCGAAGGTTCAATTGAGGCGTTTCTCGCGGAGACCGAGGAGCGCGGGTCGATCGACGAGGCTGCTCTAGAGGCAGTCGCGCTCGAGCACGACCTCGACGAGGAGGAGCTCACGGCCCTCCGGGCGGAGCTCGAGGCCCGTGAGATCGAGATCGTCGAGCCCGAGCTCGAGGAGACCGTGGCAGTCACGGCCGCCCACGAGCTGTCCGGCTCGGTCGACGCGCTGACCCTGTTCATGAACAGGGCCGGCCGCTTTCCGCTGCTGACCGCGGCCGAGGAGGTCGCGCTGGCGAAGCGGGTCGAGCGGGGCGACGCCGCGGCGAAGGAGCGGATGATCAACTGCAACCTCCGCCTCGTGGTCTCGATCGCTAAGCGTTACCAGGGACGCGACCTGTCGCTGCTCGACCTGATCCAGGAGGGCGTGATCGGACTGAACCGTGCCGTCGAGAAGTTCGACTGGCGCCGCGGCTTCAAGTTCTCGACCTACGCCACCTGGTGGATTCGTCAGGCGTGTCAGCGTGCGGTCTCGAACCAGTCGGCGACGATCCGCGTCCCCGTGCACATCCACGAGCGCCGGGTGAAGCTCTCGCGCGCAGCGAATCAGCTCCGCACCAGGCTCGGAAACGAGCCGACCCACGAAGAGCTGGCGGAGGCGACCGGGCTCGAGGTCCGGCACGTCAAGGAAGCGCTCGAGGTCGCAGAGGCGACCGCGTCGTTGAACCAGAGCGTCGGCTCGGCCGATGACGGCGAGCTCGGCGATCTGTTCGGCGATCCCACGGCCGAAGACCCGTCGGACGAAGCCGCCGAGTCGTTCGAGCGCCTTGCGGTTCGCCGCGCTCTGGCGAAGCTGCCGGATCGTCAACGGCGGATCCTCGAGCTCCGCTTCGGATTCGAAGGGGAGACCGAGACGCTGGAGGCGATCGGCAAGGAGCTCGGCCTCAACCGCGAGCGCGTACGCCAGCTCGAGCGCGAGGCCCTCGCACGGCTTGCGGTCGAGCTCGAAGGTGTCGTGGAGATCGACGCCGACGACCTCGTCCGGGCCGCCTGAGGAGAAAAGGGGTCTGACCCTCTGGGTCAGACCCCTTGTCGGGGGTTCAGAATACGGCGGCGATGCGGCTGGCCCTGATCGCGGACATCCACGGCAACCTGCCTGCACTCGAGAACGTGCTCGCGGATCTCGACCGCGAACGCATCGACCAGGTCATCTGCCTCGGTGACGTCGCCGTCGGTCCACGACCAGTGGAGACGCTCGAGCGACTGCAGCAACTCGGCTGCCCGACGATCATGGGCAACTGGGACGCGTGCATGCTCGGGGACGACCCGAAGGTCGACGGCGAGCTCGCGGAGATGCTCGTCGACGCGTGCACGTGGTCGACCGAGCAGCTCTCGGACTCGCACCGCGAGTACATGCGCGGTTTCCAGGACACGCTGGAGCTGCGACTCGACGACGACACGACACTGCTTGCATTTCACGGGTCGCCGCGCTCGTTCGACGACGAGATCCTCGCCACGACGCCCGACGAGAAGCTCGAGGCGATGCTCGCAGGCCACGACGCATCCGTCTACGCCGGCGGGCACACCCACTTCCAGATGTTCCGCCGCTACGGTGAGTCCATCGTCCTGAACGTCGGCAGCATCGGCCAGCCGTTCCGCCGCCGGCGAAGCGGGGTGATGCGGGTCTCGCCGTGGGCCGAGTACTGCGTCGTCGGCCGCGAGGACGGCCGGCTCACGGTCGAGCTGCGGCGAACGCCGATCGACGTCGACCTGTTCGTTCGCACGATGCTCGCGAGCGGCATGCCCCATGCCGACCGGTGGGCCAAGCACTGGTCCCCGGAAGTGCCGGCCTAGACCGCGACCTGGTTCGACCGGCGGAAGTCCTCCGTCATGTAGAAGGCCTCGCGGGTCAGCGCGCGCGTCTTCCTACTGAAGATCACCGAGAGCTCGCGCCGGCCGTCGAGGTAGTGCGTGAAGACCTTGATCGTCGCCGCGTCGATGTGCAGCTCGTTCCACGACGGCGGTGAGCCGGCGCGGACGCGGCGCGTCCCTGCCGTCCCGGAGTTGCAGATCAGCAATCCGTTCACGCCCCAGAAGAACGGCACGTGCTTGTGCCCCGAGAGGACGAGATCGATGTCCAGGTCGGTGAGCGTCAGCAGGACGTCTGCCGCGTCGAGGACGATGTTGCGCTCGCGTCCCGTCCCCGGAATCCCCACGAGATGGTGGTGAACGGTGACGATCTTGATGTGGCCGGGCTCGTCGAACTGCTCGCGGATCCATGGGTAGCGGTCGCGTCCGATCCTGCCCTCGTTGACGTCGGGCTCGGACGAGTCGATTCCCACGACCGTGAACCCCGTCGCCTGCAGTCGCTCGGCCCGCTCGGCGTCGAACGTCGCCTGATAGCGCGAATACGGATCGCCGAACAGACGCCGGAAGTGCACGTAGCCGACGTTGCGACTGTCGTGGTTCCCTGGGATGACGATCTTCGGGTGCTCGATCCTCGCGACCCACTCGGCGGCCTGCTCGTACTCCCACTCGTACCCATCGGTGGTCAGATCGCCGGCGAGGACGACGATGTCCGGATCGATCGCCCGGACACGCTCGAGGATGTCGTCGAGCGCCTCGGCGGGGAGGCTCAGGGACCCCCCGACGTGCACGTCACTGATCTGCGCGATGCGCACGGGGATCTTCGAGATCGCGACCATGTTCCTCCGGCGGTAGAGTCGCCAACCATATTCGGGACGCGCGACGAATGGAACGCCCTGTGACGCACAGCCTCGTCCGGGCCCTGCGGGAGGTGCCGGGCTTCGAATCGGTCGACGAGCGGATGTTGCTCGCGCTGATCGGCGAGTCGGCGAACCTGTACTGGCCGGAAGGGCGCATCGTCTTCGAGCGGGGCGGGCCCTCGGACGGCCTCTACATCGTCATCTCCGGACGCGTCCACGTGCTCGGCGAAGACGGCTCGACCCTCGCAGCCCTCGGGCCGGGAGACTTCTTCGGCGAGCTGTCCCTCTTGCTCGGAGTCGGGCACCGATCCGACGTCCGCGTCGACGAGGCGGCCGAGCTGATGGTCATCCCGAAGGAAAAGTTCGACGAGCTGATGGCTTCGCACCCCGAGGTGAACCGCCACATCCGGGCCAAGGCCGAGGAGCGGGCCGCGACGAACACCGCGCCGGCGGCTTCCTAGTAGCTAGCTGTCCTGCCGCCGCCGCGCCAGCTCGCGCCACGTGAGCGGTTCCGCGACGCCGAGCTCGATTGCGCGCTCGCGGAGCTCGTCCGGAAGGTCGTAGTGAAGCGTCCGCCCGCCTTCCTGCGCCCACTCACGCCGCAGGCCGAGGCGGCCGGCGGCCTCGTGGAGCTCCGCGGGCGTGTCGGCGACGAGGTGCGACCAGCGCCGCCCTCGCCAGCGAATGCGTGCGTCGTCGACGTAGACGGCCATTCGACGTTCACCTTCATCTTGACAAGGAGCCAGGCGGAGTTCATAACCCACGACACGATGAAGCTGGAGGGGAAGGTCGCGCTCGTCACCGGCGGGTCGCGCGGCATCGGCCGCGGGATCTGCTTCGCCCTCGCCGATGAGGGCGCCGCCGTGTCGGTCAACTACCGCTCGGGAGAGGCCCAGGCGCAGGAGGTCGTGAAGGCGATCGAGGACAAGGGCGGGAAGGCGATCGCCGTCCAGGGCGACGTCGCGGACTACGAACAGGCGGAGTCGATCGTCCAGCAGACGATCGACGGCCTCGGCGGCCTTGGCATCCTCGTCAACAACGCCGGCATCTCCAAGGATGCGCTGATCTTCAACATGGCGCCGACCGACTGGCTCGACGTCATGAAGGTCAACTTCGGCGGCGTCTTCAACTGCACCAAGGCGTCGATGCCGCACTTCATGGGCGAGCGCGACGGGGTGATCATCAACATCTCGTCCGTGATGGGGGAGCGGGGGTGGCTCGGCGAGTCGAACTACTCCGCCTCGAAGGGCGCGGTGAACGCGTTCACCCGCTGCTGCGCGATGGAGCTCGCACGCTTCGGCGTCCGTGTCATCGGGGTCCTGCCCGGCTTCGTGCCCACCGAGCTCGTCGAAGGTCTCGTCGAGAAGGACGGGGGCAAGGGGATCCTCAAGCAGCTCCCGATGAAATCGTTCGGGGAGATCGAGGACGTGTCGAAGCTCGTCGCTTTCCTGGCCAGCGCCGAGGCCAAGTACATGACCGGCTCGCTCGTGACCGTGGACGGCGGCGCCGCAGCCATGCTGGGCACGGGCGCTCCGCTGTGAAACTGTGAAATGATGGTGTCACCGACGATTTTGGGAGGTTGGTAATGGCGACAACCGAGATCCAGAGTGCCGTTCAGGAGGCCGTGACTGGCGCGCTTGGCGTCGGCGAGGACGAGGCGACTCCCGACGCGACGCTGATGGACGACCTCGGAGCCGAGTCGATCGATCTGCTCGACATCCTGTTCCGCATCGAGCGGAGCACGGGGGTCAAGATCCAGGCGTCCGATCTCGGTGAGTACATCCAGGGCGGCATCCCGGACGATCAGTTCGGCGACGAGAACGGGATCGTCTCGCCCGAGGGGATCGAGCAGCTCAAGAAGGTCATGCCGCAGATCAACACGGACGAGCTGGCGGGGAAGCTCGAGGCAGAGAAAGTGATCACGCTCTTCACCGTCGGGAACCTGGCCGACATGGTCGCCGCGCGTTCCGGTGGCGCCTCCGGCTAGCAGTCGGATCCGGATCGGAGTCGATCTCGTCGGTGTCGAGCGCGTAACGCGGCTCGTCACCGAGCACGCGGGCGCACTCGACGAGCTCTTCACGGAGCGCGAGCAGGAGCACTGGCGCAAGAAGCGCCATCGCTACGAGCATCTCGCCGGGCGCTTCGCGGGCAAGGAGGCGGTGCTCAAGGCGTTCGGGACCGGGCTCCGGCAGCGGATGCGCTGGACGGACGTGGAGATCGTGAGCGGCAGCGCGGGGAGGCCGGAGGTCCACCTCCACGGCGAGGTCGCCGAGCAGGCCCGCCGGCGCGGCCTCGAGGAGCTCGACCTCTCGATCTCGCACGCCGAAGGGCTGGCCGTGGCCCAGGCAGTAGCCGTCTGGGCCCCGGAGCGATAGAAGTCGTAGAGCGATGCGGTTCCATCTGATCGACAAGGTCGATTCCTGGGAGCCCGGCCAGTCGGTCCGGGGCCGGAAGCTGACGTCGATCAGCGAGGATTACTGGGAGGACTCGGACGACGGGCCCGTGATGCCGCCGCCGCTGGCGCTCGAGGCGCTGTGCCAGGCGGGGACGTGGCTCATCATGATCACCACCGAGCGGAGAAAGCGCGCCGCGCTGCTCTCGATCGGCTCCGTCGACTTCCTCGGCCCAGTGCGCCCCGGCGACGTCCTGGAGCTCGAGGGTAACGTGGACTCGATGAGCGACGAGGTTGCGGTCGTCTCGGGCAGGGTCACGGTGGACGGCAGTCCTGTGCTGGAGGCGAAGGACATCATGTGTGCGCTGATCGATGCCGACCAGCTCGCCGACCTCGACGACACAGAACGGCTCCAGAAGATGCTGACGCGAGCGGAGGACTGATGTCGAATCGGGTTGCGATCACGGGTTTCGGGGCGGTCACTCCCGTCGGGAACGACGCGGAGACGACGTGGAAGTCGCTCGTCGCCGGTCGCAGCGGCGTGCGGAAGATCGACACGTTCGACGCGGAGACCTTCCCCGTCGACATCGCGGGTCTCGTCGAGGACTTCGACCTGAGCAGCAAGCTGCCGGACCCGCACGACCGGCGACACCTCTCGCGCGCCGGTGGGTTCGCAGTCGCCGCGGCGCTGGAGGCGCTCGACGACTCCGGCGTCGGCGCTGACACGTACGCCCCGGAGGAGAAGGGAATCGCAGTCGGCGGCAGCGTCGGGAGGCCCGACCTGTACGAGCTCGTCGAGATGTCGTGGGTGATCAAGTCGAGTGACGCGCACACGCTGTACCGCCAGGCGCCGTCGACCGTGCTCCTCCGCGACCAGAACGTCGCGCCCGCGAGCATGGCGCTCCTGCGCGACTTCCGGGGGCCGATGGCGACCGTGAGCACCGCGTGCACGGCCTCGGCCCACGCGCTCGGCGAGGGCTTCCGACTGGTTCAGGACGGGGACGCGAAGCTCGTCCTCGCGGGCGGCTACGACGCGCTGACGACGTGGTTCGACGTGATCGGCTTCGGGCTGCTCGGCGCGCTCACGAAGGACCACGCGGACGAGCCCGAGAAGGCCTCACGCCCATTCGACCTGAATCGCTCCGGTTTCGTCCTCGGCGAGGGCGCCGTGCTCGCTGTGCTCGAGGACTGGGACTCGGCGCAGGCCCGCGGCGCCAGGATCTACGCGGAGCTGACCGGCTACGGCTCGAGCATGAACGCGTACCGGATGACGGACCCGCCGCCCGACGGGGGCGGCGTCACGCTCGCGATGCAGTACGCGATCGAGGATGCGGGCATCAAACCGGACGCGATCGACTACGTCGCCGCGCACGGAACGAGCACGCACGGGAACGACAAGACGGAGACGCTCGCGATCAAGCAGGTCTTCGGCGACCATGCGCAGAACCTCGCGATCAGCTCGAACAAGTCGATGACCGGGCACCTCACGTGCGCCGCGGGCGCGCTCAATCTGCTCGCCGCGACGCGCGCGATCTCGGACGGCGTCGTCCCGCCGACGATCAATCTCGACACGCCGGATCCCGAGTGCGATCTCGACTACGTTCCGAACATTGCGCGCGAGATGCCCGTGCGGGCAGCGCTCGTCAACTCCTTTGCGTTCGGCGGCACGAACGGTTGCCTGGTCGTCTCGAGTCCCAACGGAAGCGCGTCGTGAACGGAACCTCCCGCTGGACCGGGCTCGACCGCGTCGTCAGCGTCGAGCCGGGCAAGGAGGCGACCGGGTTCCGCAACGTTCCGAACACGCTTGCGATCTTCGACAGTCACTTTCCACGCTTCAACGTCCTGCCCGGCGTCTTGATCCTCGGCAGCATGGGAACGCTCGCGGCGCACCTGCTCGAAGAGGAGACCGGACGCAAGTGGCGCCTGGCAGGGGCGGGCCAGGTCGGCTACCGGCACTTCGTGCAGCCCGGCGACCAGATGGAGATCTCGGTCACCCTGAAGGAGCGGACCGACGACGGTGCGACGCTCAGCGGTGAGGTCAAGGTCGAAGGGAAGCTCGTCACGCGCGCGCGTCAGCTCCGGATGGAGCCGCTGTGAAACGCGTCGTCGTCACCGGGATCGGGCTGGCCACGCCGCTCGGCGTCGGGACCGAGGAGACCTGGCGCGGCCTGATCGAGGGACGCACCGGCATTACGCCGATCACGAGCTACGACGCGTCGTCGCTCCGGACGCAGCAGGCCGCGGAGATGGCCGACTTCGATCCGGAGCAGTTCGCGGCGCGCAAGACGTTGCGGTCGATGACGAGGAACGATCAGCTCGCGCTCGCGGGCGCATCCCTCGCGATGAAGGATGCAGGCCTCGACTTCTCGCAGGACGGCGCGGGCGACCGGGCCGCGCTGTTCGTCGGCAGCAACAAGGAGATCTCGAACCCGATGAACATCCTCGAGGGCTCGCTCTTCGCACGGAACGAGGATGGCAGCGTCGACATCCGCCGCCTCGGAGAGTCGGCGTCGTCCGCGTTCCACCCGCTCTTCTACGTCGAAGGCCTGCAGGCGGCGTCGATCTTCTATATCTCGCAGGCGCACTCGCTGAAGGGCGCGAACACGTACTTTGCAGGCACGGCGGAGTCCGGCCTGATGGCGATCGGGCGCGCGTACCGGTCCGTTCGGCGCGGCGAGGCGGAGGTTGCACTCGCGGGCGGCTACGACGATGCGAGCTCCTGGTGGAACATGACGAAGTTCGACACCCTCGGGCTCCTGACGCAGCGGAACGATCTCGGCGCTGCCGCCTGCCGCCCGTACGACGCGGAACGCACGGGGACGCTGCTCGGCGAGGGAGCAGCCTTCCTCGTGTTCGAGCCGCACGATCGCGCGACCGCGCGCGGCGCTCGAATCTACGCCGAGATCGTCGGATTCGGCAGCGCCTATGACGCACACCGGCTGATCACGCCCGATCCCGAGGGGCGCGGCCTCGCGCGTGCGATCGAACGTGCGCTGCAGGAGGGCGAAGCGCCTGCGGACGGGATCGACTACATCGCGGCGCACGGAAGCGGGACGAGGCAGGGCGATGCGACCGAGGCCCGCGCCGTCAAGTCGGTCTTCGGCGGCAACGGCAAGGTCGTCGCGAGCAGCGTCAAGCCTGCGACCGGTCATCTGATCGGCGGGGCCGGGGCGCTCAATGCCGCAGTCGCAGCGCTGGCGATCCAGCACGGGACCGTGCCGCCGACACTCAACCTCGAGCATCCCGACCCGGCATGTGACGGGATCGACTGGGTGCCGCGTGAGGCCAGAGAGGTCGCGGTACGCCAAGCACTCGCGCTCGCGCGCGGATTTGAAGGCCAGAACGTCGCGGTGCTCATGCGCGCCGCCTAGAGGAGGAGAGCGAAGCAGTGTTCAAGAAGATCAGCGAGCCCATTCGAGTTGTCGTCACCGGTGTCGGCGCGATCACGGGCCAGGGGCCGAGCGCCGACGACCTGTGGGAAGGAAGCAGGGCGGGGCGCGTCGCGATCCGCGAGATGGAGCACGTGCCGATGGAGGGGTACATGACGAAGCTCGGCGGCGAGGTCAAGGACAAGGTCGCGCCGCAGCACGACTACATGCATCCGGACGGCTACCACGAGCCGGTGATCGACTTCGCCCTCAAGGCGGCGGAGGAGGCGGTCGAGCAGTGCGGCGTTCTCCCCGGCGGGAAGATTCCGTCCGAGCGCTGGGGCATCGTCGTGGGTACATGCAACGCCGGCCTGCTCGCGGCGGAGCAGTGGTACATCGGGAAGATGAAGGGCGAGTCGCCCGATCCGAAGCTCGTGCTCCTGTCAACGCCGCAGGCGCTCGCCGAGGCGCTCGCCGCTGCGTTCGACGTGAAGGGCCCGGTGCTCTCGATCAACACCGCCTGCGCCGCAAGCGCCAACGCGATCGGCTACGCGGCCGAGCTGATCCGGTACGGGCAGGCGGACGCCGTGCTCACTGGCGGTGCCGAAGCGCTCTCCGGCGTTCTCTATTCCGGCTTCAACTCGCTGGAGTCCCTCTCGCCGAAGCCGGCGGCGCCGTACTCCCGGGACCGCGAGGGCCTGTCCCTCGGTGAGGGAAGCGGGATGCTGGTGCTGATGCGCGAGGACCTCGCGCGCGAGTTCGGCGCGCCGGTGATCGCAGAGCAGCTCGGATACAGCCTGTCGGCCGACGGTTACCACCCGACCGCCCCGCACCCGGAGGGTGAGGGCGCGGGCCGCGCGATCCAGGCTGCGCTCAGCTTCGCGGGCACGTCGCCGGACGACGTCGCCTATGTGAACAGCCACGGGACCGGAACGGCCAAGAACGACCCCGCCGAGACGGCGGCGACGAAGGTCGGGCTGGGCAAGCACGCGTACGACACGGCCGTCAGCAGCACGAAGTCGATGATCGGACACCTGCTCGGCGCTGCGGGCGCGGTCGAGAACATCGTCACCGTCAAGGCGATCGAGAACCAGACCGCCCCGCCGACCGCGAACTACACGGAGCAGGACCCCGAGTGCGATCTGGACTACGTCCCGAACGAGCAGCGCGCGCTGCCGATGGACGTCGCCGTCTCGAACAACTTCGCGTTCGGCGGCGCCAACGCGAGTGTGGTCTGGGCACGTCCCGGCACGCGTGACGGCGCGCCGCCCCTGCCGAAGTTCGACCGCGTCGTGATCACGGGCATCGCGATGCTGAACCCGGCCGGGCTCGATCCGTCCACGGTGTTGAACGCCTTCAACGACGGGAAGACGTCGGCGGCGGTCGAGAACGGTTCCTTGGTGGGTCGTGTCGACTTCGATCCTGCGCAGTACCTCCCGCCGAAGGAGCGCAAGCGTGTCGATCGCATGGGGCTCTTCTCGCTGATCGGCTCGAAGCTCGCGCTCGAGGACGCCGCGCTCGAAGTGACGCAGGACAATCGCGCGCGCATCGGGGCGATCATCGGCACCGGCGTCGGCCCGATGGAGAGCATGGAGGAGTTCTCTCGGCCCGTGTTCGAGGAGGGCGCGGGCGCGGCGAATCCGGCCGTTTTCCCGAACACCGTCTACAACGCCGCGGGTGGACAGGTCGCGATCAAGATCGGCGCGGTCGGACCGGCGTCGACGGTTACGGCAGGCCACGGCGCCGGCGCGTCGGCGCTGATCTACGCCTGCGAACTTGCCGCTCTCAACCAGGCGGACGCGATGGTCTGCATCGCGGCGGACGCGATCACGGACACGGTCGTGCAGGCGTACCGAGAGCTCGGCGCGCTTGCGAGCTCCGAGCCCGGCGCGAACGGCGCCAACGGGTTCGCGCTCTCGGAGGGCTCAGTCGTGCTCGTCGTCGAACGGCTCTCGAAGGCCAAGGAGCGAGGTGCGCGCATCTACGGCGAGGTGCTCGGCTACGGGATCACGTCCGACGCGGAAGGCGTCGGCCTGATCGACAAGAGCGGCGCGGGGATCGAACGCGCGATGCGACTGGCACTCGAACGCGCGGAGCTGAAGCCGGAGGACGTGGTCGCCGTCTGGGCGAACGCGTCCGGCCACAAGTACGCCGACCCGGCTGAGCGGCAGGCGATCGAGCGCGTCTTCGGCAGCGACGCCAACGTGCAGATGCCGAAGCTCAAGCTCGGCGAGCCGATGGGCGCAGGCGGCGCGCTGAACGCGGCGCTCGCGCTCAAGAGTTGGGAGGGCGGAAACGCAGGCCCGGTGCTCGTGAACAGCCTCTCCCTCGGCGGGACGAACTTCTCGATCGTGCTGGCGCCGCTCGATTGACCCGGATCGGCGACGGCGACGGCGTCGACGCCGTCGTCGTCGGCTCCGGGCTGGGCGGGCTCTCCGCCGCGGCTTTTCTGGCCGCAGCGAACCGGAAGGTCGTGCTCGTCGAGCGCGCTGAGAAGCCCGGCGGTTCGGTACGTGCCGTCACGCGTGACGGCTACGTCTTCGACCCGGCGATTTGCCACATTCCGCAGGGAACCGAGGGCGAGCTTCGCGACGGCCTGCTCGCGCACCTCGGCGTGCGCGAGCTCTGCGAGCTGGTTCCGGTGGACGGGACCCTCTACCGCGTCGTCCTACCGGGCTTCGACCTGCGTGCGCCGATCGGCGGCGAGGAGATCGTCGCCGCCCACAGCAGTGCGTTTCCCCGAGAAGCGAAGGCGATCCGCCAGTTCTTCGCGCTGTGCGACCAGATCCTCGAGGACGTCCACCGCTTGCCGCTCCACCTCTCGTTCAACGACCTCGGCCGCGCGGCCGCACGCTTTCCCACTTTCTTTCGATACCGAACCGCAACACTCGGCGATGTGCTCGACGACTCGTTCGAGGACGAACGACTGAAGGCGGTCGCTGCCGCGAGCTGGCCGTGGGCGGGTCTGCCGCCGTCCCGACTGTCGTTCTCCACGTGCGCCCAGGGCCTGGCGCTCCTCACGCGGGGCGTGCTCGTTTGTCGCGGCTCGTTCCAGCGGCTTGCCGACGCGTTCACCGAGGCGATCGAGGCTCGCGGCGGTGATGTCCTGCTCGGCCGCGACGTGACGAGGATCCTCGTCGAGGACGGGCGTGTGCTCGGGGTCGGGCTCGACGACGGGACGGAGATACGCGCGCCGGTCGTGATCTCCAATGCGGATGCGCGGCAGACCTTCGAGACGTTGGTCGGCGCCGAGCAGCTGCCGGCGCCGTTCGTTCGCCGCCTTGCTGCGATGAAGCCGTCGATCTCCGCGTTTGTCCTCTTTGCGGCAACGACCCTCGACCTCGCGGCTCTCGGCGCGGCGCGCGAGAGCTTCCTGTACACGAGCTGGGATCACGACGCGTCGTACCGCGACGCCGTTGGGGGGATGCCTGCCGCGAAGTGGGCCAGCGTCCCGACGCTGCACGACGCGTCGCTCGCTCCACCGGGAGAGCACATCGTCATCGTACGGGCGTTGGCGCCGTTCGACCTCGGCGCGGATTGGGACGCCGCGGCCGCCCCGTATGCCGACTTGCTCATGGCCGAGCTCGACGCGTTCTTCCCCGGGTTCCGCGACCACCTGACGTTCGTCGATTGGCTCACGCCCCGTGACCTGGAGGCCTCGTCCCGCACCAGCCAAGGCGCGCTCTACGGCTGGGAGAGTTCCCCCAGCGCGACGGGAAGCCGTCGCCCGGCCATCGTCACGTCGATCGCGGGCCTGTACCTCGCCGGACATTGGACCCAACCGGGTCACGGCTCGTACCGGACGATTCTCTCCGGCATGCACGCCGCGCGGGCGGTGCTAGCCGAGGATGGGGATGAGGCTCTCGTGCCTGAGTTCCGTGTGCCGGCGGATTCGTGAAGGTAGGCCTCGTCTAAGATCGCGCGACCGCCAAGAGAGGCAGGCTCATGTCCGAGGCAAACAGGCAGCTGATTCTCCGGTTCTACGAGGAAGCGTTGAACGAACGTCGCCTCGACGCGATCGACGAGGTCGTGTCGCCCGACTTCGTCTTTCACGCGGCCGCCGAGCCGGAGCCTGTTCGCGGGCCGGAGGGGTTTCGAGCCTTCTTCGAGCGGGCGTTCGTGACGTTTCCCGATCTTCGCGTGACAGTCGAGGACGTCGTCGCTGACGAGGACAAGGTCGCGGTCAGGGTGACGCTCGTCGGAACTCACCTGGGCGAGTTCCAGGGCATCCCCCCGAGCGGGAACCGCGTCTCGATGGCCGAGCACGTGATCTGCCATCTCGAGAACGGGAAGTTCACCGAGGTGTGGCAGCAGTTCGACGCCGTCGGCGGCTTGCAGCAGATGGGCGTCTTGCCACCGCCAGGAACGGGGCCGCTCGGCATGATCGCGTCGTTCTTTCGCAACTTCGCGCGCGGGGCGATGTACCAGCTCCGCTCGCGCAGACGCTAGATCTCCGCCCGGAAGTCCTTCTCCATCGACCGGATGACGAAGCGCCCGATCGCGCCGATGTAGACGCGGCGGGCTCGCATCGCGGTTCGACCCTGCCACATGCCGAGCTCGCCGATCTGCCGCGATCGTTTGACGATCGGCTCGGTGTCACGCCTCCTGCTCCGCTCCCACTTCTTGAGTGCGGAGGCGACCGAGGTTCCGTCTTCGAGACCGTCGAGCGACGCGAGCGTGCGGGCAAGTGTCACCGCGTCGACGAGACCCTCGCTCGCACCGCGACCCGCGCCGGGCTGCATCGCATGTGCGCCGTCGCCGATGAGTGCGACCCGCCGGTCGGTCCACCTCGACAGCTTCGGAAGCTCGAAGATGTCTGCGCCGTAGAACACCTCGGGGGGCGTCGCGTCGATCAACACGCGCAGGGCTTCCGGCCAGTCCGCGAATCTCGCCTGCAGCTCGCGGATTGGAGGTGCCGGCGCGGCCAGCGGGCGCCGGATCGACGTCGCCCAGTAGACGAGGCCGGGACCGACGTGCGCAATCCCGGCGCGTGCGCCCGACCCGAAGATCGTCCAGAAGACCCCGGGTGGCACCTCGAGGCCGTCGATCTGCACGATCGCGCCCCAGTCCTGATAGCCCGCATGTCTCGGCTGGACATCGCCGACGAGTTGCGCCCGGACTCCGGACCGGATCCCGTCTGCGCCGACGAGCACGTCGCCGTGGAATTCTCGCCCGTCGGCCACACGCGCGGTCACGCCGCCGTCGCGCTGCTCGTAGCCGACACACTCGGCGCCGAACTCGACCGAATCCGTCCCCAGGGCCTCCAGCAGCGTGCGTGGCAGCGCGACACGGGGAATGAAGAACGCCGCATCCCCGTAACGGCGGCCGAAGTCCCCGAGTGGCGCGGTCATGATGACGGCTCCGCCGCGTGTACGGAACTCGAGCCTCTCGACATTCGTTCCGACAGCTCGGAGCGTTTCGTCGACGCCGAGCCAGCGGAGCGCCTTCGCGCCGTTGGTCCAGATGTGAAGACCGCCGCCGACGTCCACCCGGGACGGCATTCGCTCGAGCACGACGGGATCGAGTCCAAGCCTTTTCAGCGCGAGCGCCAGCCCGAGTCCTGCAATGTTCCCACCGACGACGATGACGCGACGCGCGCCGCTCATACGGCGCGTGCGTCGTACGCGAGTTCCTGACGCTGCTTTTTGAGCATGCGCGGGAACGCGAGCTGCAGCGACCGGTCCCGCACAGCGCAGGCGATCGGATTCCTGAGCGTCGCCGTTCGTGCGAGGACGTGCGAGAGCCGCACGAAGCTTGCCGTCCGTGGCTGTCGCAAACGTTCGTACTCACGCAGGCCCGCTGCGGGATCGTCGTTTCGCGCCAGGCAGCGCGCGAGTACGATCGCGTCCTCGATTGCCTGGTTCGCTCCCTGTCCGACCGCGTTCGTCATCGGATGCGCAGCGTCGCCGAGGAGCGTCGCGTGGCCGGTGCCCCAGCGCTTCGACGCCGGGCGGTCGTAGACGTCGGCGCGCACGATCACCTCCTCGGGAGTTGCCCTGACCAGTTCTGCGACGGGTTCGGACCAGGCGCCGAACCGCTCGAGCACCGCTGCATGGTGCCCGCCCTCGGCGTCTCGACCATCCGGGGACTCGGCGCGGATGCCTTCCCAGTAGACATTTCCGCCGCCGACCGGATAGAAGACGAACCGGCCTCCGCGTCCGAAGAGCACGCGAAAGATGCCGGGCGGGGCGGCCGGATGCTCGAACTTCGTCACGGCCGTCCAGGTCGAGTACCCGGCGAATCGCGGCGCGCCGTCGTCCAGGAGCCTCTGGCGCATGACCGAGCGAAGACCGTCGGCTCCGACGAGCGCATCGCCGGCCTCCGTTCTGCCGTCCTCGAGTTGCGCTGCGATTCCGTCATCCGTTTCGGTCAGCCCGACGACGACGGACCCCAGTCGAATGACGTCGTCACCGAGGGCTTCGACGAGCATCGCGTGCAATTCGCCGCGAATCACGGCGAAGGACGGGAGTCCAGCCTCGTCCTCCTCGAGTGGCATCGTTGCGATTCGCCGCCCGCGTGACGTCTCGAATCGTGACTCGCGCATGACTGCTTCGGGCCTGATCGAATCTCGGAGCGCGGCGAAGATCCCGACGTCGTCCAGCGCACGGAGGCCGTTCGGCCACATGTGGATCCCACCGCCGACCTGGATCTGTCGCAGGGCGGTCGCGCGCTCGAGGACGATGACCGACGCACCGCGCCTGCGCAGTGCGAGTGCGGTTGTCACTCCTCCGAGGCCCGCACCGACGACGATGATCTTCCGACCGCTGAGCTCGCTCATCTGGCCGCAGCGGGGACGCCTGACTGCACCCTTTGACCCTACCGGGTTCTAGACTCGTGCCCTCCGCAGTGCGAGGATCGTCCCCATGACCGAGAAACGCGCACACATCACCGGCACCGGCGGCTACCAGCCGGGCGAGCCCATCCCCACGTCCAGGATCCAGGAGCTCGTCGGCGATCTCATTCCCGAGGTCGCAGAAGGACTGTCGATCGAGCAGCGGTTCTGGCAGATCGACATCGAGACGGGGGAGCACAACGAGAACAACTCCGACATGTCCTATAAAGCCGCCGTTGCCGCGCTCGAGTCGGCCGGCGTCGAGCCGGGTCAAGTCGACCTGATCATCCAGGCGACCGGGACGCCGGACTACCCGCTGCCCGCCGTCGTGAATCAGGTGCAGGAGAAGCTCGGCATCGAGAAGTGCGCGACGCTCGAGATCCGCTCGGGTGGTGCGGGATGGCCGCAATGCGTCGACATCGCGCGCTTCTATCTCGAGCAGGGCTCGTACGAGACCGCGCTCGTGATCGGCAGTGAGTCGGTTTCGCCCGTGCTCGCGCCGATCTTCCTCGGCAAGACGCCGGACCAGATCCGTGCGCGCGACAAGATGCCCGTCTACATGTTCGGCGACGGTGCGGCCGCGGCCGTGATCCAAGCGAAAGAGGAGGACGGCGGCCTGTTGCCCGGCGCCATGCGCGCGATCGGCGGTCTGCGCAAGCCGGGAATCTGGTCGGTCGGAGGCGGGTCGCACGAGCCGCTGCACGTGCAGCAGGCGAAGCCGAAGCTCGTCGACCTCCGCGTCGACGTCGTCGGCGCCGGGGACTTCACGCCGATCATGGTCACGGAGGCGCTGTCCGACTGTCTCGCGCGAAGTGGGGTGCCCGCGGACTCGATCGACCACTGCCTGATCCCGGAGGGGAACGTGGGGTGGATGCTCGATTCGCTCCGCGAGGCGGGCCTGATGACGGCCGAGTGGCAGGCGATGGAAGGCAAGATCTTCGACAACCTCTCTCAGACCGGCGCGGTCGGCTGCGCCGCGGTGCCGCTCTTCCTCGACAACGGCTGGCGGACCGGGCTCGTCAAGAAGGGCGACCGCGTGCTGATGATCGGCGTCGAGGCGACGAAGTGGATCTACGCCGGCGTCGTCTGCGACTGGACGGCACCCAACCCGTCGGTGTCGGAAGCGACGCCGGCAGGTGCCGCCGTCGGCGCTGAGCACTAGCTCCGTTGCAATGAGCCACACCCTGGGCTTCACGTCACTCACGGAGGAGGTCAGCGACGTGCGCCTCGAGCTGCGCGGAAGCCTCCCCGACTGGCTCCGTGGAAAGCTCGTCCGGACGGGCCCTGCGCTCTACGAGGCGGGCTCAGAGCAATTTCGTCACTGGTTCGACGGGCTCTCGATGCTGTACCGCTTCTCCTTTGACGACGGGGCGATCAGCTACTCGAACCGGTTCCTGCAGAGCAAGGCGTATTCGGACGCTCGCACGAAGGGGCGGATCACGCATCGCGAGTTCGGCACGGACCCGTACCGGTCGTACCTGCGGCGGATCGCCTCGCCGCCCACCGACAACGCGAACGTCAACATCCTTTGGTTCGACGGCACACACGTCGCAACGACCGAGACGGTCAAGATGCAGGAGATCCGGGCCGACGAGCTTGCGACCGTCGGACGTTTTCGACTCGACGGCGCACCTTTCGGCGTCACGCAGCCTGCCCATCTGCACTACGACCCGGACACCGGCGAGTGGATCTCCTACGTCACGAGCCCGATTCGAAGCGGGTACAGGGTCTACCGTGTCCGGCCGGGGACGAAGCGCGCGGAGCTGATCGCGTCGGTGCCGGCGAAGGAGCCTGCATACATTCACAGCTTCGCGTTGACGCCGAGCTTCGTCGTCCTCGTCGAGTATCCGCTGGTGATGCGCCCGATCGATCTCGGGCTCAGCGGCAAGCCGTTCATCGAGAACTTCAAGTGGAAGCCCGATCGGGCCACGCGTTTCCTCGTGATCGATCGGAGCGACGGACGTGTGTCGCGCGTCCACGAAACCGACCCGTTCTTCTGCTTCCACCACGTCAACGCCTTCGAGACGCCTGAGGAGCTGACCGTCGACCTGACGTTCTACCCGGATGCCGGAGTCATCCGGGACCTCTATCTCGATCGGCTGCGCGACGAGACGTCCTCACTTCAACTCGGCGAGGTTCGTCGCTATCACCTCTCCCGCGACGGCGCAGCGATTTCCTACGACGTGCTGTGCGAGGAACGAGCCGACTTTCCTCGCATCAACCTCTGGCTGAACACGCACGATTACCGCTACATGTACGCGGCCGGAACTCGGTCCAACCCGTCCGACGACTTCGTCAACCAGCTGTTCAAGCTCGACCTCCGGTCACGGTCGGTCCAGACCTGGTTCGAGGACGGGTGCTATCCCGGCGAGCCGGTCTTCGTCAGCGCGTCGCGCGAGGGCGCCGAAGACGAAGGCGTGATTCTGTGCGTCGTGTTCAACACGGCCCGCGGGAACTCGTTCCTGCTCGTGCTCGACGCATCGTCCTTTTCGGAGCTCGCGAGAGCGGAGTTGCCGCACCGTGTCCCGTTCGGGCTCCACGGGCAGTTCTTCGACGCTGCAGGCGCGGACCGGAACTTGACCCCTTTCGGCGTATCGCACTAGGCTGGAACGCCTGATGACGGAGACAGCCGCGCCGGACGTCGACCGTGTCGACGCAGAGTTTGTCCGCTCGTTCGCGCCCCGCTGGCTCGCCGGTTGGAACGACCACGACGTCGATGCGTTGGTCGGGCTCTGCACGGACGACGTCCTCTGGGAGGACCCGGCGCTCCCCCAACCGGAGCGCGGCCGGCAGGCGGTACGGGAGTACCTGGAGGGGACGTGGTCGATGTTCCCCGATCTCGCCTTCACGCTGCCGGAGCCGCCGATGCTCGCACTCGAGGGGCCGCGTGCGGCGCAGGTATGGATCATGACCGGGACGATGCTCGGTTCCGATCCGTGGGCGGGATTCGCGGCGACCGGCAAGCGGATCGACGTGGAGGGCATCGACGTCTACGAGTTCCGCGGTGGCCTAGTCTCGCGTTACCGGGGCCGGTACGACCTCGCAGAGGTCGCCCGCCAGCTGGGTCTGGCGCCCGCCCGCGGGAGCCGCCCGGAGCGCGTGATGGCGTTCGTGCAGCGAACGACGATGCGGCTCCGGCCGAAGCCGAAAGCCACTTAGAGGCTCCTACTAGGTCAGCACCCCGCCGACAACGAAGAGTGCGAACCCGGCCGCGTAGAACGTGACACGGATGCGTTCCGCCGCACCAGGCGAGCGAGCGCCGCTGGCCCCGCCGCGGGCGCGGTCTCGGCCGACAGACCGCGGAAACCGGCGTCGGCAGGGTAGTAGAGCGCGAACGTCACGACGCCTCCGCCGAGGAAGACGACCACGCCCCCGAGCGTGAAGGCTGCCGCTGTCGGAAAAGCGTGCCACGGCCAGAGAGCGAGCAGCGACACACCGCTGAGACCCGCGGTTACCCCAAACGTCGGTCCGAGCCGCCATGCTCGCGCTGCGACGAACTGCAGAGTCGCGACGCCGCGGCCAGGCTCCTGCGAGCAGACGAGCGGCAGGATGATCACGTGTTCAAAGAGGACGATCCCAACGACGAGCCCAGAGCCGACGGTGAACAAGGCGCTGAAAGTGTCGGCAATGGCTGTCTTCATCCCCGGACCTTGTCACAACTCGACCTCCAGGAACGACGGAGTTATGGTTGATCGATGGCCGAACTCGGCGACCGAGGGGGTGGGCCGCGTGAGGACGCGTACGACGCCGTCGTCATCGGCAGCGGCCTCGGCGGGGTCTCGACGGCGGCTTTGCTCGCGAAGCACGGCCACAAGACACTCATTCTCGAGCAGGGCGAGGGTGCCGGCGGGCTCGCGCACGCGTTCAAGCGCGACGACTACACCTTCGATTCCGCGATCCGGGTGCTCGCAGAGGGCGAGATGGTCGAGGGGTTGCTCGAATACCTCGATGTGCTCGACGAGTGCAAGCTCCTGCACATCGACCACCTGTACCGGGCGCAGTTCCCGGACGGCGCGAGCATCTTCGCCCCCGTCGGGCTCGACGAGTTCATGGAGGCTCACGTCCGCCTCTTCCCCCAGGAGGAGGAGGGGATCCGCACCTTCTTCGGCCTTCGCCGGCAGATGTTCCTCGAGACGGCCCAGATGCCGATGCAGGTCGACATGCGCCAGCTCGGCAGCGCGATGGAGGCTGCGCCGACCCTGTTCAAGTACCGCACCGCGACGCTGCAGAGCGTGCTCGACGAACACCTGCACGACCCGAAGCTGAAAGCGATGGCCTCGGCGCTGTGGCCGTACATGGGCACCGAGCCGACGCGGCTGTCGTTCTTCGCCTACTCGCAGTTCATCGGCGTCCTCGTCGACGGGCCCTACTACGTCCAGGGGACGTTCCAGAACCTCGTCAACGCATTCGTCACCGCGCTCGAGCGGAACGGCGGTGAGCTAGCTGTCAAGACGCCGGTGACGCGCATCCTCATCGAGGACGGCCGCGTGTCGGGCGTCGAGATCGAAGGCGGGCGGCAGATCAAGGCACAGCTCGTCGTCTCGAATGCGGATGCGCGGCATACGTTCGAGGACATGATCGGTCTCGACCAGCTGCCGACGTCGTACGCCAAGCGGCTCCAGCGGTTGAAGCCCTCCGCATCCGCCTGCGTGCTCTACGGCGCGACGAGTCACGACGTGATGCAGTACGAGCCCGCGCACGAGACCTTCATCTACAAGCACTGGGACCACGACGACACGTGGCAGGACGTCCTCGCCGGGAAGCCGGCCGGAATGTCGATGAGCATCATGACGATGCTCGACCCCGACCTTGCGCCCGCGGGCGAGCACACCATCATCATCACCGCGGTCGCGCCGTACGACATCGGCCGTTCGTGGAACGACTACCGCGACGAGTACACGGACGCGCTGGTCGCGGAATTCGAGACGGTGATCCCGGACTTGCGCAAGCACCTCTCGTTTTCGATCCTGGGCACGCCGCTCGACATCGAGCGCTTCACGCGGAACTACGAAGGCGCGACCTACGGCTGGGAGCTGACCCCGCCGCAGATCGGCTCGAAGCGGCTCGGGCACGCGACGCCGATCGAAGGCCTGTACCTGTGCGGGCACTGGACAGAAGAGGGCCCGGCGTCGTTCCGCGTGATCCTGTCCGGGATCAACACCGCGACGAAGATCCTGGCGGACAGTGGATCCGCCGACACGATTCCGTCGTTCAAGCCGGCCGACATCCCCGGTCTGGCGCTCTGACATCCGCAAGGCAGTCGTGGAGGCGATATGGCACTGGTAACCGAGGCGAATCGCAGATGGTGGGCGCTCGGCGCCCTTGGCGTCTCCGTGTTCATGATCATGCTCGACAACACGGTGGTGTCGCTGGCGCTGCCGACGATCCAGACCGATCTCAAGGCGTCGCTCACCCAGGTCGAATGGGTGGTGAACTCGTACACGCTCGTCTTTGCCGTCGTGCTCCTGACGGGAGGCAAGCTGGCGGATTTCCTCGGACGCCGGCGGATCTTCGTCCTCGGCCTGGTCGTCTTCACGGGCAGCTCGCTCGCCTGCGGCCTTGCAGGGAGCGGCGGCGCGCTGATCACCGCTCGGGCCGTCCAGGGCGTCGGCGCCGCGCTGATGATGCCCGCGACGCTGTCGATCATCACAGCCACGTTCGTCGCGAAGGAGCGCGGGATCGCGATCGGAATCTGGGCTGCGCTCTCGGGCGGCGCGCTCGCGATCGGCCCGATGATCGGCGGCGTGCTCGTCCAGCACGCTGGTTGGGGGTGGATCTTCTTCATCAACATCCCCGTCGGCGTGATCGGCATCCTCGCCACGTTCAGGCTCGTCGACGAATCGAAAGACAGCTCTGCAGAGAGACGCCTGGACGTGCCGGGCCTGGTGACATCCGGGCTCGCAATCTTCGCGCTCAACTACGCGCTGATCCAGGGAAACGACTACGGCTGGGGCTCCGCCCGGATCGTCGGCTCGTTCGTCGGCTCGGGGGTCCTCTTGATCGCGTTCCTGGTGATCGAGATGCGTCAGCGCCTGCCGATGCTCGACCTGAGCCTGTTCCGGAACCGCACGTTCGCCGCAGCGAACGTGACCGGGCTGCTGATGTTCATCGGGCTCTTCACCTACATCCTGTACTTCTCGATCTTCCTGCAGACGGTGCTCCGCTACTCGGCCGTCCAGGCGGGCGCGACCTTCCTCGTCAGCAGCGCCGCGATTCTTCTGATCGCGCCGCTCGCGGGAGGTCTGGCCGCCAAGATCGGACCACGGTTGCCGATGGCGGTCGGAATGGCGCTGTACGGCGTGGCGATGGTCGCGATGTCGCGGCTCGACGAGAGTGCGAGCTTCTGGAACATCGGGCCGTGGCTCTTCGTCGGCGGCGCTGGTTTCGGCCTGATCGTGGCTCCGATGACGGAGGCGATCCTGGAGTCTGCCGACGTCGACAAAGCGGGCGTGGCCTCCGGCGTGATGCAGGTTTTCCGCCAGCTCGGCGGAGCTCTTGGCGTCGCGATCATGGGCGCGATCGTGAGCGCCAGGCTGAGCGGCCTGACGCCGGGCCTGCCCGGCTACGCGCACGAGTTCACGTCTGCGTGGCGAACGGTCGCGGTGGTCGCCGCCATCATCTCGTTCGCGAGCGCCCTCGTCGCCTTGCTGGGCGTGCGGGGGCACGGCAAGACCGAGGCCGCCGAGACGTCAGCCTTGGCCCACGGGAGCCAGCAGTGACGGCCCAGGCGGCAGAGCTGCGGCAGCAGGGTCGCCCAATTCCGGGCCCGCGCGGACACCCGATCCTCGGGAGCATCCGCGAGATCCAGCGGGACAACGTGCAGGCGTTCATGGACGCGTGGCGCGCCTACGGCGACATCGTCCACTTCCGCGGGCCGCTGACGATCAACCTGCTCGTCCATCCCGATTACGTGGAGCAGGTCCTGCGCGACAACGTCGCCAACTATCCGCGTCCCGAGTTCGTCACGGACAAGCTCAAGTCGATCGTCGGCAAGGGACTCGTCGCGGCGGAGGGCGAGCGCTGGGCCAACGCGCGCCGCGTCACGCAGCCCGCGTTCGATCCCGAGCGGGTGAAGGGGTTCGGACCGACGATGATCGAGACCACCGGCGAGATGCTCGAGAAGTGGTCGGGCTACGCCGAGCGCGGACAGCCGCTCGACGTCAAGTCGGAGATGATGCACATCAGTCTCGCGAACCTGGCGACGGCGCTGTTCAAATTCGACCTACGCGAGGCCCTCGACGAGATCGAGCCCGCGGTCTACTACGCGCTCAGCCACACGAACCGTCGGCTGACCTCGCCGATCGACCCCCAGCACTTTCCGCTCCCGTCGACGCGGCGCTTCAACGCAACGCTCAGCGCCCTCAACGACGTCATCTATCGCATCATCGGGGAGCACCGTAGGGCGACGGATCCCACCGAGGACTTCGTCAACATGCTGCTCGACTCCCAGGACCCGGAGACCGGGGCGGCGATCACGGATCAGCAGGCCCGCGACGAGGTGATCGGATTCTTCATCGCAGGCCACGAGACCGTCTCGTCCGCCCTGACCTGGACCTGGTACCTGCTGTCGCAGAATCCCGACTGCTGGCGCAAGCTGAAGGCCGAGGTCGACGAGGTGCTCGGCGGGCGTACGCCCACGGTTGAGGACGTTCCCAACCTCAAGTACACGGAGTACGTGCTGCTCGAGGCGATGCGGCACTATCCGCCGATCTTCGTGCTGATGCGGCGCGCCGCTGATGACGACACCGTCGGCGGCTACCACATCCCGAAGGACAGCACGGTGGTCCTCTGTCCGTACGTCACGCACCGTCATCCCGATTTCTGGCACAACCCGGAAGGCTTCGATCCGGAACGCTTCACGCCGGAACGCTCGGCAGGTCTTCCCCGCATGGCCTACTTCCCCTACGGGGGTGGGCCGCGGAAGTGCATCGGCAACACGTTCGCGGCGCTCGAGATGCCACTCGTGGTCGCGATGGTTGCGCAGCGCTACCGGCTCGATCTCGTCCCCGGGCAGGTCGTCTTTCCGGAACCCGCGATCTCGCTCCGACCGCGCGACCCGGTGATGGTGCGCGTCGAGCGCTCGACGCCCTGAACGCACGCCGCCTGCCCCTACGGAACATCCCGGCCCGCACGGCGAGCAGCGTGAATGCGCTGCGCTGGCGGATGATTCTGTCTCCGCGCTCGATCGCGCTCATCGTGGTGATGACCGTGCACTGGCCGGCGCAGGCGCTTTACGTCGCCACGAAGATCGGAATCGCCGACCTGCTTCGTGACGGGCCCAAGACGGTCGAGCAGCTCGCGGATCGGGCAATAGGCGCTTCCGATCTAACTTGACAAGCGTTCGGCCAGGTTCGAAGCTGACTCCGAACCGGGGTAGGGAGCCCAAAGCCATCGTGCCGCCGAATCGTGGCACCGGAGGTGACGCCGATGTATCACGTCCTCGTCGCGCAGAAGACGCGCGGCATGTTCGAGAAGCTGAACGAGGCCGACTCCGGCCCGTTCATCAAGGCCGTGCACGACGACGTCGTCTTCACCTATCCGGGAAAGCACGCGCTCGGCGGGACGATGCGGGGGAAGGAGGCGCTCGGCCAGTGGTTCCAGCGCTTCTTCCGCTTCTTCCCCGGGATCAAGTGGACGATCAAGGACATCGTCGTCGAGGGAGCACCGTGGGGGACGACCGTCGTCTCAGCCGAGTGGGCCGTCTACTGCGTGTTGGAGAACGGCCACGTCTTCGAGAACGAAGGTCTGCACATGATCGAGCTCGAGAAGGCGAAAGCGAAGGCGGTCCGCGTCTATCTCGACACGCAGCGCAGCGCCGCCGCGCTCAAGAGCCTCGCCGATTCCGGCGTGGCCGAGGCGCGCGTGCCGCAGGAAGTGGGCGTCTGACGTGCTCTATCGTCGCTTCGTCCACGGGAAGGCGCGCTGGATCTTCGAGCGCTTCAGCGCCGGCGACTGGGAGGCCCTGGTCAGCTCGGAGGCCCAGAACCTCCTCTTCGAGTATCCGGGCAAGCATGCGCTCGGAACCACGCTTCACGACCTCGATGCGGTCGCCCTCTGGTACCAACGGTTCTTCCGTTTCTTCCCGGACATCAAGTTCACGTTGAAGAACGTCCTCATGAAGGGCAGTCCCTTGAGGACGACGGTCGTCGTCGAGTGGGAGGCGAAGGCCACGATGCCTGACGGTCAGCCCTACGACAACCAGGGCATCCACATCCTCATCATCGAGAAGGCCAAGGCAACCGGCATCCGGGTGTATCTCGACACGCAGAAGAAGGCGTCAAAGCTGCAGTCGCTCGCGGAGCACGGGTTCGAGGAGGCAGCGGCGCCCCCGATCACGGACTCCGAGCTGGTAACGACCGGCTAGTGCCCTTCCTCGGACGGTTCTAGATGTTCAGCTTCCTCGGCGACCTCGTGTACCGGCGCGCGCGCCTCGTCCTGGTCGGCACGGGCGTGTTCTTCGTCGTTGCCGCAGGGCTCGGCGGTCCCGTCGCCACGGTTCTCACGTCCGGGAGCAACAGCTTCGACGACCCGGCCACGGAGAGCGTGAAGGCGCGCAACCTGCTGGCGCACGCGACGGGCGCCAACCCCGAGTTCACCTTGACCGTGCTCGTGCAGCCGAAGGAAGGTGCCTCGACCTCGGCGGGCCGGAGCCGAATCGAGCAGGTCGCGATGACGCTCCGACAAGATCCCGCAGTCCGTCGGGTCTTGACTGCCTTCAACACCGGCAGCAAAGCCTTCGTCTCGAACGACGGTCGGGAGAGCTATCTCGTCGTCTCCCTCGTGCCGCTGTCGCCAAAACAGGAGAAGACGGTCGCCAAACGGCTCGTGAAGCGCTTCTCCGGCCAGCCTGACGTTGTCCTCGGCGGGCCGCTGATGGCCAATTACGAGGCCGGAACGGTGGTCCGAAACGATCTCGCGCGCGCCGAGCTCTTTGCGTTCCCGTTGATCCTCCTGCTCGCGCTGTTCATCTTCCGCGGCGGCGTGGCGGCGTTGATGCCGCTGTTCTGCGGCGCAATCCTCGTCACCGGCACGTTCCTCGCGCTTCGGATCGTGAACCACTTCGTCGAGCTCTCGATCTACGCCCTCAACCTCGTCACCGGGCTCGGGCTCGGGCTCGCAATCGACTACAGCCTCTTCATCGTCTCGCGCTACCGGGACGAGCTGGCGGCGCTCGGTTCGCGGCAAGAGGCGATCGCGCGGACGCTCGCAACTGCCGGCAGAACCGTCCTTTTCAGCACGGTGACGGTGGCAGCCGCGCTTGCCTCTCTGCTCGTCTTCCCGCAGCCGTTCCTGTACTCGATGGGGGTTGGCGGGATCTTCGTTGCCGTGATGGCTGCGCTCACCGCTCTGCTCGCGCTGCCCGCACTGCTGGTGGCGCTCGGACCGCGCGTGAACGCACTCGCGCCCGCACGCTGGCGCCGTTCCCTCGAGCTCAAGCCGGATGAGCGGCCCACCGGCGCCTGGTATCGGCTCTCGCATGCCGTGATGCGGCGGCCCGTGACCGTTGCGGGCGCGACGATCGCGCTCCTCGTCCTCCTCGGCCTGCCCGCCGTCGGCATCAAGTTCACAGGCATCGACTCGAGCGTGCTGCCCAAGAGTCAGAGCGCGCGCAAGGTTGAAGAGGCGATCAAGAACAACTTCCCGGTCAACCGTACGTCGCCGATCTTCATTGCCGCGCGAGCGCCTGCCTCGGCTCGCAGCGAGCTCACCGGCTTCGCCTCGGGCCTGCGCAGCCTGCCGGGAGTAGGCCAGGTCACGCCGTCTGTGAACGTCAAGGACGGGCTCTGGAGGATCGACGTCATCTCCAAGACCAAGGCACTGTCCGATCAGAGCCAGAGCATCGTGAAGTCGATCCGCCGTCTCGATCCACCGTTCTCCACGTACGTCGGCGGACAGACCGCGCTCTTCGTCGACCAGGGCCACAGTATCGGCTCGCATCTGGCGATCGGGCTACCGATCCTCGCGGCGGCGACGCTGCTCATCCTCTTCGCGATGACCGGTTCCGTCGTGCTGCCGTTCAAGACGCTGGTCATGAACGCGGTGACGCTCACCTCGACCTTTGGAATCCTCGTGTTCATCTTCCAGGACGGCCGGCTCGAGGGTTTCCTCAAGTACACGAGCCAGGGGGCGCTCGAAATGACGCAACCGGTGTTACTCGCGGCCGTCGTCTTCGGCCTCTCGACGGACTACGGCGTCTTCTTGCTGACGCGGATCAAGGAGGCCCGCGACCAGGGCGCGTCGGAGCGCGAATCCGTCGCGATTGGCCTCGAGCGCACTGGGCGGATCGTGACGGCCGCGGCGCTGCTCTTCGCGATCGCGGTGGGCGCATTCGCGACGTCAGGAGTCGTTTTCATCAAGATGCTCGGCGTCGGGATGGCGCTTGCAGTTCTGATTGACGCCACGATCGTGCGCGCGTTCCTCGTCCCGTCGCTGATGGCCCTGCTCGGCTCACGCAACTGGTGGGCGCCCGCTCCGCTCCGGCGACTGCACGAGCGCCTCGGGCTCAGCGAAGCTCCGTAACGGCCGGCCGCCGGCTCAGAACTCGAACGACGTCAGGGCGACGGCCTGTTTCCAGCCGAAGCGGCCGAGGCCCACCTTCATGAACCGCTCCCGGAAGGCGACTGCCGGACGCGTCTTCAGGCGACCGAGGCGCCCGAGGTTGCGCGAGAACTTGACGAGGCCAGCGGTGCGCGGTGAACGCTGATCCTCGTAGGCTCGGAGCGCGGCAACGGTGTCGGGGTTCTCGCGCAGCGCGCGCGCGAGCACGACCGCGTCTTCGAGCGCCTGCGACGTGCCCTGCCCGAGGTTCGGAAGGATCGGATGCGCCGCGTCGCCGAGCAGCGTCGCGGGTCCGGTTCCCCATCGCTTCACGGGATTTGCGTCGACGATGTCCATCACGGCGATTTCGGCGTCGTCGGTCGCGCTGATGATCGAGGGCACGGGCTCGGGCCACGATTTCAGCCGCTCGCGGACGATCTGGATTCGCTCGGCCGGTGACTCGTTTCCGTCGCCGTCCTCGACGGCGAACCAGTAGAGCCTCCCGCCTCCGACATGGTGGTAAGCGAACCGCGAGCCGGGGCCCCAGTACGTCGCGAACGTTCCCCGCCGTGCGAGTGGGTGCTCGAAGTGGACGACCGCCTGAATTCCCCAGTAGCCCGGTGGGCGCAGGCTGCGCTGGCCGAGCAGGTGGTCACGCACGTTCGATCTGACACCGTCGGCCCCGATGAGCATGTCTCCGCGCTCCTCGCGGCCGTCGGAGAATCGGACGGTGACGCCGTCGCCGTCGGCCTTATAGCTCTCGTAGTGCGCCCCAACGTGGATCGCGCCGTCGCCGAGCGCCTCGGCGAGGACTTTGTGGAGATCACCGCGAACGACGCCTACGGTCGGGACGCCGAGGTTCTTTTCGACCTGCTCGATCGGCCAGCGCGCGAGCAGCTTGCCGCGATAGGAGTTGAAATCCGTCACGTCGAGCACCGCCGCCGCCGACTGCGCCTGATTGTGCAAGTCGATCTCCCGGAGCGCGCGCATGCCGTTGTTCCATACGAGCAGTCCGCCGCCGGCCTGGACGTCCTGGAGCCGCGCAGCCTGCTCGAAGACCTCGGCATCGATTCCGGCGCGGCGCAGGGCGAGCGCTGCGGTGAGCCCGCCGATTCCGGCGCCGATGATGATCGCTTTCCGTGTGTCGGCCATGATTTCCCGTGACTCTCCTACGCGACCGGCATCGAGTCAAGCCGTCCTCGGGCTTTGCCCGGCCCGCGGAGCGGTGTGGAGTTTTGAGGCTGGGGATGGCATGATCGCTCGGGGATGAGCGCCGCTCCGACGACAGTGCGCCCGCCGCCGGGTCCTCGTGGGAAGCCGGTGGTGGGCAGCATCTTCGACTTTCGCCGGGACATTCGCCTGGCGCTGATCGAGGGCTGGCGCACGTACGGCGACCTCGTCGAGTTCAACGTCGCAGGGGCCAGTTACCTGGTCGCGCATCCCGACTACATCAAGCACATCCTGCGAGACAACGAGAGCAATTACCCGCACGCGCCGTTCCTCGACGCGCGCTGGGCGAAGATCGTCGGGAACGGCCTCGTCACGAGCAAGGGCGACTTCTGGGCGCGCCAGCGACGGCTCGCAGATCCGTCGTTCCACCAGGACCGGATCGCCGAGTTCGGGCGGATCATGACCGAGACGACGGAGGAGATGCTCACCGAGTGGGACCGCTCGGCCGAACGCGGCGCGCCGATCGAAGTGCGCGACGAGATGATGCGACTGACGATCACGATCCTCTCGAAGGCGATGTTCAGCGCCGACATCTGGCAGAAGACCGATCTGATCAGGTCTTCCGTCGCGACCTTGCTGACACATGCGAGCAACCGGTTGTTCTCGCCGATCGATCCGCCCGAGAGAATTCCATTGCCCGCGCACCGCCGATACATCGCGGCCCGCGACGAGTTCGACGGTTTGATCTACGAGATCATCGCCGAGCGGCGGCGCGAGCCGAAGGAGGATCTGCTGTCGATGTTCCTCGCCGCGCGCGACGAGGAGACGGGCGAGCACATGAGCGACGAGCAGGTACGCGACGAGGTGCGGACGATGTTCATCGCCGGACACGAGACGACCGCGACCTCGCTCGGCTGGACGTGGTACCTCCTCGGAGCGTTCCCGAGCGTCGCCAGGCGCCTTCGCGCGGAGCTCGCCGGCGTGCTGGGCGGCCGAACGCCGACGGTTGCCGATCTGCCGAACCTGCCGTACCTCTGGCGTGTCGTCCAGGAATCGCTGCGTCTCTACCCGCCGATCTGGATGTACCTGCGGACCGCGATCGAGGACGACGTGATCGGCGGCTATCGGATCCGCGCGGGCAAGAACATCTACATGAGCCCGTACATCGTCCAGCGCCACCCGGATTTCTACGAGAACCCCGAAGGGTTCGCGCCGGACCGGTTCGAGCCCGAGAGGACGAAGGACTGGCACCGGTTCCAGTACTTCCCGTTCGGCGGCGGACCGCGGAAGTGCATCGGCAACAACTTCGCGATCACCGAGATGCAGCTCGTCGTCGCAACAGTGGCGCAGGCATACGAGCTCGAGCTCGTGCCCGGCCATCAGGTCGTGATGGAGCCGGGGCTGTCGCTACGGCAACGTGACGGTGTGCTGGTGAAGCTGAACCCGGTGGCGTCCAAGCGCGCACCCACGCCGTCCGAACCGGCGACGGCGCCTTTGACTGCGTGACAACGGAGCAGGAGGGAAGCGAATGACTGTAGTGGACGAGAACAGGACGACGGTCGATCAGAACAAGGCGGTCATTCGGCGGATCTTCGACGAGATCATCAACCAGGGGAAACTCGAAGTCGCAGACGAGCTGCTCACGCCCGACACCGACGTGCATGTCCCCTTCGCAGATCCCGGGGACGGACCGCAGGCGCTGAAGAAGATCGTCGGCGGCTTGCGGGAAGGCTTCCCGGATCTCCACCTCGAGATCGACGAGATCATCGGCGAGGACGACCTGGTGGCGGTGAGCTGGCACTCGACGCAGCAGACGCACCTTGGTTCGTACCGGGGACTGCCCCCGACTCGCCGGGCCGTCCGCATCAGCGGCATCGACATGATGCGGCTCGAGGGCGGCCGCGTCTCCATGTTCTCGATGCATCTCGACGAGCTCGGCGCCGTTCGTCAGATGGGCGTCGTGCCCCCGGAGGGCATCAGCTCGGCCGGGCGAGCGGCCTTCGTGATCGGCAGCCTGTTCCGGTTCGCGTACCTCGAGGCGCGCCACGGCATCACAGGGGGCAAGAAGAAGAAGCGAGCAGCAGCGGCATGAGCGCGACAGCCACGGCCGGCCGGCCGATCCCCGGTCCAAAGGGGAAGCCCGTCATCGGCAGCCTGCCGGAATTCCGGCGCAGCGTGATTCAGGCGCTGATGGATGGTTGGCGCGAATACGGCGACGTTGTCCAGTATCGAGGCCCTCTGTCGGTGATTGCGATCACGCACCCGGACCACGTGCAGTACATCCTCCGCGACAACGCCGCCAACTACCACCATCCCGACTTCGAGATCAACAAGCTGGAACCGACGTTCCGCCGAGGCCTCGTCACCAGCCAGGGTGACTTCTGGGCACGCCAGCGGAAGATGATGCAGCCCGCTTTCCATCGCGACCGGGTCGACAGCTTCGCCAAGATGATGGCCGACTCAACTGCGGCGACTCTCGAGCAGTGGGAGCGGCTCGACGACCAGAACCGCACGCTCGACATGCGTGTCGCGATGCAGCGGTTGACGCTTCAGATCCTGACGAACGCCGTCTTCAGCTCGGACTGGGCGGGGGAAGCCGAGAAGATCATCACGTCCGTCACGATCGCGAACGAGTACACGAACAAACGCCTCCTCACGCCGATCGACCCGCCCGAGTGGGCGCCGCTTCCTTCCGTGCGGAAGTTCAACGAGACCCGGAAGACGGTCGACGACCTCGTCTACGGCCTGATCGCCGACCGCCGCAGGGCAGAGTCGAAGAACGATCTGCTCTCGCTGCTGATGGATGCCCGCGACGACGACGGCAAGGGCATGAGCGACCTGGAGATCCACGACGAGCTGATCTCGTTGATCTTCGCTGGGCACGAGACCGTGTCCGTCTGCCTCACGTGGACGTGGTACCTGCTCTCGAGGGATCCGACGTGCGCCCAGAGGGTCCGCGACGAGGTGGACGAGACGATCGGCGACAGGCCGCCGACGCTCGCCGACATCAAGGAGATGCAGTACATCTGGCAGGTGCTGCAAGAGGCGCTGCGGATGTATCCGCCGATCTGGCTCGTGCCGCGCACGCCGGCCGAGGACGACGAGATCGACGGGTATCGGCTCAAGGCGGGAACGAGGACGATGCTCTTCCTCTGTCCATACGTGACGCACCGCCACACAGACTTCTACGACAACCCGGAAGCGTTCGACCCGGACCGCGTCGCGCCGGAGAACACCGGGAGCTGGCATCGGTTCCAGTACTTCCCGTTCGGTGGCGGTCCCCGAAAGTGCCTCGGCCACGAGTTTGCGATGCTCGAGATGACGATCATCGTCGCGATGATCGTGCAGCGCTTCCAGCTGGACCTCGTGCCCGGACACCGGGTCGAGCCGATGCCGATGGTGACGCTGCGGCCGCGCTACGGGATGCCGATGACGATCACGCCGCGGAAGGATCGGAAGGCGGTCGCGTAAACCCGGCTCGCGCGGCTCAGACGAGCCGGTACTCGTGGACGTCGGCCCAGATCAGCAGGGGAAACGGAAGCGGGCCGCCGGTGATCGGGTCACGAGGTTTCACGCGTCGCTTGCTGGGCGAGGTCAGGTCGCCGTACTGGCGATGCTCGCGGATCACGTGCGCCGCCTTCGCCCAGCCGCCGAACGGCTCCGCGGTGTAGTCGTGCTGGCGCAGCCGGCCGGTGTCGGGATCGGCGTGAAAGGCCTGCACCGGCGAATGCGTCGGGAGCTCCGGCGGAAAGCGGGCTTCGAGGTTGTTCTCCGACGTCTCTTTCCACTCGATGTCCTCGCGCAGCAGCAGCGCGGGCAACGCGAGGTAGTTCCACATCGTGTAGCCGAAGAAGTAGCCGATGTCGATCGTGTCCCACGCGAGCAGATTGCGGCCGTACGGCTTCGGGCGCGCAGACGGCCGTTCCTCGACGAGTGTGCCGTCGGGCCGCTCGATCCGGATGGCGTGACCGTTCATCACGGCCACGTTTCCCTTGCGGTCGATCGGGTCGAACCTGGTCTTCGGCTCGTGGGCCTCGACCCGGATCTGGACGCTTGGCCAGCGCCCCTCGCTGCGCCGCTTCCAGCGAAAGAGCAACCCGCCGATCGTCAGGTGCGCCTCGACCGCCGTTGCCGCGCGCCAGCGCTCCTCGCCGCCGTACGCGTCGATCATGCGCTGAGCCGTCGGGACCATCGCCGGACCGTACGGCATCCCGCGCGCGGCGACAAGCCGATGGAGTTTTCTCCGGCCTGATGGCATGATCGAGCCGTGAGCGCGCAACCCGCCACCGCCGCCTTGACGGGCCCCTCGCCGCCCGGACCACGCGGACACCCGGTGCTCGGAAACACCCTCGGGTTCAAGAACGACATCATCGGCACGCTCATGGCCGGGTTCCGCGACTACGGCGACCTGGTCAAGTTCCGCGGCGTCGGCCCGCTCTTCCCGATCTATCTCTTCGCGAATCCGGACTACGCGATGCACGCGCTCAAGGACAATGCCGAGAACTATCCGCGGACGCCGCTCGTCCGAGCCAAGTGGCGGATGGTCGTCGGCGACGGCCTGATCTGCATCGAGGGCGACCTCTGGAAGGAGCAGCGCAAGCTCGCGCAGCCGTCGTTCGACCCGAAGCTGCTGCAGAGCTTCGACGTACTGATCGCGGACGAGACCGACCTGATGCTCGAGCACTGGGAAGGCTATGCCGAGCGCGGCGAGTCGTTCGACGTCGCGCGAGAGATGGTACATCTCGCGCTGGCCAATCTCGGCGGCGCGATGTTCTCTACTGACTGGCGACAGGAAGCGCTCGTCATGGCCGACGCGGTCGAGTTCACGATCGGATACGCATACAAGCTGCTCACCCAGCCGGTCGTTCTGCCCGAGAACGTGCCGACTCGGGCGAATCGCCGCTTCAAGGAATCGCGACGCACGCTCGAGCAGATCATGGAGCGGATGATCGCGCGCCGGCACGAGGTGGACGAGGGGCCCAGCGACCTGCTCGGGGCGCTGATGAGGGCGCGCGACGAGAACGGCAAGGGACTGAGCGATTACCAGGTGCGAAGTCACCTGATGACGTTCATGTTCGGCGGGCACGAGACGGTCGCCGTCGGCCTCGCGTGGACGTTCTGGCTGCTGTCGCGGCACCCGGAGGTCTTGCGACGCGTTCAGGCCGAGATTGACGAGGGGTTAAACGGCCGACGTCCGACTTTCGAGAACACCAAGCCCTTGACGTACCTCTCGCGCGTGATCAGCGAGTCGCTGCGCATTCAGCCGCCGGTGTGGCTCATGTCGCGCATGCCGACGAACGACGACGAAGTGGGGGGCTTCCACATTCCGGCCGGCTCGCAGGTGCTGATCAGCTCGTACGTCAGCCACCGCCATGCCGGCTTCTGGGACAACCCGGAGGGGTTCGACCCGGACCGGTTCACGCCGGAGCGCTCGGAGGGTCGCTCGAAGAACGCCTGGTTCCCGTTCTCGGGTGGGCCCCATCAGTGCATCGGCGGCTACTTCGGATTGATGGAGATGCCGATCGTGATCTCGAGGATTCTGCAGAGCTACGAGCTGGAGGTCGTGCCAGGCCACCAGGTCGTGCCGAAGCCGGCCATCACCCTCGGGTTCGAGCACGGCCTGCAGATGACGCTGCGGCGGCGGCAGCCGCCGTCTGAGAGCACGACCGACATGACCGAGCGGGCCGAGGCCGCGGGCGTGCCCGCGTCGAGCTGACTGTGGCCGATTTCGTCAAGGTCGCGGAGACGAGCGAGATCCCGGCGGGGCGGTTGAAGCTCGTCGACGTCGGCGGGACACGGGTCGCCGTTGCCAACGTCGACGGCTCCTTCGCCGCGTTCAGCGACGAATGCACCCACGACGGCGGGCCGCTCTCGGAAGGCGACCTCGACGGCGAGATCGTCACGTGTCCCTGGCACTTCAGCCGGTTCAACGTGCGAACCGGGGAGATCGTCGATTCACCGGCGGAAGAGCCCGTCACCGTGTACGAGGTGAAGGTGGAGGGCGACGCAATCTACGTCGGTGCGCCGCAAGGGCCCGGCCCTCACCCGCCGACGATCGGCTAACCGGCACCGAACGCCTTTCCGGTGGCACGCGAGCCCGTCATCGAGCGCGATGTTGCGGTCCCGATGCGTGACGGGATCGTGTTGCGCGCCGACGTGTACCGGCCGGCCACCGACAGGCCCGTGCCCGCGCTTGTCAACCGGACACCGTACGACCGTACGTCGCCGCTGATCCAGCTGGCCGCGATCGAGCCAGAGCGCGCGGTCGATGCGGGTTTCGCGCTCGTCTGCCAGGACGTGCGCGGACGCTTCGCCTCGGAAGGCGAGTTCTACACGTTCTTCTCCGACGTCGACGACACGTTCGACACGGTCGAATGGACTGCCGCCCAGACTTGGTGCGACGGAAACGTCGGCATGGCCGGCCGCTCGTACGCCGCTGCGGTGCAGTGGCTCGGCGCGGCGGAACGGCCGCCGCATCTTCGCGCGATCTCGCCGATCGTGACCGGCAGCGACTTCTACAACGGCTGGATCTACGAGGGGGGAGCCTTCCAATTCGGCTTCAACGTCTTCTGGATCTGGTTGATGACCAACCCGCGCGGGATCGCGAAGCTCGACGAGGTGTATCGGCACCTGCCGCTCCGCACGCTGCCGATTTCCGATCTCGTCTGGGCGCGGCTGTACGCGCACTGGCTCGCGCACTCGACCGACGACCACTACTGGCGAGCGCTGTCGATCAACCGTCGCTACGAGCGGATCGAGGTCCCGGCCTTCATCATCGGCGGCTGGTACGACGTCTTCATCCGCGGCACGCTCGAGAACTACGTCGGGATGCGGGCACGGGCCGGCTCCGAGCTCGCACGTGCCTCTCCGCGTCTCCTCGTCGGCCCGTGGGCGCACGGAAGCACCTACGGGCCGTATCCTGATCACAGCTTCGACCTCTTCGCGCCCAACGACGCGACCGACGTGCCCGAGTTGCAGCTTCGCTTCTTCGCGCACCATCTGCGCGGAGACGCGAACGGTCTCGGGGACGAGCCACCGGTGCGGATCTTCGTCATGGGTGAGAATCGCTGGCGCGACGAGGACGACTGGCCGCTTGCACGCGCGCGCGAGACGCCGTGGTACCTGCACGAGCATGGGGCGCTCACAGGGGAGCCGCCCGGGGACGAGCGTCCGGACGAGTTCTTGTACGACCCGGACGATCCCGCGCCGACGATCGGCGGTCCGACCTCGCTGCCCGCCCGGATGATGAAGCCGAACTCGGGACCGCTCGACCAGCGGCGGCTCGACGACCGTGCGGACGTGCTCGTCTACACGTCGGCCGTGCTCGAAGAGCCGCTGGAGGTGACCGGTCCGCTCGCGCTCCGGCTGCACGCTGCGACGAGCGCGCGCGATACGGACTTCGTCGCGAAGCTCGTCGACGTCCGGCCGAACGGCGAGGCGATCATCGTCGCGGAAGGCGTGATCCGAGCCCGGTTTCGCGAAGGGTTCGACCGCGAGGTGCTGGTCGAGCCCGACCGGCCCTACGAGTATCGGATCGATCTGGCCGCCACGAGCAACGTCTTCCTCCCCGGCCATCGCATTCGGCTGCTGGTCACGAGCAGCTCGTTCCCCCGCTTCGACCGAAACCTGAACACGGGGAGCCCGCTGGGGGTCGACGGGCCGGGAGACGCCCTGATCGCGCGCCAGACCGTCTTCCACGATCCGGAGCGGCCCTCGTGCCTGCTCCTGCCCGTCGTACCCTCCTAGGCAAGCCGGAGAGGGCATGGGATACTCGGTCCGGGGTGTAGCTGCGACCGCGTCCGAGGGAGGCCGAGATGGGCAAACTCGCGTTTCTGTTCCCGGGACAGGGCTCCCAGAAAGTGGGCATGGGCACGGACCTGAAGGAGAGCCATCCCGAGGTCTACGGCCGCTACGTCTCGCAGGCGGACGAGGCGTCGGGGGTGCCGATCAGCCAGTACTCGCTCGAAGGGCCGATGGAGTCGCTGACCGAGACGAACGTCGCCCAGCCGGCCCTGTTCGCGCTGTCCCTGGCGCTGAACGAGGTGGCGAGAGACAGCGGCCTCCAGCCGGAGATGGTCGCCGGCCACAGCCTCGGCGAGTACACCGCTGCCGTGGCGTCGGGCGCGCTGTCGTTCGAGGACGGCATCCAACTGGTCAGCCTGCGCGGACGGCTGATGAACGAGGCCCAGACGGAGCGTCCCGGCACGATGGCGGCGATCATCGGCCTCCCGATCGAGCAGCTCACAGAGCTCTGCAAGACGGCCTCGGCGGCCGGGACCGTCGCGCCCGCGAACCTGAACACTCCGAGCCAGATCGTCGTCTCGGGCGAGGTGAGCGGCGTCGAGCGGGCGATGGAGCTCGCGGAGGAGGCGGGGGCGGAGAAGGTCGTCCGGCTCCAGGTCGGCGCGGCTTTCCACAGCGAGCTCATGAGGCCGGCGCAGGCGAAGATGGCGGAGGCGATGCAGGACGTCTCCTGGAGAGACCCGCAGGTGCCGATGGCCTCGAACGCGAGCGGCGAGCTCGTGACGAGCGGCGACCAGGTGCGGGAGGCGCTGATCGCGCAGATCGCGAGCCCGGTGCGCTGGGTCGACTGCGCGCAGGCGCTGGCGGGCGCAGGTGCGACGACGTTTCTCGAGGTTGGCCCGGGCCGCGTCCTCAGCGGCCTGGTCAAGCAGATCCTCGGGATGGAGACCGATTCGAGCGCCGTCGATTCCGCGACGAAGATCGAGTCGTTCGCCGCCGCGCGAACCGCCGCGGTCGAGTAACGCCGGACTAGAGCCGGTACGACATCCGCGAGGCGACGACCGCGTCGGCCAGTCGCGCGTACAGCCGCGCGTTGTCGATCGCGATCGCTGCCTGGTTCGCGAGCGCGCCCGCGAGCGCCTTGTCGGCATCGCTGAACTCGCCGTCGCGCTTGTTGATCACCTCGACGACGCCGATCGCCTGGTCGCGCACCTTGAGCGGCAGCGCGAGCATGTTGCGCGTCTCGAACCCGGTCGCCTCGTCCATCACGCCGTAGAAACGCGAATCGTTCTTCGCATCCGCGACGACGGTCGGCTCGCCGCTCTCCAGCACGGCCCCCGCAATGCCCTTGCCGGGAGGGACGTGGCGCCGCTCGACCTGCTCGCCGGGCTCGCCGGTCGCGATGTGGATGACGAGGTCGCCCGACTCCTCGTCCAGCAGCAGCAGCGAGCTAGTCTCGGCGCCGAGCAGCTCGGCCGCGGACGACATGATCAGCTCCAGCAGCTCGTCGACGTTCAGCGTCGAGTTGAGCGCTCCCGTGATCTCGATGATCCGCTTGAGGGCGGCAACCTCGTCCTGTCCTTTGGCCATCACTTCTCCTTTAGCTCGCGGCCGCGGCTGCCGCGGCTTCCTCGGACATGAAGTGCTCGACGAAGTCCGTCGTGACGTCGCCGGAGCGGAATTGCGGGTGGTCCAGGATCCGGAGGTGGAACGGGATCGTCGTCTTCACGCCGCGCCCCGAGATCTCGAACTCGCCGAGCGCACGAATCATCCGGTCGATCGCCGCGTCGCGGTTGGGCGCCCAGACGATCAGCTTCGCGATCAGCGAGTCGTAGAACGGGCTGATCATCCAGCCGGGATAGCAGTGAGAGTCGACGCGGGTCCATGGGCCGCCGGGGGGCACGTACGTGTCGAGTCTGCCGGCCGCAGGCGCGAAGTCGTTGTCGGGATCCTCGGCGTTGATCCGGCACTCGATCGCGTGTCCGTGGAGCGGCAGGACGTCGTCCTGCGCCACCGAGAGCTTCTCGCCGGCGGCGACGCGGATCTGCTCCTGGATCAGATCGGTGCTCGTGACGAGCTCGGAGACGGGGTGCTCGACCTGGATGCGGGCGTTCATCTCCATGAAGAAGAGGTTGCCCTCGAGGTCGAGCAGGAACTCCATCGTGCCCGCGCCCGTGTAGCCGACCGAGAGCGCGCCGCGCACGGCGGCCTCGCCGACTTCACGCCGGGTCTCCTCGTTCAGATGGATCGACGGCGCCTCCTCGATCAGCTTCTGATGGCGGCGCTGGACGGAGCAGTCGCGCTCGCCGAAGTAGACGCCGGTTCCGTGCGCGTCGCAGACGAGCTGGATCTCCGTGTGGCGGGAGGTCTCCAGGTAGCGCTAGATGTACACGGCGCTGTCCTTGAACACCGCCTGCGCGGTCGCGCGCGTCGTCTGGTAGAGCCGCGCCAGATCTTCCTCTTGCGTGACGACGCTCATGCCGCGCCCGCCGCCGCCGGCGACGGCCTTGATGATCACGGGGTAGCCGATCTCGCCGGCGATGTCGTGCGCCTCGTCGACCGTGTTCACCGGCTCGACCGTTCCCGGCAGGAGCGGCAGGCCGGCCTTCTGCATCAGCTCGCGCGCCGTCGCCTTGTCGCCGACCTTCTCCATCACGTCCGGACGCGGCCCGATGAACGTGATGCCCTCGTCCGTGCAGATCTCGGCGAAGTACGGATCCTCGGAGAGGAAGCCGTAGCCGGGATGGATCGCGTCGGCGCCCGTCTTCAGCGCCGCGCCGATCAGGCTCGGGATGTGCAGGTAGCTGCGCCCGACCGCGGGCGGGCCGATCTGGACGGCCTCGTCGGCGAAGCGGACGACGGCGGACTCGGCGTCGGCCGTCGAGTAGACGGCGACGCACTTGATGCCGAGCTCGCGGCACGCGCGCGCGACGCGGAGCGCGATCTCGCCTCGGTTTGCGATCAGGACCTTTTCGAACACCGTTCTAGCCCGCCGGCTCGATCAGCATCAGCGTCTGCTCGAACTCCACCCAGTCCCCGTCCCCGGCGAGGATCTTGCTGACCTTGCCGGCCTGGTCGGCCTGAACCTGGTTCATCAGCTTCATCGCCTCGACGATCCCGACCGTTTGTCCCGCGTCGACCGTGTCGCCTTCGTTCACGAACGGCGGCGCGCCCGGCTGTGACGAGCGGTAGAAGGTCCCGACGAGAGGCGACTTGATCGGATGACCTGCGTCGAGGGCGGCGCTGTCGCCGTCCTTTCGCTCTTCGGCGATCGCGCCGCCACCGCCGCCGGCATCCGCGACGACGACGCCGGCTCGGCGCTCGATCTCGATCTTCGTGTCGCCGGCCTCGACGGAGAACCGCTGCACCGTGCTCCCTTCGAGGCGCTTGACGAGGTCGCGCGCCTCTTCCCAGACGGCGCGGATCAGCTCCTGGTTCGTGGGCGGCTTTCGCTTCGGGGGCGGCTCAGGCATCGGTGGTCTCCAGTTTCGGAAGGACGGGCTGCTGATCGGCCGTGCCGAACATGCGGAAACGGGCGTAGCGGCGCTCCACGAGCTGGTCGGGCGGAGTTCCGAGCAGATCGCGGAAGCTGGTGACGATCGCGGTCTTCAGATTCTGCGCGGCGACGAGCGCGTCCGTGTGTGCGCCGCCCTCGGGCTCCGGCACGATCGCATCCATGATCTTGAGCCGGAGCAGGTCGGGCGCCGTGACGCGGAGCGCGGCGGCGGCGCGCGGCGCCTGTGCCGCGTCCTTGAAGAGGATGGTCGAGCAGCCCTCGGGGCTGATCACGGAGTAGTACGAGTTCTCCATCATCATCACGCGGTCGCCGACTGCCAGGGCGAGCGCGCCGCCGCTGCCGCCCTCACCGGTCACGACCACGACGATGGGGACCGGGAAGCGCGACATCTCCATGATGCTCTGCGCGATCGCGATCGACTGGCCGCGTTCCTCGGCGCCGATTCCCGGATAGGCGCCTGGGGTGTCGACGAGCGTGACGATCGGCATTCCGAACTTCGCTGCGTAGCGCATCAGGCGCAGGGCCTTGCGGTAGCCCTCGGGATTCGGCATGCCGAAGTTCCGCTCCATCATCTCGCTCGTCGTATGGCCCTTCTGGTGGCCGAGCACCATCATCGTGATGTCGCCGAGCTTCGCGAGCCCGCCGACGATCGCCGCGTCCTCGTCGAAGAGCCGGTCGCCGAAGAACTCCTGGTAGTCGTCGAAGATGTGGCTGATGTACTCGAGCGTGTTCGGACGGTCCGTGTGGCGGGCGAGCTGCACGATCTCCCACGGGTCGCGCGCGGGCAGCTGCTCGGGATCCGTGATCGGCGCGGCTCCCGTCGCCTCGGGCAGGCCGGCGGCAGCGGGACCATCGGCGCCGGCGTGGAGCTCGAGGATCTTGCGCAGCGAGTTGCGCAGGTTCTCCCGCGGCTCGACGAGGTCGAGCTGACCGTGGTCCATGAGGAAACCGGCGGTCTGGAAACCCTCCGGCAGCTTCTGCCTGATCGTCTGCTCGATCACCTTCGGGCCGGCGAAGCCGATGTAGCTGCCGGGCTCCGAGATCAGCAGGTCGCCGAGCGTGGCGAACGACGCGCTGACGCCGCCGTATGTCGGATCGCTGAGGAAGGACACGAAGAGGACGCCTTCCTCGTGGAGCCGGGCCACCGCCTGGCTCGTCTTGGCGAGCTGCATCAGCGACACGCAGCCCTCCTGCATGCGCGCACCGCCGGACGCGGAGATCGCGAGGAACGGCAGCCGCCGCTCGAGTGCCAATTCGGCCCCGCGCGTGATCGCCTCGCCGACGCCGCCGCCCATGCTGCCGCCGATGAAGGCGAAGTTCATGATCGCGACGACGAGCGGGTTGCCGCCGATCGTCGCCGTCCCGTAGAGCGCACCCTCGCGGTTCCCGGTCTTGCGGAACGCCTCGGCGAGGCGGTCGGCATACGGCTTCGAGTCGGCGAACGCGAGCGGGTCGACCGGTTCGATGTCGCCGCTCAGGTCCTCGAAGCTTCCTTCGTCGAGCAACGTCGCGAGCCGTTCCTGCATGGGCAGGCGGAAGTGGTAGTTGCACTCGGGGCAGACGCCGAGGTTCCGCTTAAGGCGCTTGTGGTAGACGAACGCGTCGCACGAGGGACACCTGGTCCACTGGACCGGTTCGGTCGTCTTCGCGGGTGTCTCGACCTTAGAAGCCATGGTCCTCCGTGTGGAGTCGTCGGTGTTCGGCTTGGGATGCGGCGAGAGCCTCGTCGACCTCGGCGCGACTCGGGGCGGGGCGATCGGCTTTTCCGAAGACCTGCGTGACGACGAATGCGAGCAGGTCGGTCGTGCGCCCGTACCGGTCGACGCGTGTCGCCTCGATCGCAAGGTCGAGCGCGCGGCGCCACTGCTCGCGCTGGATTTCGGCCTGGATCATCCCGTGGTAGGCATAGACCTCGTGCTCGGGCTCGTCGTCGATCGCGGTGAGCCGTGCGTACTCCACGGCCGCATTCTCCGACCGGCCTAGGGCGAGGTTGAGCTCGGCCGCGTCGAGCGTGGCGAGCACGTCGTCCGGCTGCAGCTGCAGGAGGTTTTCTGCGGCTTTGAGCGCTTCCTCGTGCCTCCCGGTCGCGCGGTAGACGTCGATCAGCGCGCGGCGCGCGATCGTGCTCCCGGGATCGCGCTCGACGGCCTGGGCGAGATGCGAGATCGCCTCGTCGACGCGCCCCGAGGCGAGCGCCCCGAGTCCGAGGTCGATGAGCCCTGACACGTCGTCCGGCCGTAGTTCGATCGCCTGCTGGATCGCGCTCATGGCTTCCGGGAGCCGGTTCTGGTAGAGGAACGCTTCGGCGAGCTCCCGCCAGGCGTCCGCGTTGTCGGGCTCGATGTCGACGGCCTGCTCGAGGTAGCCGGTCGCATCGGCGAGATCCAGCTCCGCGCTCGACTTGCCGGCGATCCGCAGCAGGTTGACGTCCTTCGGCTCGTCGGCCAGCCCCTGCAGCGCCAGCTCGCGGGCGGCCTGGAAGTCGCCGCCGTTGTACCGGGCGAGCGCGTCCTCGTAGCGATCGTTGGTTGCGGCGGTTCCCACCGTCAGTCCTCTTTCACGAAGCAGTAGCGGCCGCCGTGGAACAGCAACGGCTTCGCCTCCGGATTGTTGCCCAACGCGACCACCTCGCCGATGAAGACGAGATGATCGCCGGCCTCGTGGGAGGCGTGCAGGCGGCAGTCGAGATAGCCGGCGGCCCCCTCGAGGATCGGCGAGCCGGTCACCGCGAAGAAGTGCGGGATCTCGCCGAAGGCCTCCGCTCCGCGCGGGCGGTCCTTGGAGGAGAAGTAGCGGGAGATCGGCTCGTGGTCGTCGCCGAGGATGTTGACTGCGAACACGCCGTTGCGCTCGATCGTCTCGGCGCCGTGGGTCCCGCTGATCACGCAGATGAGTATGAGCGGCGGGTCGAGCGACACCGACGAGAACGCATTCGCGGTCATGCCGAACGGATGGTCGACGCCCTGCGTCGTGATCACGGTGACCCCCGTCGCGAACGTCCCGAGGGCGTTCCGGAAGTCAGTACCGTTGAATTCCTGCTGGGCGAGCTCGGGCTCGCGCGCCACCTGCGCCATTGCTGCGACTTATCCCGAGGGCGGCATCTGGATCTCCTCGAGCCGCTGTTGGATGACCGAGTCGAAGTCCCGCGTCGTGCCCATCGATCCAGCGACGAGGTTGCGGAACGCGTCACGTTCCATCGCGAACAGCGTCGCGGGGGTGGAGGCGCGCGCGGTCGCCATACGGGGGGAGTCGCGCAGGATCGCCATCTCGCCGAAGAACTGACCGCGCGTGAGCGTGGCGAGCGTTCGCTGCTGGCCATCGTCTTCGCGGATGATCTCGACCTCGCCGTCGATGATGATGAAGAACTTGTCCGCCGGCGCTCCCTGGCGAACGATCACGGTGCCTGCGTCCACCTCCATCGTGTTCAGCTGCGCGGCCAGCGTCTCGGCATCCTGCTGGGGGAGCTCGCGGAAGACGCTGTAGACGAGATCCCGATGAAAGTCGATCCCGCCGCGGTTCGTGCCCTCCGACATCGTGTTGTCGATGAACTGGAGCTCGCTCGGCGAGAGCCGGAAGACGGACACGTTGGCCGCCAGCGAGCCGGCGAGCGACGGAAACTTCGCGAGGAAGAGCTCCTTGGCCTTCTTCACCTCGGCGGGGTTGAGCACGACCTGCGCCTCGCCGGTCGCCTGGATCCCCTTCGTCCCGCGCCAGTCCGCGTCGTACTGGTCGATCGCAAAGGAGACGATGGGGTTCTGCTCCATGTGCCGGGCGGTCGCCGTGTCGGGCCGCGTCCACACGTAGACCGTGGGGCCCTCGTTGACGTAGATGAGCGTGGTCGCCCGGGGGACACCGGCCGGCGACGCCGTCGCGAGCGTCAGAGTCGGCTGTTCACGTAGGTAGTCGAGAACATGCCCCGGTACCTCCAGCACCGGCGTGTTGGTCCCCATCACTCTCCTCCGCTCGAAGGGCCAGTATCAGCCAGGCCAAGGATGACGGCTCCGGAAAAGGGATTCAAGGCCGAGCCGTGGCTCGCGAACTAGCCGAGGGACCGGTCGAGATAGGTCCCGGAGCTGATCAGGGCCAGGTGCGTGAACGCCTGGGGGAAGTTCCCGAGTTGCTCGCCGCTCTTCCCGATCTGCTCGGCGTAGAGCCCGAGGTGGTTCGCGTACGTCAGCATCTTCTCGAACGCGAGCCGGGCCTCGTCGAGCCGGCCGGCCATTGCCAGGGCCTCCACGTACCAATAGGTGCAGATCGAGAACGTGCCCTCTTCGCCCTCGAGCCCGTCCTCCGAGATCTCGAGGTTGTAGCGGTAGACGAGGCTGTCGCTGACGAGCTCGTCGCCGATCGCGTCGAGCGTCGAGAGCCAGCGCGGATCGGTGGGGGCGATGAACTTCACGAGCGGCATCATCAGGACGCCGGCGTCGAGCACGTTCGTGTCGTAGTGCTGGACGAAGGCCTGCCGATCGGGATGCCACCCTTTGTTCATGATCTGGGTGTAGATCTGGTCCCGTTCGCTCTGCCATCGCGGGAGGTCGCTCGGGAGACCGCGCTGCGTCGCGATCCGGATCGCACGCTCGAGCGCGACCCACGACATAAGCCGCGAGTACGTGAAGTTCTGCCGGCCGCCGCGAACCTCCCAGATTCCCTCGTCGGCCTGGTCCCAGTTATCGCACACCCACTCGACGACGCGTGTGAGATCCATCCACGCGTCGTAGTGGATCGGGTTGGCGTACTTGTTGAACAGGTAGACCGAGTCGATCAGCTCGCCG
>JBASRJ010000110.1:0-9963 GCA_049273785.1 Gaiellaceae bacterium | reverse complement strand
CCCGACCGCCGCCGCCGCGACCACCGCGGCCGCGATCCCGGTCGCGGGGACGCTCCTCCTCGCGCGGGCGAGGCGGTGCGTTCTTGGCGCGCTCGATCAGCTCCTCGGGGCTGACAGTCGCACCGTTCTCGTGCTTCTGGATCAGCTTCAGGCCGATGCGGCCGCGCGCCTTGTCGACCTCCTGCACGAGCACGTCGAGGATGTCCCCGCGCTGGATCACGTCCTCGATGTGGCCGACCCGCCCCGGGCCGACGTTCGACACGTGGAGCAACCCGTCGGTTCCCTTCTTCAGTTCGACGAACGCCCCGAACTGGGTCGTCTTCACGACCTTGGCGTTGTTGAACTGATCGCCGACCTCGGGCTCCTTGGTCAGGGACTCGATCGCAGCGATCGCGGAGCTCGCCTTCGCACCGTCGGTCGCATAGATGAGGATCGTGCCGTCCTCCTCGATGTCGATCTGGACCTCGTGCTCGGACTCGAGCGCGCGGATCGTCTCGCCGCCCTTGCCGATCACCATCCCGATCTTCTCGGGGTCGATCTTCACCGTCGAGATCCGCGGCGCGTTCTCGTTCAGCTCCGAGCGAACCTCCGGGATCGCCTCGAGCATCTTGTCGAGGATGATCTCGCGCGCCCGCTTCGCCTGCTCGAGCGCACTCTGCATGATCTCGCGCGTGACGCCCGTGATCTTGATATCCATCTGCAGGGCTGTGATCCCGGCGCGCGTCCCCGCGACCTTGAAGTCCATGTCACCGAGGTGATCCTCGGCGCCCTGGATGTCCGTGAGGATGACGTAGTCGTCGCCCTCCTTGACGAGGCCCATCGCGATCCCCGAGACGGGCGCCTTGATCGGAACGCCGGCGTCCATCAGCGCGAGCGTCGAGCCGCACACCGAGCCCATCGAGGACGAGCCGTTCGACTCCAGCGTCTCCGAGACGATGCGGATCGTGTACGGGAACTCATCGGACGGCGGAATCATCGCCTCGAGCGCTCGCTGCGCGAGCGCGCCGTGGCCGATGTCGCGTCGCTTCGGGCCGCGCATCATGCCCGTCTCCCCGACCGAGTAGGGCGGGAAGTTGTAGTGATGCATGAAGCGCCGATCGGTCTCGAGCGACAGATCGTCGATCCGCTGGCCTTCCTTGGCCGTTCCGAGCGTCAGCAGCGACATGATCTGCGTCTGACCGCGCGTGAAGAGGCCCGAGCCGTGCGTGCGAGGCGACACTCCCACTTCGCAGGAGATGGGACGAATCTCGTCCGGGCTGCGACCGTCGGGACGGCTCTTCTCGACGGCGATCTTGCGCCGAACGAGCTCCTTGTAGATCGCCTCGGCCGCCTTCTTGACGTAGTTCTTCGTCATCGAGTCCTTCGCCGTCGCAGCCTCGCCTTCCCCGACGGACGGCCCGACGGGAAACGGCAACTGGACGGTCTCGATGATCCGGTCGAAGAGCAGCTGCCGTTTCGCCGACTTCAGCTCCTTCGAATCCTGCTCGGCGTCCGTCAGCGCGCGGAGGTCCGCCTCGAACTGGGCGCGCACCGGGGCGAGAACCGCATCGAGGCGAACGCGCTCGAGCACGGTGGCGAGACTCAGCTTCTGCTGAGTCAGCCGGCGGACGTCGTCCTCCGTCGAATCCATGCTGAGAGCAGGAAGGAACTCCTCCACGACCGCGTCGGCCGCGCGGAGGCCCTCGGCGTTGATCCGCTGGCGGATCGCATCGCCGTGCTCGCGCTCGATCTCTTCCGTGGTCGAGGCGTCGAGCCACTTCGGCTTGCCCGCTTGACGCTGCAGGTCGACCTGCGCCTCGCAGATCTTCTTGATCTCGGCGTGCGCCAGGTCGAGCGCCTCGAGCAGCCGATCCTCGGGGACCTCGTTCGCCCCGGCCTCGACCATCGTCAGGCCTTCCGGCGTCCCGACGACGATCAGGTCGAGCTCGGGATGCTCCTCGACTGCCGTAAGCGTCGGGTTGACGACGAGCTCGCCGTCGATCAGGCCGATCCGCACTGCACCGACCGGGCCGAGGAACGGCAGCGGCGAGGTCATCAACGCCGCGGATGCGCCGTTGATGCAGAGGATGTCGTGCGCGGTGACCAGGTCGGCGCTGAGCACCGTGCAGATCACCTGTGTCTCGTTCTTGTAGCCCTTCGGCCAGAGCGGCCGGATCGGGCGGTCGATCATCCGCGCGGTGAGGATCGCCCGTTCGGTCGGACGCCCCTCGCGCTTGAAAAACCCGCCGGGGATCTTCCCGGCGGCGTACATGCGCTCCTCGACGTCGACCGTGAGCGGGAAGAAGTCCGCGCCCTCGCGCGGCTCCTGCCGCCCCATCGCCGTCGCCAGCACCATCGTCTCGCCGCTGCGGACGACGACAGCGCCGTCGGCCTGCTTCGCCAGCTTGCCGGTCTCGAACGTGATCTCCTGCCCGCCGACGGCCGCGCTGACCGTGGCCTGGCGTTCGGTGGCAATCGCCATCAGTTGTCCTCCACTTTCCTTTGCGGGAGAGTGGGGACTCGAGTCAGCGTCGATCACGGCGCTCGCTCGAATCTCCAAACTCCCTGGTTACCTTGGGCTAGCGCCTGAGCCCTAGCTCCTTGATCAATGCTCTGTATCCCTCCAGGTCGCGTTTCTGCAGATAGTTGAGGAAGCGGCGGCGCCGGCCCACGAGCTTGAGCAGGCCGCGGCGCGAGTAGTGGTCTTTCGGATGCGCGCGCAGGTGTTCGGTCAGCTCGTTGATCCGCTGCGTGAGCAGCGCGACCTGCACCTTGGTCGAGCCCGTGTCCTCCTGGCTCTCCCCGTGCTTCCTGACGATCTCCAGCTTGGCTTCCTTCGTGAGACTCATGTCACCTCCGTGGTCGTCAGTCCCAGCAATCCGCCGGAAGCAGGCGGAAAGCCGCGGCTGCGGTCGCGGGAAAGGGTAGCAGGCGCTTATTTCAGGAGCAGCTTGCCGATCCGCCGGCCCGTGATCGCGAGTCCGAGGAGGCCCATCGCTGCGAGATAGGCGACGTTGACGAGCTGCTGCCAGCTGCCCGACGGCGGGGAGATCGTCGAAGCGTTATGGCGAGCCCGCGGGCATGGAACAGCGGCGTCTGCTCGGAGACGTTCACCCTCCTGCAACCTACCGGGCGCACCGCCGATAAAAGAGACCCGATGAAAGCCTCGATAGCGGCAGGCCACCCCGCAACGACGGACGCGGGGATCGAGATTCTCGCGGACGGCGGCAGCGCGGCCGACGCGGCGGTTGCGGCGTCGCTCGCCTCGTGCGTCTCGGAGACGGTCATGACCGGGCTCCTCGGCGGCGGGCACGCGATTTACTGGGACGCCGCCGCGGGTCGCGCCCGGAATCTCGACTGCTTCGTGGCCGTGCCGGGAATCGGCGCGGCGCCGCGCGAGCCGGAACTCGTCCACCTCGACGTTACGTTCGGCGAAGAGCTCGTGCACTACGCGATCGGTGCGGCCACGTGCGGAACGCCCGGCTTGCCGGCAGGGCTCGCAGCACTGTGGCGTGCGCACGGGCGGATGCCTTGGCCCCGGCTCGTGGAGCCCGCGTTACGGCTTGCGCGTGAAGGCGTCGACTTCCCGCCTGCGCATGCCGCGTGTCTCGCGATGCTCGCGCCGGTGATGACGATGGACGAGGGTGCGCGCATCTACGCCCCGGGCGGCGAGCTGCTCCGGGCAGGCGAGCGGCTCGAGCAGCCGGGCCTCGTCGCGGCGCTGGAGGCAATCGCGGCGGAGGGGGCCGAGTCGGCCTATCGCGGGACGATCGCCGACGCGCTGGTTGCGCTGTGCACGGAACGCGGCGGGCTCGTCACGCGCGCCGACCTCGAAGGCTACGAGCCGCACTTGTCGGAACCCGTTCGCGCCGCGTACCTCGATTGGACGCTTCTGACACGCGGAGGGCTGTCGGGCGTGCCCGAAACAGCGCCCCGCCTTCCGCGGCTCGGCGGTCTCGACGCGACGAAACGGGTCCTTGCGCTCGTGGACGTGTTCCGGGGGAACGGAGTCGACTCGCACACCACGAACACGACAGTGGTCGACGCGGACGGCAACGCCTGTGTCCTGACGACGAGTCTCGGTCTCGGTTCGGGCGATTTTCTGCCCGGCTTCGACCTGCACCTGAACAGCATGCTCGGAGAGACCGACCTCGTCCGTGGGCCGCTCGTGGCAGGGAAGCGAATGGCGAGCATGATGGCACCGTCGCTGGCGTTCGCGAACGGCCGGATCGAGCTGGCGGCAGGTGCAGCCGGTGGGACACGACTGCGAACGGCGCTCCTCGGAGTCGTATCGGGCATCCTCGACGAGCAGTTGGAGGCCGACGCCGCAGTCGAGCGCCCCCGCTTTCACCCCGCCGACTCGACCCTACACGCAGAACCGGGAGTCGACGAGAGCGCGCTCGCGTCATTGAACGAGCGCGGCTGGACGGTGCGCCGGTGGCCGGCGCGCCATCACTACTTCGGCGGCGTCAGCGTCGTCAGCCGGCGCGGCGCGGCTGCCGACCTTCGGCGGAGCGGTGCGTCGGCCACGCTTCCGTGAGCCCCGAGTCAACGTCGACCCACCCGACGTAACCGCAATCCGGGCACCCGGGGTTCTGCCGCACGGTTCCCCCTCCTGACGGCTTGGCGTAGACAGCTCCGCACTCGAGGCAGCGGACGCTTTCCAGCACCGTCAGGGTCGGTCCTTCGTCTCCCGGATTCGCTTCCACCCCGAAGATGACTCCGCCCTTTGTGGAAACTTGCGGCGTGCCCGAGGGTTACGGTGGAGCAGCGGGCGCGGACTCGGGCGGTGGGATCTGGGCAGCCAGCCACGCGGCGCCGCCACACTCCGGACACGCCTGGGAAGCCGCATCTGCTGACGGGTTGGCCGTCTGTTCGTAGACGGCGTGGCACGTCACGCAGCGGACGAGCTCGGCGGGAAGCGGTGGCGGGTCCAACCTTCAACTGATGCGCATGCGAGTTGAAACTTGCGTTCTGGATCAGACCGGCCGCTTGGCCAGACGCGCAGCCTCGACGTCCGCGGCCATTTGCGCCACCAGCTCCTCCTCGCTGCCGAACGCACGCTCGTCTCGGAGGCGTTGCCACAGCTCGACGATCAGACGGTCGCCGTACAGGTCGCCGTCGAAGTCGAGCAGGTACGGCTCGATACGCCGTTCCGAGCCACCGTAGTGCGGGTTGACACCGATCGAGACGGCAGCGCGGTGGCCGAGCGCGGATCCGACGTAGATGCCGTACGCCGGCACGATCATGTCGGCAGAGACATCGAGGTTCGCGGTCGGATAGCCGAGCGTCCCGCCCCGCTGGTCGCCGAGGACGACGACGCCTTCGACCTCGGCCGGCCGACCGAACTGTTTCGCCGCGCTCTCGACGTCGCCCGCCCGGAGGAGTTGCCGGATCCGCGTGGACGACACGCCTTCCGAGAGTGGCACCTCGCGGACGTCGAACCCCAGCTCGTCCAGGACCGCGGGCGTCCCCGAGGCGCCGTGCCCGAACCGGAAGTTCTCGCCGACGGCGATCACACGCGTCCCGATTCGTTCGAGGAGTGACTCGGCGAACTCGCGCGGCTCGAGGCGCGCCACTTCCGACGTGAACTCGACGACGAGCGCTTCGTCCATCCCCGTCTCGGCGAGCAGCTCGAGTCGACGGTCGAGCGTCGTCAGAAGCTCGACCCGGTTGCCGAGCACGATACGCGGGTGCGGCCAGAACGTGACGACGGTCGTCCTCAGCCCGGCAGCACGTGCTGTCTCGAGCACGCGCCGGTGACCGACGTGCACACCGTCGAAGCTGCCGAGCGCGATCGCCCGGTCGGCCGCAGGCAGCTCCTCAGGATGGCGCGCGACGTTCACGGGAGGCGCGCGAGTGCCTCGTCCGGCGGGATCATGCGCTCGGCGTCCGCCTCCTCGACCGAGAACGGACCGATCTCCAGTCGCCGAAGTGTCCGGCAGTGACCTCCGAGCGCGTCCGCGATCGCCCGCACGTACGTCCCGGAGCTGACACGCAGGTCGAGCCTCACGATGCCGTTGCTATACGTGATGACGTCGAGCGCGTCTACGCGCGACCGACGCAACGGCATCTCCACAGCGACACCGCGGCGCGCGAGCTTGTAGGCGCGCTCACCGCCGATCTTGACCGCCGACGCGGCCGGGATCGGCAGTTCGATGTCACCGCGGAGGCGCGCGAGCCGCTCGGCCAGCTCGTCCGGCGAGGGCGGGTCCGAGCGATCGACGACCTCCCCCTCGGGATCGCCCGTCGAGGTTCGCGCCGTCACGTCGACATCCGTGACATAGCGCTTGTCGAGGCCAACGAAGCATGACGCCAGTTTAGTTGCCGAACCGGACAACAGCAGCAAGAGTCCGGTCGCGAACGGATCGAGCGTTCCCGCGTGACCTGTGCGCGCGCCCGTGCGCCGTCGGAGATTCGCAACGATCGCAAACGATGACGGCCCCGCCGGCTTGTCCACGAGGACGATGCCGGCCGGGTTAGGAGCGCGCGGCGGCAAACTCCCGTCTCACGAACTCCGTGATCTCCTCGATCGACGCTTCGCTCGAAAAGCCGGCCGCCTGGCGATGCCCGCCTCCACCCGATTTGCGCGCAATCGCCGACACGTCGAGCTCGTCGACACTCGCGCGAAGGCTGACGCGCCGCGTCGGTCCGCCCTCCCGCGGTGGCTCACGGATCAGCACGGCCATGTCCGCCCCCTCGACGCGGCGCAGCTCGTCGATGATCCCTTCCGAGTACGGCTCGGCTGCTCCGACCTCAGCGAAGTCGGTCCTGAGCAGATACGAGATCACGATGCGACCGCCCTCGTAGACCTGCGCTCGATCGAGCGCGCGGGCGATCAGCTTCAGCTTGGCGAACTGCACGGACTCGTACACGCCCTGGAACACGCGATGGAGGTCAGCGCCCGCCTCGACCAGCTCCGCTGCGAGCCGGAACGCCTTGGGTGTCGTGTTCGTGTACTGGAACCGTCCCGTGTCGGTGACGAGCGCGATGTAGAGCGCCTCAGCGATCACGGGTGTCAGCTCGACACCCAGCTCTCGGAACAGGTCGCGCAGCACTTCGCCCGTCGACGACGCGTCGGAGACGATCAGGTTGACGTCGCCGAAGCGCGTGTTGTCGTGGTGATGATCGATGTCGAGAGTGAGTGGAACGCGCCCCAGCACCTCCTCGTCGCCGATCCGGCTTTCGTTCGCGCAGTCGAGCGCCACGAGAATGCGCTCGGACACGTCGTCCGGCCAGCGACGTCGCAGTTCCGCGAGCGGCATGAAGTGGTATTCACCTGGGAGCGGGGCCTCGCTGTGGAGGACCATGACGCTGTTCTTGCCGAGCTGATCGAGTGCGAGCTTCATCGCGAGGAGTGAGCCCAGTGCATCCCCGTCCGGATTCTCGTGGGTCGTCAGCGTGAAGCGCTCGTGACCGCGGATCGCATCCACGGTCGCGGTGAGATCACTCGCTGTCGTCTGGGGCGAGCTCATCGATCAGCTTCGTCATCCGGACCCCCCGCTCAACCGACGGATCGTATTCGAACGCGAGTTGCGGAGTCCTCTTCATACGGAGCTCGCGCGCGAGTTGTGCCTGCAGAACCGAGTGCGCGGCCTGCAGGCCGGCCAGTGCCCGCTCGCGCCTCCGCTCGGTGCCGAGGACCGAAACGAAGACGCGGGCGTGGCGCAGGTCGGCCGAGGTCTCGACGCCGGTGACGGTGACGAATCCGATCCGGGGGTCCTTCAGTTGCCCGACAGCCTCGGACACGACCTGCCGGACGGACTCGTTCACGCGGCGCATTCGATCGGTCATGCGCGATATTCAACCGGTTGCACACCCTCGTTCTCGCTGCGGTTGGGGTCTGGTGCTTCGCCACCGCCCTTGTGGGCGGGCTCGTCGGGCTCGTTCTCGGCAACATCCGCTTGCCGGTGATCGTCTTCGCCGCTTCGAGCCCGGCGGCTGGTGCAGGCGCGAACATCGGGATCTCCGGCGTTGCCGCTGCGACCGCGGCGCTCGCGCACGTCCGTTCTCGGCGCGTCGACTGGCGGCTCGTCCTCTGGATGGCTCCGGCGTCGGTTGCCGGAGCGATCGCCGGGTCGATCGTCTCCGGGGCAGTTCCCGGGAACGCGCTGCTGATCGCGATCGGCGCCGTTCTGATCGTCTTCGGCCTCGACCTGTTCCGGCCGCGACGCCGGCCGGCGGCAGAGAGCGAGCCCGAGAGCGTCCCCGCCGCCGTGCTGACGGGCGCAGCAATCGGCTTCCTCGGCGGTGTGGTCGGGCTGATCCTCGGTTCGCTTCGGCTGCCGGCCCTTCTGCGGTTCGTCCACGCAGACGCCCTGCGCGCGATCGGAACCAACCTCGTCGTCGGCGTCTGCGTGGGCGTTGCCGGGATCGCCGCCCACGCGCCGAGCGGCGTCGACTGGACGCTGTTTGCCGTCGGAGCCGCCGCCTCCGTACCTGGCGCGCTGCTCGGAGCAAGGCTGACCGGTCAGCTCGACGAGCGCCGGCTCCTACACGCGATCGGGGCGATCCTCCTCGTCGCGGGGACCGCGGCAATCCTGCAGGGCCTCCTCTAGTCGAGGGTTACGACGTCGCGCTCGGCGCGCACGAGCTCGAACTCCTGACCGTGCAGGTACCGCTCCGCTTCGTCGAGCAGCCGCAGCACCTCCCGTTCCTCCCGCGCCACGCACGACAACGTCAGGCGTGAGCGCTGCCAGAGATCGTGGAAGTCAACCTCTGCCACGGACGCTCCGAAACGGTTCTGCAGCTGCGCCTTGGTCGACTTGACGTACTTCCGCTTTCCTTTCAGCGATCCCGCCTCCGGGAAGTGCAGCTCGACGGAGAGAATGCCGACGAAGCCAGCGCCCACGCGTGCGGGCCGAGGGCCCTACGACGTCGCTGCGGGAGCCGCAGCGGGCGCGTCGGAGAGATCGGTGCGCTCGACCTGCCGGGTCTCATAGGCCTCGAGCACGTCGCCCTCCTTCTCGTCGTTGAAGCCCTCGAGCAGGATCCCGCACTCGAAGCCCTCGCTGACCTCGCGGACGTCGTCCTTGAACCGCTTCAGCTGCGCGATCGACGACTCGTAGATCACGGTCCCGTCGCGCACGACGCGCACGCGGGCGCCGCGACGCACGACGCCGGTCGTCACCATGCACCCCGCGATCGTGCCGAGGCGCGACACCTTGAAGAGCGCGCGAACTTCGGCCTCGCCGAGCGTCTCCTCGTGCTCGACCGGGCGGAGCATGCCGACGAGCGCCTGCTCGATGTCGTTCGTCAGGTCGTAGATCACGCGGTAGGGGCGGATCTCGACGTTCTCGCGCTCCGCGAGCGATCGGGCCTCTGCGTTCGGCCGCACGTTGAAGCCGACGATCATGGCGTTCGAGGCTGAGGCGAGCATGACGTCGTTCTCCGTGATGCCACCCACTCCCTGGTGGATGACGTTGACCCGCACCTCAGCGTGCTGGATCTTCGCCAGCTCGCTCACGACCGCCTCGACCGAGCCGACAACGTCGCCTTTGACGACGAGGTTGAGATCCTGGACTGCGCCGGCTTGCATCTGCTCGAACAGCCCTTCGAGCGAGACGCCTGCGGGCCGCTGTTGCGCGAGCTGCTCGCGGCGCAGACGATCGCCGCGCACGTTCGCGAGATCGCGGGCGCGCCGTTCGTTCTCGACGACGCGCGCCAGCTCCCCGGCGGACGGTGGCTTGTCGAAGCCGAGGATCTCGACCGGCTCGCCCGGCTTCGCGTCCTTGAGCTTCTCGCCGCGGTAGTTGTAGAGCGCGCGGACCTTGCCCCAGGCGTCGCCGGCGAAGATCGCGTCGCCGACGCGGAGCGTGCCGCGGTGGACGAGCATCGTTGCGACAGGCCCGCGGCCCACGTCCAGGCGTGACTCGATGATCGGGCCCGATGCCTCCGCGTTCGGATTCGCCTTGAGACCTTCCATCTCGAGGTCCGCGACTAGCAGCACCTTCTCGAGCAGGTCGTCGAGGTTCGTTCCCTGCT
>JBASRJ010000109.1:0-3738 GCA_049273785.1 Gaiellaceae bacterium | reverse complement strand
GACGGCGATCACGCAGGCGCGCGCGCCGGTTCCGTACGCGCCGCCGGCCGCCTACTACGACTACGACGAGCCGCGCCGGCGTGCGTTCTGGCCGTGGTTGCTCGCGCTCCTGTTCGTCGCGGCCGCGATCGTCGGCGGTTACTTCCTCTACAACGAGATCCAGAACCAGATCAGCGGCGCGAAGTCGGTCCGTGTCGAGCGGTACGTCGGCTTGCGGGAGATCCTCGCCGACCAGAAGATCCGCTCGCTCGGGCTGATCCCGAACGTCGTGCGCCAGCCGAACCCCGACATCCCGGAGACGTACGTCTTCCGGCAGAGCCCGGTGCCGGGCGCGAAGACGAACAAGGGCGCCGAGGTGACGATCTACACGTCGACCGGTGCGCCGAAGACGACGGTTCCGAGCGTCGTCGGTCTCGACTCGACCGACGCGGTCTCGAGGCTCGCCGACGCGAAGCTGAAGTGGAAGATCACGAAGGTCACCTCGGACCAGAAGTCGGGGACGGTGATCGCCCAGACGCCGACCGGCGGAGCGTCGGTGGATCAGGGATCGGTGATCAAGCTGAAGGTCTCGAAGGGGCCGCAGCCCGTTGCGGTGCCGAACGTCGTCGGTGCCAGCTTCGCGACCGCGAGCTCGCAGCTGCAGGCGGCCGGCTTCGCGGTCGCGCGCAAGGACGTGCAGTCGGATCAGCCGGCCGAGACAGTCGTCGCGCAGAGCCCGGCCTCCGGGACCTCGGCGGCACCAGGCTCGACGATCACGCTGAGCGTCTCGAAGGGCCCGAAGACCTCGGCCGTGCCGGACGTGACGAGCCAGGATCAGACGTCCGCGCAGGAGCAGCTGAAGGCCTCCGGCTTCCGCGTCCACATCGTGACGCAGCCCACGACCGACCAGTCGCAGGACGGCATCGTCCTGTCCCAGGACCCGGCCGGCGGCACGCAGGCGCCGCCGGGGACGGTCGTGACGATCGTCGTCGGGAAGCTGTCACCCGCCCCGCCGCCCTAATGGCTCGGATCCGCGTCGCCGTTCTGGCGGGCGGCCGCTCGAGCGAGCACGAGATCTCCCTCGCCTCCGCCCGCTCCGTCCTCGAGGCGCTCGACCCGGCCGAGTACGACGTCGTCACGGTCGCGATCGGCCGCGACGGGCGTTGGGAGCTCGGCTCGGGCGACGGTTCGGTCGCCGAGACGTTGCCCGTGCCTGCCGACAATGCTCCGGCCGCGCTTGGATCCGTCGACGTCGTCCTGCCGATCCTCCATGGGCCCTTCGGGGAGGACGGAACGGTGCAAGGGCTGCTCGAGCTCGCGGATGTCGCGTACGTCGGAGCGGGGGTCGCAGGGTCGGCCCTCTGCATGGACAAGGATCTCTTCAAGAAGGTGCTCCGCGAGAGCGGCATCCGCGTCGCACGCAGTGTCACGCTGCGAACCGGCGACGCGATCGAGAATCCGTTCGTGTTTCCCGTGTTCGTGAAGCCCGCCCGCCTTGGATCATCGGTGGGGATCACGAAGGCGCACGACGACGGCGAGCTGCGCGCAGGTGTCGACCTCGCGTTCACGCACGACGAGAAGATCCTGATCGAGGAGCTCCAGGACGGGATCGAGGTCGAGGTCGGCGTGCTGGGAAACCGCGACCCGATCGCCTCGCTGCCGGGCCAGATCGTGCCGCTCGGACACGAGTGGTACGACTACGCGTCGAAGTACGACGAGGGCGGGATGAAGCTCGTGATTCCGCCCGACGACATCCCCGAGGAGACGGTCGCGCGCGTGCAGGAGGTCGCGGTCGACGCCTTTCGGGTCACGGAGTGCGAAGGGATGGCGCGCGCGGACTGCTTCGTCGTCGACGGCGAGGTGGTCGTCAACGAGCTCAACACGATCCCGGGTTTCACGTCGACGAGCGTCTACGCGAAGCTGTTCGAAGCGTCGGGCGTGCCGTACGAGGCGCTGCTGCAGCGTCTGATCGCGCTCGCGCTCGAGCGCCGCGAGCGGCGCTCCAACCTGAAGTACTAGCTCGCGCTGACCTCGTTGATCTGCACCGAGCTCTTGCCCGGCGAGAGTTTCGTGATCCACACGACGAAGTAGCGCTGCGCGGAGTGCAGGTCGAGCTCGATCGTCGTCTCCCCGTTGATCGTCTGCGGGCCCCCCTTCGAGACCGTGTGGAAGTCGGTTCCGGTGAGGTCGTTCCCGGCCTTGATCTCGGCGGTGAAACCCGGCGTTCCCGTTTTGATCGTGATCCCGTGTGGTTTGACTCGGCGGCCCGCATCGAGCAACAGGCCGACGCCGGGCTTGGTGAAAGAGTTGTAGTGCTCGGTCTCCCAGTACGTGGACTCCTTGCCGTCCGTCGCATTCGGCGCGGCCGAGCTGTGCTCCTGATTGTCCCCGAAGGGATCCCAGGAGCCGGCTCCCTGCAGATGGATGGTCGCCGCCTGCGACGGCGCACCGCCGCCGCCGTGGATGCCCTGCAGTGCGAGCAGGCCGACGATCACGGCCGCCAGCGCGAGCATCCCGAGCAGGACCGAGCCGACCGCCCAGCGTGAGACCTGCTTGCGGCGGCGGCGAGGCTGCGCCACCATGGGCCGCCGCGTGACGATCGTCTTGCCGTCGTCCACATCACCCGGCGTGTCGAGCGCCGCGAGGCAGGCCTCGAGCTCGGCGGCGAACGCGTCCATCGTCGGAAAGCGCTGCGCCGGATCCTTCTCGAGCGCGCGGTCGACGGCCGCGGCGAGGCGGAGCGGCACGCCCTTGCGGACGTCCAGGAGATTTGGCGGCGGCTCGTTGACGTGCTTTGTCGCCACCGCGACGAAGTTCTCTCCCGGGAAGGGGACGTCGCCGACCAGCAGCTCGTAGAGGACGACGCCGAGCGAGTAGACGTCCGTCTGCACGTCGACCGGTTGGCCGCTCGCCTGCTCGGGCGCGATGTAGTTGGACGTCCCGAGGACGGTGCCCGTCTGGGTCACGCCCTCGACGTCCAGCGTCCGCGCGATCCCGAAGTCGGTCACCTTCGCCTGTCCGTCGCCGTTCAGCAGCACGTTCTGCGGCTTGACATCGCGGTGGACGAGGCCGTTGTCGTGTGCGAACGCGAGGCCACGCGCGACCTGGAGGGCGAGCCGCAGCGCCTCGCGCACCGAGAGGCGGCCGCTGCGCACGACGAGCTCCTTGAGGTTCTCTCCGTCGATGTACTCGAAGACGATGAACTGACGACCGTCGTCCTCGCCGCGGTCGATCACCGTGACGATGTTCGGATGCGAGAGCTGTGCGACCGTGCGCGCCTCGTGCTTGAAGCGCTCGACGAACGCGTCGTCGGACCTGTAGTGCGCGTGCAGGATCTTCAGCGCGACATTGCGCTCGAGCAGCGTGTCGCGCGCCCGGTAGACGCTCGACATGCCTCCAGTCCCGACGAGCTCTTCGAGCTCGTACCGCTCCGCGATGGTGTCACCGACCACGGCGGAAAGCTACCCGCCCCGGTACGCCGTTAAGCGGTCGAACCGAGCGCCGCTTCGAGGGCGTCTTCCCAGGTCCCGAGCGCCTCGTCCAGCTCCCCGTCGGAGATCACGAACGGAACGAGGACGCGGATGCAGTTCGAATAGATCCCCGATTTGAGGAGCAGCAGGCCGCGCTCGGCGGCGGCTTCGACGATCCCGGCGGCGAGCTCGGGGGCCGGCTCCTTCGTGGCGCGGTCCCGAACCAGCTCGATCGCCAGCATCGCGCCGAGGCCGCGGACATCGCCGATCGCGTCCCAGCGTCCCTGCC
>JBASRJ010000105.1:0-2112 GCA_049273785.1 Gaiellaceae bacterium | reverse complement strand
GCTCGTGCTCGCCGCATGCTCCTCGTCGTCGCACGTGAGCGCGCCGACGATTCTGCCGGCGCGCACGTTTCAGCTGGCCGGGTTCGAACCGGCGCAGCCGGTGCAGCCCGGCCGCGCGACGACGCTCACGTTCACGATCGACCAACCCTCGGGCACGCCTCTGACCCGCTACCGGCGCGGCCCCGGGCCACACACCGGTGTTCACCTGATCGTCGTGCGAGACGACCTCGCCGGACCGATGATCCATCACCACCCGCCCGTGAGGACCGACGGACACGTCTCCGACCGGATGACCTTCGCCACGCCGGGCCGTTACCGGGTGCTCATCGACGTGTACCCGGCGAGCGGTCCGCAGCGGAACTTCCAGCTGTTCAGGACGATCGACGTCGCCGGGGCGTACAGCCCGCGGCCGATCCCGCCGTTCGCGCCGTCGGTCGACGTCGGCGGGTATCGCATCACGATCCACGGGAAGCCCAAGCTGCGCGCGATCCAGTCGGCCTTCCTGACCGTGACCGTCACCGATGCCAGCGGCCGCCCCGCCAGGTTCGCGCCGTGGTTCGGAGCGCTGGCGCACGCGATCTTCTTCCGAGCGGGGACGCTGTCGTACTTCCACACGCACGTTTGCGGCGCAAACACACCAGGCTGTGCCGGAGCGTTCGGCGCCACGCGCATCAGCGGCCACTCGTCGACGCCCGGACGGCTGAGCGTGGGCGTGCTCCTGCCACAATCGGGAACGTGGCGGCTCTTCCTGCAGTGCAAGGTCGGCGGAACAGTTCTCACGGCGCCGTTCACGCTGCTGGTGCGATGAGACTCCGGGCTCTCACCTGGGTCACGGTGTGCGCGCTCGTGGTGCTGGCCGCGCGCACGCTCGCCTACCAGCTGGCACCGCGGCCGACGCTCGTCGGGGCGACTCTGGAACAGGCCGTCGGCGGCCCGGGCCTCGTCGTCACGGCGATCGTGGCGCTGCTGGGAGCGCTCGCAGTCGCCGCGACGATCGTCTGGCTGGCCGCGCTCGGTGTGCGCGAGCGGCACCTGCTGGCGGGCGGCCCGGCGCCTGAGCCGATCCGGCCCGCTCGTGTGCTCGGCTCGGCCTTCCTGCTCTTCGCCGCGAGTTGCGGCGTGTTCGACGCATTGGAGTCGTACGTGCACTGGCGGGCGGGTCTTGGGTTCCACGGAATCCACTGTCTCGTCGGCCCGGTCCACCGGAACGCAGTGCCTTTGCTCGCCGCACTGTCGCTCGTCGCCGCGGCGGTTGTCGCTGCCGCGACGCACCTGATCCGGTGGATGCGCAGAACGGTGCGCGCGCTGACGCAACGCCGCATCGCATTCCCGATCTCCGCCGTTCTCGTCCCAGTCGCGGTCACCGATGCGCAACCGCAGTTCGCGACGCAGCGGTTGCGCGCACGCGGACCGCCTGCGCTCACCGCCCTCCGGTGAGCCGAGGCGGCAGGCGCCGCCTCCCGACGAAAGGAACGACGTTCATGAGCTTCCACCGTGCGCTGGCCGCGGCAGCGGTCGCGGCGCTAGCACTACCGGCTGCGGCGTCCGCACACGCCGTCGTCACGCCCAACGTCGTGCTGGCGAAGGCGCTCCAGTTCTTCACGCTCTCGGTACCGACCGAGAAGGCAGGGAAAACGACGACGTCGATCGAGCTGACGCCGCCGAGCGGCTTCGCAATCGATTCGTTCCAGCCCACTCCGGGCTGGAAGCGGCAGGTGCAGTCGACCGGCTCCGGCGACAACGCCGTCGTCACGAAGGTGACGTGGACGGGCGGGAAGGTCCCGACCGGCGAGGACTCCGTGTTCGGCTTCAATGCGAGCACGAACGGTTCGAAGACGTACCTCTTCACCGTCCGGCAGACGTACTCGGACGGCGAGGTCGTCGAGTGGTCGGGTCCCGAGTCCTCCGATACACCTTCGCCGCGGCTCGAGGCGAAGTTCTCGCTCGGAGGCGACTCGAGCTCGACGCTCGGGATCGTCGCGCTGGCCGTTGCGGCGATCGCGCTGATCCTGGCGGGCATCGGGTTGGTCGGCGGGCGGAGGTCGCTGGCGTGAGCTTCGGGCGGGCTGTTCGCGTCCTCGCGGGGGTGGCGGCGCTTGCCCTGGCCCTGCC
>JBASRJ010000100.1:0-3117 GCA_049273785.1 Gaiellaceae bacterium | reverse complement strand
GGCTGCTACTCGCGGGCGCGTCCCTCGGCGCGCTCGGCTCGCTGCTCGGCGCTCTTGCACGCGAGTCCCGGACGGCGTCGCTCGTCGCGGTGCTCGTCGTGATGCCGGTCGTCTTCCTCGGGCTCGTGCCGAAGCAGATTGCGCCGGTGGCCGGCTGGATCAGCGACGCGCTGCCGTTCGCTCACGCCGTCCGCTACTTCTCGTCCTCGCTGTACGACACGCATCCCTGGGGCACCGTCTCGCGGGAGCTCGGATGGCTGGTCGGCCTCGGCGCCGTCTTCGGCGCGGGCGCGCGGGTCGCGATCCGCAGGCTGCTCGCGTGATCGACATCCGAGCAGGCTGGTCGCGTGATCGACTACGCGACGAGCGTCGACGGAGTCGGCGCTCTGACACCGCGCTCGGACGGCCAAACCAACAGGACTGAAAACACCACGGTCTGACCCTCGTGTAACGAAAGTGTGTCTTTTCTTGCACACCTGTCCCGACCGGCACGGTCTAGTCTGTACGCCGTGAGCTCGTTTCCCGTCACGCGACTGCGGCGGTTTCGGCGGACGAGCGGGCTGCGCGGGCTCGTGCGCGAGACGCGCCTCTCGCTCGACGACTTCGTCATGCCGCTGTTCGTCGGCCCGGAGCCGCTCGCGAACGACGAGTTGCCGGGCCTTGCGCGCCACTCCGTCGACAGCGTCGTCGCCGAGGCTGACGAGTTGAACGGCCTCGGCGTGAAGGCGCTGCTGCTGTTCGGGATACCGGAGGAGAAGGACGAGGAGGGCTCTGGCGCGTACGACGACGACGGGATCGTCCAGCGCGCCCTGCGAGCGCTCCGGGACCGCCATCCCGAGCTCGTCCTGCTCACGGACGTCTGCCTCTGCGAGTACACGTCGCACGGCCATTGCGGAGTCCTCGACGGCGGCGAGGTCGACAACGACGAGACCCTGGCGCTGCTTCAGCGCACCGCCGTGAGTCACGTCGAGGCGGGGGCGGACGCCGTCGCTCCGAGCGACATGATGGACGGCCGTGTCGCCGCCATCCGCACTGCGCTCGACGACGCCGGCCACGAGTCGACGCCGATCCTCGCGTACTCCGCCAAGTACGCGTCTGCGTTCTACGGCCCGTTTCGGGAGGCGGCGGAGTCCGCGCCGGCGTTCGGCGACCGGCGCGGCTACCAGATGGATCCGGCGAACGTGCGCGAGGCCCTGCGCGAATGCGAGCTCGACGTCGAAGAGGGCGCCGACATGTTGATGGTGAAGCCGGCGCTCCCGTGTCTCGACGTCATTCGCGCCGTTCGAGAGGAATTCGATCTTCCGCTTGCCGCGTACAACGTCTCCGGCGAGTACGCGATGCTGAAGGCCGCCGCGGCGAAGGGATGGATGGACGAGCGACAGGCGGCGGTCGAGTCGCTGACGGCGATCAAGCGCGCCGGCGCGGACGTCGTCGTCTCGTACTGGACGAAGGAGCTCGCGCGCTGGCTCTGAGGACGCGCAGCGATCTCTACCGCCGCGCGCTCGAGCTGATTCCCGGCGGCGTGAACTCGCCTGTCCGCGCGATGCGCGCCGTCGGGCTCGACGAGCCGTTCTTCGTCCGTAGCGCGCACGGCGCGTATCTCGAGGACGTGGACGGCAACCGGTACCTGGACTGGGTGATGTCGTGGGGCCCGCTCGTGTTCGGCCACGCGGACGCGGAAACGGTCGCCGCGGTGCGCGCCGCCGCCGAGCGCGGCATGAGCTTCGGCGCGCCGACAGAGGCGGAGGTCGAGCTCGCGGCCGAGATCGTGGACGCCGTCCCGTCCGTCGAGAAGGTCCGCCTCGTCTCGTCCGGGACGGAAGCGGCGATGAGCGTCGTCCGTCTCGCCCGCGCGTTCACCTCGCGCGACCGGATCGTCAAGTTCGCGGGCGGCTACCACGGGCATGCCGACGCGCTGCTTGCGAGCGCGGGCTCCGGGATCGCGACGTTCGGCCTCCCGTCGAGCCCCGGCGTGCCGTCCGCGACGACGGGTGACACGATCGTCTGTCCCTACAACGACGCCGACGCGGCGACGGCTGCGGTAGCGGAGTACGGGGAAGGGCTCGCCGCGATCCTCGTCGAGCCGGTCGCCGGCAACATGGGTGTCGTCCCCCCTGAGCCCGGCTTTCTCGAGGTGCTGCGACAGCTGTGTGACGCCTCGGGCGCACTGCTCGTCTTCGACGAAGTCATCACGGGCTTCCGGATCGCGCGCGGAGGCGCGCAAGAGCGGTACGGAGTCGTCCCCGACCTGACGATCCTCGGGAAGATCGTCGGGGGCGGGCTTCCGCTCGCGGCGTTCGGCGGCCGCGCCGAGATCATGGATCGCCTCGCGCCGGCCGGCGACGTGTACCAGGCTGGGACGCTGTCCGGGAATCCGCTCGCGACTGCCGCGGGGCTCGTCGTGTTGCGCAGGTTGCACGACCGGTCGTTGTACGACGAGCTCGAGCGGCGCGGGGCACGACTCGAAGCGGGGCTCGCGCCGCATGGGCGGGTTCAGCGTGTCGGCGCGATGGCGACGTTGTTCATGACCGACGTGCCCGTGCGGAACTTCGACGAAGCCCAGCGTTGCGACGCGGAGCGCTACGCCGCGCTGTTTCGCCATCTCCTGGAGCGCGGCATCTACGTGGCGCCGAGCCAGTTCGAGGCGATGTTCGTGTCGCTCGCGCACGGGGACGAGGAGATCGACCGCACGATCGAGGCCGTTGCCGATTTCGACGGCTGATCTGTGGGACACGATCGCGGCCGAGGCAGAAGCCGAGAGCCAGCTGTGGACGAGTGCCCTGCGGCCGCGCGAGGAACAGCAACGCGAGCCGGTGTTCTCGCCGCTGGCCGAGTCCCGCTACGCGCTCGGGGTCGAGACGATCTACGAGGGCTACCTTCTCCACTATGGGCGCGCGCGCCTCTTCTCGCCGGAGGACGACGACACGGCGCTGCTCCTCGGCGACTACCTGTACGCGCACGGGCTCGTCCGCGTCGAGCGGGTCGGCAGCGTCGAAGCGGTCGACGACCTGGCTGAGCTGATCGCGCTCTGTGCCTACCTGCAGGCGGAACGAGTCGCAGGCGACGGTCCCCTGTGGGCCGCGACCGCGACGTTGCTCGGGCGAAGCGCGCTGGACG